>DATJIG010000264.1:0-16034 GCA_035493495.1 Alphaproteobacteria bacterium
GCCGCTGATCGTCAGCGCCGCGCTGTCGAGCGACGTGGCGCTGGCGCCGTGGCTTCGCCGCTCGATCGCTCTCGGCGGGTTCGCGGCGCTGGCCATCGGTCTGCTTGGCGCGATGGCTCTGATGGCTCTGCGCGCAAGCGATCACGAGCGGGTGGCGCTGCAGGAGACACGAAAGCTGACCGATGAGCTCGGCATTGCGCTCGAGCGCGAGCGCATGATGCGTCGCGAGCTGCTCCACCGCACCAAGAACAACCTGGCGATGATGACGGCGATGCTGAAGGCCGAGGGACGCCAGCCGAACGCGGACCGAGGTTCGTTCATGGCCACGGCGAACCGGATCAGCGCGCTCGCGTTCGCCCAGGAATCGCTCGATAACGCCACCGGCGCGGGAGACATCGATTGCGCGGTCTATCTGGGCAAGATCGCCTGCGCGCTCGGCAACGCCGAGGCGCACCGCAAGCTGAAGCTCAACCTCGGCCTCGAATCGATCACCTTGCCGCCGGAACGCGCCCAGGCTCTGGGGCTCATCGTCAACGAGCTGATGACCAACAGCATCAAATACGCCTTCGTCGGCCGGACGAGTGGAACGATAACGCTGAAGCTGCGCACGGACGGCGATGACGTGCTGTTCGACTACGAGGACGATGGTCGCGGCTTCCGCGGCGAGGCGCGGGCGGACTCGCAGGGCCTGCGCCTGATCGCGGCGCTGTGCGGCACGCTGCGGGCGCGGCATGCGATCTCCGGGGCCGGCGGCATGCACTTCACGCTGTCGTTCGCACGAGGCGGCGAGACGGTTGTCGGCGGACCCGAGCCCAGCGCGACGGCCGCCGCGGGCGCGTGATCGTCGGAACCGCCGAACGGGCGTCCGGGTGCGACGGACGAGATAACCCGCGTGTTCTCGAATTACCGGAGAGAAACTGGGCGTCACGGTACCCGCTGTGTCGTGTGGTTGACACAGAGGGCGTTGACTTACGTCAACCATACTGCCACCGCGCGGACACAAGCTCGGCCCATCGCCGCCCTACCGGGAGCGATTTTGGGGAAATGCGCCATGCAATCATTGCGGCTGTCCGTTTTCCGCCTCGAAGCCCTCATCATCGCCGTCGCGCTCGCGCTGCTGGCGACCGCGGTTGCCAGCCAGATTCTCTTCGACCGGAACGCGACGCTCGAGCGCGGCATGGCGCGCGCCGAATCCGACTCGCGGCTGATCAGCGAGCACGCGAGCGTCGTATTCCAGACCGCCGATCGCATCCTCCAGGGAACCATGGAGACGATCGGCAATCGTCCGCTCGACGAGGTCGCGGCCAGCGGCGAGTTTCGCGAGATCCTCAGGCAGTTCGCCACCGATCTCGTCAATTCGGGCTCGGTCAGCATCCTCGACCGCAACGGCCGCCTGGTCCTGACCACGTCCCCCGCGATGCGGCCGGGGACCAACTTCGCCGACCGCGACTACTTCCAGGCGCTCGCCGGCGGCGCGGCGCGCTACATCGGCCGGGTCGCCGTCGGCCGCGGCGGCGGCACGCCGATCGTCATCATCGGCCGGTCGATCGGATCAGGAGAGTCGTTCCGCGGCATTGTCACCGTCGGAATGCAGGCGCAGTTCTTTCGCGACTTCTACTCCTCCGTGATGGCCGGCCCGGTGTCGTCAGTGACGCTGATGGGGACCGACGGCACCCTGCTCGCACATCAGTCGCGTTCGGCGCACGAGATGCAATCACGCGCCGCGCCGGCGCTGCCGGTCGACGTCAACGAGGTGATCGACATCCGCTCGTCGCCGGTCGACGGCAGCGAACGCATCGCCGCGCTGCGCCGGGTTCCGCGCCAACCGCTCCTGGTCAGCACCAGCATCGCCACCGATGCGGTGCTCGAATCCTGGCGTCGGCGCTCGATTGCGCTCGGCGGCCTTGGCCTGCTCGCGATCGGGCTGCTCGCGGCGTTGACCTTCGTGGCGTTGCGCTCGGCCGGCCGCGAGAGCGTCGCCCTTCAGGAAACCCGCAAGCTGACCGACGAACTCGCCGTCGCGCTCAAGCGCGAGCGGGTGATGCGGCGCGAGCACCTGCACCGCACCAAGAACAATCTGGCGATGATGATCGCGATGCTGCAGGTCGAGAGCCGCCGATTGCACGTCGACCGCGACGCCTTTCTCGGAACCGCGAACCGGATCAGCGCGCTGGCCCTGGCGCAGCAATCGCTCGATCAGGCGACCGGCGGCGAGATCGATTGCGCGGAGTACCTCCGCAACATCGCCGTCGTGCTCGCCGACGCGGAGCCGCACGGGCGCGTGCGGCTCGCCCTGTCGCTGGACCCCATCATGTTACCGGCGGAGCGCGCGCAAGCGCTTGGCCTCATCACCAACGAGCTGATCACCAACAGCATCAAACATGCGTTCCGCGACCGCCCGAGCGGCACGGTGACGCTGAAACTCGGCGCGACGGGCACCGACGTGCTGTTCGAGTACGCGGACGACGGCCCCGGCTTTCGCGGCCCGGGAGGCGCCGATGCAAAAGGACTCGGCCTGATCCGGACCCTTTGCGGCACGCTGCGCGGCCGCCATGTGGCATCGGGCCTCAGGGGCATGCGCTTCTACCTGGCGTTCCCGCGCAACGAGCCCGACGAGGCGCAGACGGCGCCGATCCCCGAAACCACATCGCCGCCCGAGCGGACGCAGGGCAGCGCGACATCGCGCGTCGCATCGGTATGACGCTCACCGGCGCGTAGCACGGCCGCCGACGAGCCCAGCCGCCGCCGCGCGCTGTTGGCTGACGGCGAATCGCGGCAAGGGACATCGCCGCGACAAAGCGGACACGGCGAGGCACGGACAGCGACCGGCGCACACGACGGTTGCCGTCTGTAATCCTCGTGCCCCGACGCCCGGACCGGCGGGCGGGGGGCCCGTCCTGGGGTCTTTCCAGACGCCGATCCGCCCCCGTATGCTCTTGGTCAACTCGCGAAAAAAGCGAAACAGGGACACACGGGAGACGGAGATGGCATTCCTTGGAAGTTCGAGATGGGCAAGTGCGGGATGGAGACAGGCGCGCGTTGCGGCGATCGGGCTGGCGGCGCTTTGCGCAACCACGATGGCCGTCGGCGCGGCGCAGGCGCAACCGGCGGCAGACTTCTATAAGGGTAAGACCCTGCGGCTGATCGTCGGCAGCGGCGAAGCGTCGGGCGTCGACGTCCTCGGCCGGATCGTCGGGCGCCATCTCGCCGACTTCATTCCCGGCAAGCCCACGGTCATCGTCAACAACATGGCGCAGCCCGAATCGATCGCCGCCGCCAACCACGTCTACAACGTGGCCGAGAAGGACGGGCTGACCATCGGCGCGGGATCGGCGGGGCTGTTCAGCCGGGCGATCTCGCAACCCAACATCCGCTTCGATCTCGACAAGATGACGTGGATCGCCAACCTCTACAACGCGACGGTCATCTTCTGGATGCGCACGGACTTCCCGTGCCAGACGATCGAGGCGCTCAAGTCCTGCAAGCAACCGCTCAAGTTCGGGGCGACGGCTCGCGGCTCGACCGGTTACGGCCTCGTGCCCGAGCTCATCAAGGATGCCTTCGGCCTCAACGTCGACATCATCTACGGTTACAAGGACAGCGCCATCAACCTGGCGATCGAACAGAACGAGATCCAGGCCTCGGGTGGCGACCTGATCGGCTTCATGAGCGGGCGGCCGCTCCAGTTCATGAACGAGGGCAAGGTCAAGATCCTGCTCCAGGTCGCCGGCCGGAAGAGCCCAGAACTCGAGCAGTATCACGTGCCGTGGGTGATGGACGTCATCCCGCCGGAGCGCAAGGACCTGTTCGCAATGGTCAATCCGATCATCGACATGGCCCGGCCCTACTACGCGCCGCCGGGCATTCCCGCCGACCGCGCCAAGGCACTGCGCGACGCATTCGCGAAGATGGCCAAGGACAAGGGTTTCAACGAGGAAGTCACCCGGGTCGCCCGCATCCACGCGACGCACCTCGGCGGCGAGCAGATGACACCGGCCATTCATGCGATGCTCAACCAACCGCCCGAGGTGAAGAACAAGGTCATCGGGCTGTTGCGCACCAGCGCGAACTGATCGCGGCAACATCGGGCGGGCCGGCCCCTTAGGACCGCGTTCGCGCGGCCCATTTTAAAAGAGGGGGCCGACCCGCCGCCGCGCCGCATCCGCATTCCCCGCTCCCACGCGACGGCCCGGTCAATCGTCCGGCTTCGGCGACGCGCCGATCGCGCGTGCCGTCCCATAATTGTCCCATGTTGCGGGAAACGGCGGCGCTACTCTTCGCGGTTCCCATGTGCCATTGCCGGAGCCCGCGACGCAGCTCTTGCGCGGCGGCGTCCGGCCACCCCGAAGGCGTTGCCAATGACGGACGTCGCCGGGAGCGCTTCGCACGAGTGGCCTCGCGGCGGCGGCGACGCCGGCGCGCTCGTGAGAGCGTTCGATTGGCCGCGCACCGCGCTGGGCCCGATCGCGTCCTGGCGGCAAAGCGTCCGCACCGTCGTCGACATCGTCCTGCATTCGTCGATCCCGATGGCGCTGCTGTGGGGCCGCGAGGGCGTACTGATCTACAACGACGGGTACGCAGCCATCGCCGGCGCGCGCCATCCCGACCTGTTCGGCCGCTCGATCCTGCAGGCGTGGCCCGAGGTCGCCGACTTCTACCGGACGGTGCTGCAGGCCGGCTTCCGCGGCGAAGCCATGTCGTTCCGCGATCTCCACATGCGGCTGAACCGCGAGGGCGCGCCCGAGGACGGATGGTTCAATCTCGACTTCAGTCCTGCCTACGACAAGCACGGAGAGCCGATCGGCATCGTGGCGATCGTCGTCGAGACGACGCAGAGGATGCGCGCCGAGGCGGCACTGCGCGCGAGCGAGCAGCGCCTGAGCCTCGTCGCCAACGCGCTGCCGGTGCTGATCGGCTTCATCGACACCGACGAGGTCTATTGCTTCGCCAACCAGCACTACCAGCGCTGGCTCGCGCTGACGCCGGAGCAGGTCGTCGGACGGACCCTGCGCGAAATCGTCGGCGAGGAGGGCTACGTGCAGCGCAAGCCCTACATCGACCGCGCGCTCGCCGGCGAGCACGTCTCGTTCGAGGCCCAGACCGCGTGGCCCGACGGCAGCGTGCGCGACAACGAGATTCACTATATCCCCGAGTTGGAAGACGGCCACATCGCCGGCTTCTACTCGTTCGTCTTCGACATCACCGACCGCAAGCGCAGCGAGGCCACGCTCCGTCAGATCTTCGAGCGCTCGCCGAGCTTCATGGCGATCCTGCGCGGGCCGGAGCACATCTTCGAGTTCGTCAACGCCGCCCAACAGCAGCTCATCGGCCAGCGTGACGTCATCGGCAAGCCGCTGCACGAGGCGATGCCGGACATCGCCGGTCAGGGCTTCTACGAGCTGCTCGACCAGGTCTACCAGACGCGCGAGCCGTACGTCGGCCGCACCGTTCCGGCGCTGCTGCAGCGCGCGCCGGGAGCGCCGAAGGAGCTGCGCTACATCGACTTCGTGCTGTACCCGCTCACCGGCACCGACGACGAGGTGAACGGCGTGTTCGCCCAGGGCTACGAGGTGACCGATCGCGTCAACGCCGAGCGGGCGCTGCGCGACCTCAACGAAACCCTCGAGGCGCAGGTCGAGGACCGGACGCGCGACCTCGCGCTGACGCTCGAGCGACTGCAGAGCGAGATCTATGAGCGCGAGCGCGCCGAGGAGGCGCTGCGCCAGTCGCAGAAGATGGAGGCGGTGGGGCAGCTCACCGGCGGCATTGCCCACGACTTCAACAACCTGCTGCAGGGAATCCTCGGCTCGCTCGGACTCATCGCCAAGCGTATCGACCAGGGGCGTCTCCCCGAGGCGATCCGCTTCATCGGCGCCGCGATCGCGGCGTCCAACCGCGCGGCGGCGCTGATCCACCGGCTGCTCGCCTTCTCCCGCCGCCAGCCGCTCGATCCGCGTCCCGTCGACGTGAACGAGCTGGTGGCCTCGGTCGAGGAGCTGCTGCGGCGGGCCGCCGGCGAGTCGATCTCGATCGATCTCAATCTGGCGGCCGATCCCTGGCTGACCCGGTGCGATCCCAACCAGCTCGAGAACGCGATCCTCAATCTCGCGATCAACGCGCGCGACGCGATGCCGCAAGGCGGACGGCTGGCCATCCAGACGCGCAATGTGACGCTCGACGGCGGCCAGGCGCAGACGTACGACCTGCCGCCCGGCGAATACGTCGCCGTCGAGGTGGGCGACACTGGAATCGGCATGCCCGCCGCGGTGGTGTCGCGCGCGTTCGATCCGTTCTTCACCACCAAGCCGAGCGGCCAGGGCACCGGCCTCGGGCTCTCCATGGTCTACGGCTTCGCCCGCCAGTCCGGCGGCACCACGCACATCGAGTCGACGCCGGGCGAAGGCACCACCGTCTGCATCATCCTGCCGCGCCACATCGGCGCGAGGGAAGACGAAGCCCCGACACCGTCCACCGCCGAGGAGCCGTCGGCGCCCCACGGCGAGACCGTGCTCGTGGTCGAGGACGAAGGCATCGTGCGCAGCCTGGCGGTCGACGTGCTGCGCGAGCTCGGCTACCGCGTGCTCGACGCCGCCGACGGCCGCTCGGCGCTCGAGCAGGTGGAGGCGGCGGACCGCCTCGACCTCATCGTCACCGACCTGGGCCTGCCCGGGATGACCGGGCGCCAGCTCGTCGAAGCCGTGCGGCGGGTGCGGCCCGCCGTCAAGGTGCTGTTCATGACCGGCTATGCCGACACCGCGGCCGATGCCTCGGGCTTTCTCGGGCCCGGCATGCACCTGATGACGAAGCCCTTCCCGATGCAAGCGTTCGCCACCCGGGTGCGTGAGATCGTCGAGGGCTGACGCGGCGTTTTCCGGGCGACCGAAACTTGATAGCGTGCGGGCGCGGCGCGCTCCCGCGGCGCATGATGGTTCCGATCCTGCGCGCATGAGCACCACCTCTCCGGGCGACCTTCCCTCCCTGCTGCACCAGGCCGTGAGCGCTCACCGGCGCGGCGATCTGGCGACGGCCGAGCGCCTCTACGCGCAGGTTCTCCATGCCGCGCCCGATAACGCCGACGCGCTCCATCTGTCGGGCGTGCTCGCGGCGCAGCGCGGCGACCCGGCGGCGGCGGTCGAGCGGATCGGGCGCGCGCTTGCCGTCGCACCTGCGAACCCGGCGGCACATCTCAACCTCGGCAACGCGCTGCGCGATCTCGGTCGCGGCGACGAGGCGCTCGCGAGCTACGACCGGGCGCTCACCCTCACGCCCCAATACCCGCAGGCGCTCGTCAACCGCGGCAACGTGCTGGCGCTGCTCGGACGCTCTGCGGACGCGGTCGCGAGCTTCGATCGTGCGCTCGAGTTGCAGCCGAACGTCGACGCGCTGGTGAACCGCGGGCTCGCGCTGCAGGCGCTGGGACGCCACGACGACGCGGCCCAATCGCAGCGCCGGGCGCTCACGCTCGCGCCGAATCACGCCGACGCCGCGTTCCACCTCGGCAACGCGCTGGCGGCGGGCGGGCGCTTCGACGATGCGGTCGCGGCCTACGATCGTGCGCTGGCGGTTCATCCGGATCACGCAGAGGCGCACAACAATCGCGGCAACGCGCTCGCCGAAGCGGGCCGCGCCGACGAGGCGATTGCGTCGTTCGATCGCGCGCTCGCGCTCAAGCCCGACGACGCCGAGGCGCATTACAACCGCGGCAACGCGCTGTCCAAGCTCAACCGGCTGGAGGATGCGATCGCGAGCTACCGCCGCGCCATCGCCTGCCGGCCCGACTATGCCGCGGCCTACAACAACCTCGGCGCGGCGCTCACCGGCTACGCCAATCCCGATCAGGCGATCGCCGCGTACGACGCGGCGCTGGCGATCGATCCCAACTCGGTCGAGGCGCTGGCCAACAAGGCGAGCGCGCTGGCGGCGGCGAAGCGGCCCGAGCAAGCAGCGGCGGCGTTTGCCCAAGTGCTGCGCGCGGCACCGGCGCGACCGTTCGCGCGCGGCCACCTGCTGCACGCGCGATTGCAGGCATGCGACTGGAACGGCACCGAGGCGGCGCTCGCCGAGGTGGTCGACGCCGTGCGATCCGGCCGGCCCGCCGACCTGCCGTTCCCGTTCCTCGCCATCAGCGACTCACCCGCCGACCAGCAGCAGTGCGCGCGCACGTACGCGCGCGAGAAATTCCGCCCGTTCCCCCGACCGCTCTGGACCGGCGAGCATTACGACCACGACCGCATCCGCCTTGCCTATCTGTCGGCCGACTTCTTCCAGCACGCGACCTCGTACCTGATGGCCGAGCTGTTCGAGACCCACGACCGCGCACGCTTCGAGGTCACGGCAATCTCGTTCGGCAGAACCGATCCCGATCCGATGCGCGGGCGCCTGACCAAGGCGTTCGATCGCTTCGTCGACGCCCATGCCCTGAGCGACGCCCAAGTCGCGCGGCAGATGCGGGCGCTCGAGATCGACATTGCGGTGCACGCCGAGGGCTACACCCAGGACTGCCGTCCAGGCGTGCTCGCGTATCGTCCGGCGCCGGTGCAGGCGAGCTATCTCGCCTATCCCGGCACCATGGGCCTCGGCGAGGCGCTCGACTACATCATCGCCGATCCCATCGTCATTCCGGCGGAACACCGCGCGTTCTACGACGAGCAGGTCGTGTGGCTGCCCGAGTGCTACCAGGTCAACGATTCGAAGCGCGCGATCGCGAGCGAGCCGCCGAGCCGCGCCGATGCGGGCCTGCCGGAATCAGGCTTCGTGTTCTGCTGCTTCAACAACAACCACAAGATCCTGCCGCCGGTGTTCGATGTCTGGATGCGGCTGCTGCGCCAGGTCGACGGCAGCGTGCTGTGGCTGCTCGAGGACAATGCCGCGGTCGCGCGCAACCTGAAGCGTGAGGCCAAGGCGCGCGGCGTCGCCGCCGATCGGATCGTGTTCGCGCCGCGCGCGCCTTTGGCCAAGCACCTCGCGCGCCATCGCCTCGCGGATCTGTTCCTCGACACGCTGCCCTACAACGCCCACACCACGGCAAGCGACGCACTGTGGGCGGGACTTCCGGTGCTGACCTGCCTCGGGACGACGTTCGCGGGCCGCGTCGCTGCGAGCCTGCTCACCGCGATCGGGCTCCCGGAGTTGATCACGAGGACCACCGACGAATACGAGGCGCTTGCGCTGGCGCTGGCGCGCGACCCCGGGCGGCTCGCGGCGATCAAGGCGACGCTCGCGTCAAACCGGACGACGACGCCGCTGTTCGATACGCAGCGGTTTCGCCGCCACATCGAGCAGGCCTACGTCACGATGTGGGAGCGGAGCCAGGGCGGCGAAGCGCCCGAAGCGTTCGCCGTCGCGCCGCTCTAGCGATCGATCAGACGAGAACCGGGAAGAACGCGCCGAACAACGCGAAAAGCGCACCGATTACGCCGAGCCCCGCGGCCGCCCACGTCAGCAGCACGACGCCGGTGACGATCGACGCCGAAGCCAGAACGATCGCGAGCTGCAATGCCGCCGAGCCGTACTCGTAATGATGGTAGCGGGTGTTGGCGAGATCGCGCTTCTTTTCGGCTTCCTGCGCGCGCGTCGTCAGCTCGCGGCGGCCCTCGCCGGTTTCGGGTTCGGTCTCCCAGCGGTCGATGTCCTTGCGCCACGCGGTGACCCGGTTGTCCATCGCCTCGCCGGCACCGAGGATGTTCGGCACCAGTTCGCGGTCGAGCTGGAGACGGTCGGCCGCCCCGATCAGCACCGTGCGGCGGATGGTCTTGGCCTGGTAGAACGCCCACAGGTTCGACGCTTCGACCTGCTGGCTCAGATACTCCGTCTGCGCGCTCTTGCCGGCGGTCTCGGTGATCGCGAGGACCGCCGCGAGCAGCGAGATCAGGATGGCGATCGGCTTGTTTCCGCTGTGATCGGCGTGATCGGCGTGAGCCCCGTGTTCCACTGAATTTTCTCCCTCTTGACGCGTGGCGTGAAGCGTCGCCGGAAGAGGTAGCAAACTTTTCGAGGCCGCGCGCGGAAATCCGCGTGCGTCAGTTGCGCAAGATGACCCGCTCTGTCTGACTGCCCGGCATGATGACGCGGCCACGTGCCGCCGCCGTCGCGACCCATTGGGGCTCGCTAAACATTGCCACCCGTGCTTTGCGGATTACTTATCTTTTATTGCCCTTCACTTTCCGCTCCACCGAACCGATCAGGCGAGCACCGCAAGCCCCGCAATTGTCTGGCACCTACCGGGAGGCCGGGTTACACATCGGCCATGCCGCTGAATTTCATCGAGCACGCCTCTCCGAACTTCGACGTCCGCAAGAGCGAGATCGACATGCTGGTGGTTCATTACACCGGCATGAAGACCGCCGAAGAGTCGATCGCGCGCCTGTGCGACGGCGGTATCGAGAGCCGCGTCAGCGCCCATTACCTGATCGAAGAGGACGGCCGCGTCCACCGCCTGGTCCAGGAGGAGGATCGGGCATGGCACGCCGGCGTCGCGTACTGGGCCGGCGTCCGCGACATCAACTCGTGCTCGATCGGCATCGAGCTGCAGAACCCGGGCTGGGAATTCGACTACCACCCCTTCCCCGAGCCGCAGATGCAGGCGTTCATCGCGCTCGCCAGCGACATCGTGGCGCGGCACCGCATCTCGCCATTCCGCGTGCTCGGCCACTCCGACGTGGCGCCGACCCGCAAGGCCGATCCCGGCGAGTTGTTCGACTGGCCACGCTGCGCCCGCGAGGGCGTCGGCTTCTGGCCGACGCTGGCACCGGGCAGCCGTCCCGAGGCACCGCTGTTCCTCCCGCTCGAGGCGGGCGGCGCGTCGGTCGAGGCGGCACAGGAGGCGCTCAACTTCATCGGCTACGAATGTGACGTGAACGGCCGCTTCGACGCCAAGACGTTGATGGTGATCTCGGCGTTCCAGCGCCACTGGCGGCCGGCACGGGTCGACGGCACCCTCGACCCCGACACCATCGCCCGGCTGCAATCGGTCGGCCAGGCGGTCGAAGCCCTCGAGCGATCGAAGAAAACCTCCTGATTTCGACGTTCGGCCCGGCGACAGACATCGCCGCCGGGCGTTAGCATGGCACCACTCGCGTCGGCACAGCCGCGCGTGCGTTCCAGCCCAGCTCCATTGGTCCATTCCTCGGGAGTTGTCATGCGACGCTACCTCTCGGACCTGCTCTCGATCCTTGCCGTGGTCGCGCTCGGCGCGGTGTGCGCGGATGCGTCGTTGGCGCAGCCCGCGCGCCAGCAGCGTCAGCCGGCCAATGCCGAAGCACCGGCAACGCCGCCACAGAATCCGCCACAGGCCAATGCCGCCGCCGAACAGCAACGCCCGCGCGAAGCGCTGTTGCCCCCCGAATCGGTCACAAAGCACTCCATCTCGATCGGCGGCAAGACGCTCAATTACACAGCGCGTGCCGGCGCACTGACGCTCACCGGCGACAACGACGAACCGCGCGCCGAGGTGTTCTACGTCGCCTACATGCTCGCCGACGCGCACGAGCCACGGCCGTTGACGTTCGCGTTCAACGGCGGCCCCGGCGCCGCGTCCGCCTATCTCCACCTCGGCGCGATCGGCCCCCGCACGATCGATCTCGGCGACGGCCGCTCGCCGCCGGGCGGGCGGCCGCCGAAGATCGTCGACAATCCCGACACCTGGCTGCCGTTCACCGATCTCGTGTTCATCGATCCGGTCGGCACCGGCTACAGCTACGCGCTGCGCGACGTGAAGGACGTCCCCAGGGAGTTCTGGGGCGTGAACCAGGATCTCGATTCGCTGTCGCAGACGATCCGTCGCGCGCTGACGAAGCTCGATCGCGCGAGCGCGCCGGTATATCTCGCCGGCGAGAGCTACGGCGGATTCCGCGCCGCGCGCCTGCTCGACCGCTTGCCCACCGGCCAGGGCATTACCGTCGACGGTGCTGTTCTCGTCTCGCCCGCGCTCGAGTTCTCGCTGCGCGGCTCGAGCGACCTCGATCCGCTGCCGTGGGCGCTGCGCTTGCCGTCCTACGCGGCGGTGAACCTCGAATCCCAGGGAAAGCTCACGCCCGAAGCGCTCCGCGACGCCGAGCAATTCGCGCTCGGCGATTACATCGCGCAACTGATCGAGCCGAGTCCGGCGCGCGCGGCCAGCATCAACGCGAGGACCGCGGCACTGATCGGACTTCCGGCGGACTTCGTCGCACGCTGGAACGGACGCATTCCGAGCGGCGCGTTCGCCAAGGAGATCGGCCGCGCGCGCGGAACGCTCGCGAGCCAGTACGACGCGTCGGTCGCCGGAGAAGACGCGTATCCCTCGTCGCCCACCGCGCGCGGCGGCGATCCGGTGTTCGACGGGATCATCGCGCCGCTCACCACCGCGTTCGTGCAGTACGCGCGCGACGAGTTGCAGTACCGCACCGACCGCCGCTATCGCCTGCTCAACGGCGAGGTCTCGCGACGATGGGACTGGGGCCGCAGCGGCCCGTCATCGTCGCTCGGCACCAGCGGCGAGTTGCGCGAGGCCCTGGCCCTCAATCCGCGCCTCAAGGTGGTGATCGACCACGGCATGACCGATCTCGTCACGCCATACATGGCGAGCCGCTACGTCATCGATCATCTGCCCGATGCGCTGACCAGGGACCGCGTGATACTGCGCCTCCACCCCGGCGGCCACATGATGTACCTGCGGCCCGAATCGCGCGCCGGGCTGCGCGACGACGCGAAAGTTCTTTACGACGGGCGCTCGACCGATTGAGTGGCGCTTGACCCGGCGTCGCTGCGGGCCTACGTCTCGCTCGCCAGACGGCCGGATGGCCGCTTCCGGGCAACCGGGAGAGGAAAGTCCGGGCTCCACGGAGACAAGGGTGCCGGGTAACGCCCGGTGGGGGCGACCCCAAGGACAGTGCCACAGAGAGCAGACCGCCGGTCCGCTTCGGCCGACCGGCAAGGGTGAAACGGTGCGGTAAGAGCGCACCGCGCTGCCGGTAACGGCGGCGGCACGGCAAACCCCACCCGGAGCAAGACCAAATAGGGGCGGCCGGTCGGCCCGAAAGGGTGCGACGGATCGGTCTTCGGATTGCCGCCCGGGTCGGTCGCTAGAGGCGCCTGGCGACAGGCGTCCCAGAGGAATGGTCATCCCCTCGCAAGAGGGACAGAACCCGGCTTACAGGCCGTCTGGCAATTCTCCTCCCGTCGCCCTTTTGGGCCTGTAACAGCCTTTTGATCGGCCCGACGACCGAAGCGTAACCGGATCATGGTTACGATTGGTTAACACGCTGTAGAAATGCCAAAATCGGGAGTAACTTGGTTAATGACCCGCTACATGTCGTAGCCGCTCGTTGGTAGAACGCCTGCTAATGGGTCCTGATCGCGTCCGTTGAGGCTCGTGACAAGTGATCCCAAGGCCCGGAATTCCCGGAAAATCCTATGTTTTTCCGGGGTTTTTCATTGACGTCCCATCTCTGCCCATGATATCCCACAAAATCCCAAACGGTGGCGCCACGGCCCAATTCGCGGCGGCCGCCGTCCAGGGACCTTGGAGCACGAACCGGCAGGTCGCGGAGCGGGCCGCGGCGTCGGGTGGGCTGAGAGGGTTGCGTGGCGCTGTTCCTGTCCACTGTCGTCAACAAAGTGGACCGCAAGGGCCGGGTGTCGGTCCCGGCGGCAATGCGCGCTGCGCTGGCCGGACAGCCGTTCCAGGGAATTGTCGCGTTCCGCTCGTTCCGCGAGCCCGCCATCGAAGGCTGGAGCATCGACCTCCTGAACCGCCTCGCCGACAGCCTCGACGAGATGGAGCTGTTCTCCGAGAACCGCGACGACCTTGCCTCGGCGATCTTCGCCGACGCCCATCAACTCGCCTTCGATCCCGAAGGCCGCATCGTGCTGCCTGAGGCCCTCACCAAGCACGCCGGCATCACCACCGACGCCGCCTTCGTCGGCCGCGGCGGAACCTTCCAGATCTGGAATCCCGCGACGTTCGAGACCCACGCGGCACAGGTCCGCGAGCGCGTGCGCACCCAGGCGGTGCTGCCGAAGCTGCGGCGTCCGCCGACGGAGGGCGCATGACCCGCGCGCCCCAAACTCTCCCCGGCGGCCATGTGCCGGTGCTGCTGCCCGAGGTGATGGCGGCGCTCAGCCCGCGCGATGGCGGCATCTACGTCGATGGCACCTTCGGCGCCGGCGGCTACACCCGCGCCATCCTCGAGTCGTGCCACTGCACGGTGTGGGCGATCGACCGCGATCCTGACGCGATCCGCCGCGCGGAATCGATGGCCCGCGACTTCGACGGCCGCCTGCATCCGCTGCAGGGCCGCTTCGGCGACATGGATCGCCTGCTCGCCGAGCGCGGCGTCTCCGCCGTCGACGGCGTTGCGCTCGACGTCGGCGTTTCGTCGCCGCAGCTCGACGAAGCCGAACGCGGTTTCTCGTTCCGCGTCGACGGCCCGCTCGACATGCGCATGGAGCAAGCCGGCGCCTCGGCCGCCGACATCGTCAACACCGCCGACGAGGCGATGCTCGCCGACATCCTCCACCACTACGGCGAGGAGCGCCGCGCCCGCGCCATCGCCCGCGCCATCACCCGCGCCCGCGCCGAATCGCCGATCACCCGCACCCAGCAGCTCGTCGCCGTCGTTCACCGCGCGATCGGTCCGCGCTCAGGCGAGGTCGATTCGGCCACCCGCACGTTCCAGGCGCTCCGCATTCATGTCAACGACGAGCTCGGCGAGCTCGAGCGCGGGCTGTCCGCCGCCGAACGCCTGCTCGCGCCCGGTGGGCGACTCGCCGTCGTCTCGTTCCATTCGCTTGAGGACCGCACGGTCAAAAGTTTTCTCAGTCTCCGTGCGGGTTCCTCGGCGCGGCCCTCGCGTCATCAGCCGTCCCTTTCCTCCCGGGGGACAACGCGAGAGGCCGCGCCACCTTTTTCGCTGCTCGGCCGCAAGCCCGTGCGCCCCACCGACGAGGAGTGCGCTCGCAACCCGCGCGCCCGCTCGGCGCGGCTGCGCGCCGCCATCCGCACCGACGCGCCCCCCGTGCCGCTCCCTGTCCGCGGAGGCGTGCAACCGTGAGCTGGCGAGCGACGTTGTTCTGGTCCTTTCTCGCCGCTCTCGTCGGCTTTGGTCTCTTTCACGTCAAGTATCAGGTCCAGGCGCTCGAGGATCGGCTCGCGAAGCTCAATCGCGACATCGTCCGCGAGCAGGCGCAGGTCCACGTGCTGCGCGGCGAATGGGCGTATCTCAACCGGCCTGAGCGCATCGAGGAGCTGGCGAGCCGGCACCTCCAGCTCGCGCCGCCGAAGGCGACGCAGATCGGCTCGATCGCCGACCTGCCGATGCGCCCCGCCGCCGACGAGACGACCGACACCATCGCCGCGGTGCAGCAGCCGGCGGCGAAGTCGGTTCCGGCGCACCGCGGTCCGACCGCGCCGTTCACGACGCCGGTCGCCGCGGGACCCGACGCCTTCGCGCTGCACGCCCTGATGACCGAAGAGCACAGCGCCGGGCTTCCCGACGACACGCCGTCGCTTCCCGCAGGTGGCCGATGAGCAACGAGGAACTCGCCCGCCTCGACGGCGTCCACAAGCTCGCGATCGAGACCGGCCGCAAGCGGCTGCTGATCGGCTGCGGCCTCTTCGCCATCGTGTTCATGGCGATCGTCGGCCGCCTCGCCGATCTGACACTGTTCAAAGACGGCTACGAGCCGCGCCTCACCGGCCACGCCCAGCCGTTCGCCGCGGGCCGCGCCGACATCGTCGACCGCAACGGCACGATCCTCGCGACGTCACTCGCCACCGCGTCGCTCTACGCCAACCCGCAGCACGTGCTCGACGCTCACGACGCGGCGCAGAAGATCGTCAAGGTGCTGCCGGAGCTCAAGGCCGCCGACATCGAGAAGCGCCTGTCGTCGGGCCGCAGCTTCGTGTGGATCAAGCGCAACCTCACGCCGAAGACCGAGTACGCGCTCAACGCGCTCGGCATCCCCGGCGTCTACTTCCTGCGCGAGGAGCGCCGCGTCTATCCGCAGGGCAACGACGCGGCCCACGTCGTCGGCTACGCCGGCACCGACAACCA
>DATJIG010000265.1:0-2334 GCA_035493495.1 Alphaproteobacteria bacterium
CGGCCCCTCGTCGGCCGAGTGGCTGTGGATCGCCCAGCCCGGCGCGGTGAGCATGAAGTCGCCGGCTTCCCACTCGTAGCGCTTGCCCTGCACGATCGAGTGGCCGCGGCCGCCGAAGAAATAGTTCATCGCCGCCGACACATGGCGGTGCGGGCGGTCGGTGATGCCGCCCGGACGCACGGTGATGGTCGAGAAAAAGCTCGGGTTGCAGCCGTTCGAGCGCCCGGTCACCGGGTCCCACAGCAGATACAGCCGCCGGCCCTTGTAGGTCGCACCGAGTGAGCCGAGCTTGTCGAGCTCTCGCTTCACATCGGCCCACGGCCAGACGTGCGACTCGAACTTGACCGTCTCGGGATTGACGAGCTGCTCGTAGGGGGCGAGCCATGCACCCTCGTCGGTGAGCTTGAAGGTTCCGAACGGATTGCGATGATCGGCGCGCAGGTTCGCGGTCGGCGACGTCATGTCGTCGCCGCGGCGGCCGTACACCGGCGGATCCTCGTCGACGTAATGGATGTTGAGCTTCTCGAGGAGCGCGCCGTTCGAGTAGCGCAGCCGCACCTGCACCTCGTTGGTGTCGTTGACGTACTCATGCACCGCCATCGACGGCGTGGTGACGAGGTCGTACTGCTTGAAGCGGTTGATGCGGCCATTGGCGATCGCGGCACCCGCGCCCTTGATGCAGAA
Source organism: Alphaproteobacteria bacterium (assembly GCA_035493495.1). GTDB lineage: Bacteria > Pseudomonadota > Alphaproteobacteria > SMXQ01 > SMXQ01 > DATJIG01. The sequence continues at coordinate 685 of DATJIG010000265.1, forward strand.
ATCGACGACGTTCGAGTTCTGGCGAACGGGTGCCGTGCGCTCGCCCGGCAGCAGCACGTTGAGCGACACGTCGACGCCGGGCGAGAACGCCTTGCTGCCGTCGGTGCAGCGCGGGTGGACGAAATGGACGCGGCGCACGCCGTTGGCCGGACGCGCGATCGAGGCAAGCCGCTCGATCTCCCGCTCGATCTGCGCCTTCGGCACCTTCACCGGGTCCCACATCGGCAGGTTGTGGTCGCCCCACGCCTTGGTTTCAGGGGTCTGCCGGCCGCACGAGTCGACCAGCTTGATCTCGACGTCTTGGAAAGTGGCCATCGCTGCCTCCGCGCTGCGTTGAACCGATGGCCCAAAGCTAATACTTAGGCTTCGAAGGAACATTGATGCAGATCAATCGGCGGCGGAATCGACACGGGGGGCGGCACGGGGCCGCCTCGACCCATATAAGCCACTGAAAGTAAATGGCTTTCCATTTGCGCGAACCGCCGCGGGACTGGACATCCGGTCACCGACGCCTAAAATCGTCGCCGTCCGGGCCCAGGCCCTTCACCCACCCCAAACGGAGGCACGGAGCGATGTACACAGAGACCACCCGCTCGATCATGGTCACCGTGCAGCCGGTGTTCCTCGACGACCAGTCCTCGCCCAAGGACCACCGCTTCGTGTGGGCCTACCAGGTGAAGATCGAGAACCGCGGGCCGATCACCGTGCAGCTCAAGCGCCGCCGCTGGCGCATCACCGACTCGATGGGCCGCGAGCAGGTCGTGGAGGGCGACGGGGTGGTCGGCGAGCAGCCGGTGCTCAAGCCCGGCCAATCGTTCGAATACACCAGCGGCACCCCGCTGACGACGCCGTCCGGAATCATGGTCGGCACCTACTTCATGGAGACCGAGAGCGGCGAGACCTGGGATGTCGCGATCCCGGCGTTCTCGCTCGACAGTCCGCACCAGCCGGTGCGCCTCAACTGACTTGTCGCGGCGCGGCTGCGCGTCGCATGCGGCGTTCGAAAGGACCGATCGTGGACCAGACCCATCGCGCTCGCGCACCCATGCGCGACGCCGACCTGAAATCCGACGTTAAATCCGATACCCGGGGCCGCCCGACCCGCGAGGAGGCCGAGCAGGCCGTGCGCACGCTGATTCGCTGGGCCGGCGACGATCCGGCGCGCGAGGGCCTCGAGGGCACGCCCGACCGCGTGGTGCGCGCCTACGAGGAGTGGTTCTCGGGCTACGCCATGGACCCGCACGAAATCCTCAACCGCACCTTCGAGGATACCGACGGCTACGACGAGATGGTGGTGCTGCGCGACATCCGCTTCGAGTCCTACTGCGAACACCACATCGCGCCGATCATCGGCAAGGCCCACGTCGCCTATCTGCCGTCCGAGCGCGTCGTCGGCATCTCGAAGCTCGCGCGCCTCGTCGAGGCATTCGCCAAGCGGCTGCAGATCCAGGAGAAGATGACGGCCCAGATCGCCAACGCGATCCAGGACGAGCTCAATCCGCACGGCGTCGCCGTCGTCATCGAGGCGGCGCACCAGTGCATGACGACCCGCGGCGTCCACAAGCCCGGCACGCAGCTCGTCACCAGCCGCATGACCGGCGCCTTCCGCACCAACGAGAAGACGCGCCGCGAATTCCTGGCGATGATCGG
>DATJIG010000266.1:0-28502 GCA_035493495.1 Alphaproteobacteria bacterium
GCGCCGATGCGCGGATCGTAGAACGTCGTCTCGATACCGAGCCGCTTCAACCACACCTCGCAGGTGCGGCGCGCCGGGTCGTAGACCGAGTCGGTCATCAGGACGTGGTCGCCGGTCGAGAGCAGCGCCGTCAGCACGACGTTGATGGCGGCGAGCCCCGACGAGCAGGCGATGGCGCGATAGCCACCCTCGAGCTTGGCGACGGCTTCCTCGAAGGCGAAGGTCGTCGGCGTGCCATGCCGGCCGTAGTACACCGAGTCGAAGGGCTTGGCCTTCGCCTTGTCCATGTCGGCGACCGTCGGGAAGGCGATGGTCGAGGCGCGGACCACGGGCGGATTGACCGCTCCAAACTGCTTTTCCGGATGGCGGCCGGCGGTGGTGACCTCTGTGTCTTTCTTTTTCTTTTTGCTCATGGGCCTTACGGGCAAATGTTCGCCGGGACGACGTTGAAGCTCACGGTCTTGACGACGACGTCGTCGATCGAGATGTCGAAGCTCCAGGGGCCGAGGGGGTCGCCTGCGTTGAAGCCGTAGGTTTCAAACGCGCGACCGGTCACTGTACCGACGTCGTCGATCAACTCGCGGCCGGAGTTCTGGCTTTGCATCCCGGGACCGATCGACTTGGATGGCGCCGGAAGATGCACGACGGTCTTCAAGTGATAGCTGTCGGCTTGGTGCGGGATCACTTCGTAGCCGAGCCTATAGCCGGTGGCGTCGGGGCACATCTTGATGGTCTGGGTCGGCTCCACCGTTTGGCCGCGCACTTCGCCGAAATTCACAGTGTAATCGGCGGCGTCCGCGAGCGACGGGGTCAGGGCGAGAAGGGCAGCAGGGAAAAATCCGCGTTTCATAGTGCATACCGTGGGCGGTGGATCGCGAACGGTCGCACACTCGCCGCCGGATTGGCAATCTCGGCCGTGAGTACGGCTAATCGGTGGTGGAGATCGGCACGTCGTCGCGCGCGCCCCACTCGGACCACGAGCCGTCGTACACCGCCACGCTCGGATGGCCGATGCGGTGCAGCGCGAAGGCGATGATCGCCGCGGTGAGTCCGGAGCCGCAGGTGGCGACCGCGGGTGTGGTCGCGTCGACGCCGGCGGAGGCGAAGACGCGGCGCAGTTCGTCGACCGGCTTCATCGTGCCGGATTCGATCAGGGTGCCGAACGGCACGCTGCGGCTGCCCGGGATGTGACCGGAGCGCAGGCCGGCGCGCGGCTCGGGCTCGGTGCCGGCGAAGCGTCCGGCGCTGCGGGCGTCCAGCACCAGCTCGCGGCGACTGTCGACGTTGGCGCGCATTTCGTCGAGCGAGCGGACCCAGCGATGATCGAGGCGGGGTGCAAAGCGCTTCGTCGGCGCCGCTGCGGAGGCGGAGTCGCCGGAGTCGATCGGCCGGTTCTCGCGCTTCCATTTGGGCAGGCCGCCGTCGAGCACTGAGACGTTGTCGAAGCCGAAGGCGCGGAACGTCCACCACACCCGCGGCGCTGCGAAGATGCCGGCCGCGTCGTAGACCACGACGTGGTCGTCCGCACCTATGCCGAGCGTAACCAGCGCATCGGCGAAGACGGCTTCGCTCGGCAGCATGTGCGGCAGCGGCACCGAAGTGTCGGCGATGCGGTCGATGTCGAAAAAGCGCGCGCCGGGGATGTGGGCCGCGAGCCATTCCGCGCGGGCGTCGCGTTTGTCGGCGGGCATCCACCACGAGCCGTCGAGCACGCGCACGTGGCCATCGTTCAGATGGGCGGCAAGCCAGTCGCTCGTAACAAGGTCAGGGGAAATGAGATCGGGTGCGGTCATGTCCCGAGCTTTACGCGCGGGCGGCCGCTCCGCGCAACAGCTTTCCGGGGAGCGCGCCGGTGTGGTCGTTGTCGCGCAGGACGACCGCCCCGCCGACCACCGTCGCGAGAATCCCGTCGGCCGTTTGCTTGAGGCGGCGCGCGCCGCCCGGCAAGTCGTGCTCGACCGTCGGCATCCGCGCCGCCACGCGCTCGGGATCGAAGATCACGATGTCGGCGACGTTGCCCTCGCGCAACAACCCGCGGCCCTTGAGGTTCCAGAACGCGGCGATGTCGAATGTCATCTTGCGGACGGCCTGCTCCAGCGTGAAGGCGCCGCGCTCGCGCACCCAATAGGCGAGCATGTGGGTCTGGAGCGACGAGTCCATGATCTGCGACACGTGCGCGCCCGAGTCCGAGAACGTCACCGCGGCGCGCGGATGCTTCATCATCTGCTCGACGACGTCCTGGTTCTCGTTGAACACCGGCGTCAGGAAGAACATGCGCAGCCGCTTCTCGAGGGCGAGATCGATGACGACATCGATCGGCGACTGGGAGCGTTCGCGCGCGATCTTGCCGACCGAGCGATAAGGCGGCGTCAGGCGCTCGACCGGGAACAGCCACTCGTAGTCGACATTGGAATTGACCTCGGTGCCGACCGCGCCCGAGGGTTTCTTCGCGTTCTCCTCGGCGGCGGCAACCAGCTTGCTGCGCATCTCGGGATCGCGCAGCGCCGCTTCCTGTTCGGCGAGCGGACGCGCCCTGAACTCGCGCCACAGCGGCGCCGAGTCGTAGGGCATCGACGATTCGAACGACAGCAGCGTCGCGGCCCAGCGGCTGTGGGCCTGCACCAGCGCTCGCCCGCCCTCGGCGGTGATGGCGTCGGCCAAATCGTAGAAGTCGCGCCAGGCGCCGACATTCTTCATCTTGCGCGAGTAGTTGCCGGAGTAGGTGGTCGGCACGCGGGTCTCGACGGCGAGGCGCTTCAGCCGCTCGAAGTAGTCGCGGCGGTGCACCGGGTCTTCCTTGATGTCCTCGCGCGACAGCTCGAAGATTCCGCCGTCGCGCAGGACGCCGACCAGCTCGCACACCTCGTTCCAGTTGGCGAGTCGACTGGCGACAGGCTTACCGTCGGCCGTCAGATGGTTGCCGGTGCGCGAGGTCGAAAAGCCCATGGCGCCGGCGCGCATCGATGCCGCGAGCACGTCCTTCATGCGCTTGAGATCGTCGTCGGTTGCCTCCTGCTCGAAGGCGCGCTCGCGCATCACGTAGGTGCGGAGCGCCGAATGCCCGACGTAGGCCGCGTAGTTGATGCCCTTGGGCACCTTGTCGACGGCATCGAGATACTGGCCGAAGTCCTCCCACGCCCAGCGGATGCCCGCTTCCATCGCCTTGGGCGAGATGTCCTCGGCGCGCTCGAGATTCTTGAGAACGAGGTGCTTGTCCTTCTCGGCGCAGGGGGCGACCGAGAAGCCGCAGTTGCCCATGATCGCCGTGGTCACGCCGTGCCAGCACGAGCAGGTGCCGAGCGGGTCCCAGAACACCTGGGCGTCCATGTGGGTATGGGCGTCGATGAAGCCCGGCGCAACGGCGTGGCCCCCGGCGTCGATGGTCTCTTTGGCCGGCTCGCTCAGCCTGCCGATGGCTGCGATGCGGCCATCGGTGATTCCGACGTCGGCCTGGTACCGCGCAAGACCCGAGCCGTCGACGACAACGCCGTTCCTGATGAGCAGATCGAACGCCACTCTGACCTCCTGCGCTTACCAATCGCTAGTTGTTGCCGGCGAGCATGGCGGTGACCTTCTCCACCACCGGCTTCGGGCTCGCGTAGCACTCGGCGAGCAGCTTGCGGATGTCCTCGCCGCCCATCGGGATGATCTCGAGCTTCTGCTTCTTGGCTTCGTCGCGGAGCGCCTTGCTGTTGAAGGCCGCCATGAAGCTGTCGCGCAGGATCTTCGTGCGATCGGCCGGAAGGCCGCCGGGAGCGAGGAACGGCCGGCCCATCGAGGTGCTGGCGAAGGCGAGGTCGACCTGCTGGCGCGCCTCGGGCGTGGTGACGATATCGCGCAAGAGCGGAACGTCCGGGAGGTCCGGGTGCTTCTCGGCGGCGACCTGGGCGATGATCCGCACCTTCTTCTCGGCGAGCCAGTGCGGGTGGGTGTTGGTGATGGTCGCGTACTGGACGCCGATCGTGCCCTCGATCTCGCCGCGCTCGATCGCCAGGTTGATGTCGTTCTGGCTCTTGTAGCCGTTGATGACGTTGAACTTCGTGCCGAGCACGCTGTTCATGATGCGCGCGGTGATGCTGGTCGACGTCGCCGGACCGCTGGCGCCGACGTTGACCGAGCGCTTCTTCGCGTCGTCGATGGTCTTGATCGAGGATTCCGCCCAGATCACCGCGATCGACACGTCCTTGGTCGCGGCGCCGATCCACGTCAGGGCGAGGGGATCGAACTTGGCGTTCTCGCGCGCGCCGCTGATGTTGAGGAGCGGCTCGAAGGCGATGTTGTTCTGCACGCCGGCGACGACCGTGCCGTCCTTCGGCACGTTGTTGGCGATCTCGTTCATCGCCTTCATGCTTGAGGCACCGGGCATGTTCTGGACGATGATCGACGGCTGGCCGGGAATGAAGTCGGGCCAGAACCGCGCGAGCAGACGGGCGTAGGAGTCGTAGCCGCCGCCGGCATCCGACCCGACGATCAGCCGCATCTGCTTGCCCTTGTAGAAATCCTCGGCGGCCGCGGCGCCGGTTATCAGGCCCGTCGACAGGAAAATGGCCGCAACACTCATCAGTACGCGCGTCCAGGTACGGACCATTTACGCCTCCCGTTTGGCTGTCAGCTCTTGTCGCCCGCGAGCGCGGCCTTGACTCGCTCGACCACAGTCTTCGGACTCGCGTAGCACTCGGCGAGCAGCTTGTGGACGTCCTCGCCGCGCATCGGGATCACCTCGAGCTTGAGCTTGTCGGCGTCGGCGCGCAGCGCCGGACTCTGGTACGCGGCCATGAAGGCGTCGCGCAGCGTCTTGATGCGTTCGGCCGGGAGGCCGCCCGGCGCCAGCATCGGCCGGCCCATCGACGTGCTGGCGAAGGCGAGGTCGACCTCCTGACGTGTCTCGGTGCTCTTGATGAGGTCGCGCAGCAGCGGCACGTCGGGCATCGCCGGATGCTTCTCCTGGCCGACCTGGGCCAGCAGCCGGATCTTCTTCTCGGCGAGCCAGTCGGGCCGGCCGGTCGCGATGGTGACGTACTGCACGCCGACCACGCCGTCGACCTCGCCGCGCTCGATGGCGAGGTTCATCTCGGTCTGGCTCTTGTAGCCCTGGATGAGATTGAACTTGGTGCCGATCGAGCTGTTGAACATGCGGGCGGTAATGCTGGTCGAGGTCGCCGGGCCGCTGGTCCCGACGTTGGCCGGGCCCTTGATCGCATCCTCGATGGTCTTGATGCGCGAGGCATGCCAGACCAGCGCGATCATGGTGTCCTTGGTGGCGGCGCCGATCCAGCTCAGGACCAAAGGATCGAAGCGGGCGTTCTCGTTCGACCCGCTGATGTTGAGGAGCGGCTCAAACGCGATGTTGTTCTGCACCGCGGCGACCACGGTCCCGTCCTTCGGCGCATTGTTTGCGACCTCGTTGAGCGCGCGCATGCTGGAAGCACCCGGCATGTTCTGGACGACGATGGTCGGCTGGCCCGGGATGAAGTTCGGCCAATGGCGGGCCAGCAGCCGTGCGTAGGCGTCGTAGCCGCCGCCGGCGTCGGAGCCGACGATCAGCTTGAGCTGCTTGCCCCGATAGAAATCCTCGGCATGGACCGTGCCGGCGATCAGGCATCCGGCCAGCAGCGAGCACGCGAGGGGGGCGATGCGGGCGTGCGTCTGTTTCAATTTCTGCGCTCCCTGTTGGCCGCTCTCTTGTCGGAGCGTGCTCGAAGATCGCTGACTGAAGTCCGGCGATTATGACGGGCCGCGGCGGGGCTGGCCACAGGGAAGGCATTGTCCGGGAATCGGCCCGACTGGCAGCGGGAAAGGCGGCGGTTCATAATGGCCGACACAACAATGGGGCGGCGCGACCGTCCGTATCTGGGAGTGACCTATGGCTTTGCGCACCGTCGACGCCGACGCTCATGTGATCGAGACGCCCTACACCTTCGAGTTCCTCGAGAAGGGCGAGGAGAGGTACAAGCCGCTTGTCACCCAGCAGATCTCCGGCGCGACCCAGCTCTCGAACGAGGGCAACGTGCGTAAGGACTTCTGGATCGTCGACAACCACGCCTACGCCAAGGACCGCAACGTCGACTCCTCTACCGCCGAGGAGCATCGCGAGATGCGCGACGTCAAAGGGCGCGTCAATCACATGGACGAGCTCAAGATCGACGTCCAGGTGCTGTTCCCGACCTTGTTCCTGCGGCCCTGCACCGATCGCCAGGAAGTCGAGGCGGCGCTGTTCAAGTCGTACAACCGCTGGCTCGTCGAGATCTGGAAGAAGGGCGGCGGTCGGCTGCGCTGGGTGGCGATGGCGCCGCTGCGCTCGCCCCTGGCCGAGATCGAGAAGGAGCTCCGCTTCTGCAAGGAGCACGGCGCGTGCGGCATCTTCATGCGGCCGTTCGAGCTCGAGGGAAACGTCTCGGACCAGAAGTTCTTCCCGTTCTACAAGCTGGCGGGCGAGCTCGACATGCCGCTGTGCTGGCACGCCGGCAACGGCAGCTTTCAGATCCACGACTACTTCTTCCCGGTGAACCTGCCGATCCACAAGCTGTCGATGGTGGCGACGTTCCACGAGCTGTTGATGTCGGAGCTGCCGAAGAAGTTTCCCAACACCAAGTGGTCATTCATCGAGGCCAGCGCGCAGTGGATTCCCTATGCGCTCAACGACCTCTGGATCCGCAAGCGCAAGCAGGGCAAGCGCATCGACAAGGATCCGCTCAAGGACAACAACATCTGGGTCGCGGTGCAGGTGCACGACGACTTCGACTGGGTGCTGAAGTACGCGAGCGAGGACCGGCTCGTCGTCGGCACCGACTACGGCCACACCGACACATCGGCCGAGATCGAGGCGCTGCGCATGATCAAGGACGAAGGCAAGATACCGTCGCACGTCGCCGACAAGATCCTCGGCCCCAACGCGGTCGAGCTGTTCGGCCTCAACTGAGATCGGTCGTTTCGGTCGCGTTCGGGCGGCCGAAGTGGAGCATTCGAATGGCAAGCGGAGCGATGCGTTCGTCGTTCCGCCCCATTTGCCCAATTGTTGTGAAGAATCACGGCATTCCGTGCGATTCCGGAACCGCACGCACCCCCTCCCGTTTTTCCCACGCGTCACCTGCCGCATCCAAATCCAAGCGGGGCGGGCGGCGCGTGTTGTACCTGAACGAGGAGGACCTTTATGCAGTTTGTGAAGATTGCGACGGCTGCCGCGCTCGCGATGGGAGTCACTACCTTCGCCGTGGCGCAGGAGCGGATGTCCCCGAACGATCAGCTCAATCGTCCGGCGCCCTCTGCGCAGCCTGGGGATCACAACAACCTGCCCAGCAGCTCGAGCCCGAGCACCACGTCCCCGCGCTCGATGGACATGAATTCCGGTGCCTCCGGTCGTGATTCTCGCGCCAGCGGGGGGGCGGCGCAGGGCGCCCAGATCACGGAGAAGAACGTAACCCCGTTGCTTCAGGCACAGGGCTACACGGACGTGAAGGGCGTGAAGCAGTCTGGCAATACCATCACGGCGAATGCCAAGAGGGACGGCCAGAGCGTGAAGCTGAAGATCGACGCCAAGACCGGGAAGGTCAACGAGTCGAAAAGCTAATAGACCTATCTCTTTACAGCGCGCTGAACTGGGGCGGACCCTGTTGGTCCGCCCTTTTTCTTGCCTGCGCCGTGGCGGGGAACAACGCGGGTGAGGGCTCGTTTTAGCGCCAGCAAGACGTCATGCCCGGAGGTCAGGACCATGGTTCGGATCATCACGCTCGCGGCAATCGTTGCCATCGTCGGCGGCACGGCCGCCGCACAGTATCGCTCGACGCCCTCCGCCGGCGGTGATGCACCGACGGCGCCGCCGCCCCGCAACGACACCCAGGGTTCCACCGGAAACGGGAATGGAAGCGGGAGTATGGGCACGTCCTATCCGGCGTTCGGCGACGAGAACGCGAATCCGGAAAATGCCATCAAGCGCGGCGACATCGACGAGAACAGCGTGCAGTCGCTTTTGCAGTCGAAGGGATACGCCGACGTGCGCGACCTCAAACGCCAGGGCGACACGTTCACCGCCACCGCCTACAAGGACAACCAGGTCGTGCGGGTCAATGTCGACGCGCGCAGCGGAAAGATCACCGACACCAAGCTCAAGTGATCGCGGAACCCGGACGGCGCACCGCCGTTAGTTCGGAGCGGCGCGAGCCCTTACGCGCCAACGGAGGTGGTCCATGCTGCGCGTCATCGGATGGGCGGTGCTCATCATCTTCATTATCGGCCTGCTGGTGGTGATCGGCGTGTTCAAGGCGATCTTCTGAGCGGCCGCGCCGGACGGCGGCGAGACGGGCGGGCCCTTGCGGTCCGCCCTTTCTCTTTGCGCACCGGCTTTTCGATTTCTCGCTAAGATGCGCCCGCAAACACGCGAGGAGCATCATGACCGCGACCACCGCCGGCGATTCCATTGTGCGCGACGGACTGAAACCCGGCGATCTCGCCGTCATCACAGGAGCGGGCGGAGGCTTCGGCCGCGCTTTCGCGCTGCGGTTCGCGGCGATGGGGGCCCGCGTCGCGCTGTGGGACGTCGACGCCGCTTCGGGCGAGGAGACGCTCGCGCAGGTCAAGGCCGCAGGCGGGCAGGGCGCGTTCTACGCCGTCGATCTCGGCGACGCGCAAGCCATCGAGCGCGCGGCCGACGCGACGGTGCGCGATCTCGGCACGCCTTATGTCGTCGTCAACAACGCCTCGACCTATCCGCGCGCCGCCGTCGTCGAGATGACGCGCGCCCAGTTCGAGCGAACGATTGCGGTCAATCTCGTTGCGCCGTGGCACATCTGCCATCTGCTTGGGCCCGCGATGATGAAGGCCGGCCGCGGCGTGGTGATCAACATCTCGTCGTGCCGCGCCATGGACCCGACACCGACCGGCGCCAATTACGCGGCGTCGAAGGCGGCGCTGATCTCGCTCACCAAGACGCTCGCCGCCGAGTGGGCGAAGCACAACATCCGCGTCAACGCGATCCTGCCGGGCGTGTCGATGACGGCGCAGCCCCTCGAGAACACGACGCCCGAGGAGCTGATCGAGCGCGGCCGCAAGCTCGTGCCCTTGGGGCGCATCGGCTACCCCGAGGACATGGCCGGGTTGGCCGCGTTCCTGGTCAGCCCGGACGCCGCCTACATGACCGGCCAGGGCATCGCCATGACCGGCGGCCGGACGATGATTCCGTAAGAGAATCGTTCCGGTTCGAAAGCTTGGCTTCAAGCGGTCACGACGCTGCCGCGGCGTTCCATGCTACGGATTCGGCGTCGGGAGGTTTCGGCGGTTGCGACCGCGTACCGGCAACCGCCAGTCTCCCGTGTCACGGGAGGTGAGTCATGGCGACCTTCATTCTTCTGGCCGACTACTCGGACCAGGGCATCCGCACCATCAAGGATTCACCGAAGCGTCTCGACGCCGCGCGCGACACCGCGAAGCGCTTCGGCGCCACCATCAAGGACTTCTATCTCTGCCTCGGGATGCACGACATCATCGCCATCGTCGAGGCGGACAGCGACGACGCGATGGCGAAGTTCGCGCTGTCGCTCGGCTCGGTCGGAGCGGTGCGGACGACGACGCTGAGAGCGTTCGGCGAGCCCGAGTACCGCAAGATCATGGGCGAACTGACATAGCGGCGACCCATCCGGTCGCTCGCGTGCGGCGTGACGCGCCGGCGGGGCGGTCCTCGCCGGACTTCGTCGCGTATAGAAAATGTCGCGTATCGGAAATCAGAGGATCGGGCGATCGACGATCGTCGTCGATCACGTCTTGTACCACATCCAGCAGTCGTCGGCGACGCTCATGCGCGCGCTGATGCGCTCGCTCTCGCGGAAATCGGCCACGGCGCGGGTGACCTTCGGATCGTTGTAATCGTGGCCGGAGTAGATGCCGCCCTTCTTGAGCTTCGGGTACCACGCCTTCAGCTCCTGGAGCGCCTGCTCGTAGGAGAGGTAGGCGTCCTGGAAGATAAAGTCGACCGACTCGTCCGCGAACTTGCCGACCGCCGCGAGTGTATCCATCACATGGAACTGCACGCGGTGCGATTCGCCCGAGAACTTGATGTTGTGGTAGGCGACCATGTTGACGAACTCGATCTTCGCCTCGTCGACCACCTGGCCGCCGTAGACGAAGTCCTCGTACGGCTTGTAGGCGTCGATGCCGTGCAGCGTCTTGATGTTCGGGCACGACTGCAGCAGGTAGCAGAAGTTGATCGCTTCGAACACGCCGAGCTCGATGCCAACGAGATCGTCGCCGAGATGGACGATCGAGTGGACCAGACTCTTGGCCGATGCCGGCCGGGATCGGAAATCGTACATCGTGCTACTTCTTTTCCATCCACTCGGGATAGGGCAGGTGCCGGCTCTTGAGGAACGCCGGATTGAACAGCTTCGACTGATAGCGCTGGCCGTAGTCGGCGAGGATCGTGACGATCGTCTTGCCCGGGCCGAGCTGCTTGGCGAGCCGGATCGCGCCGGCGACGTTGATGCCGGTCGAGCCGCCCATGCACAGGCCTTCGTGCTTGAGTAACTCGAAGATGATCGGCAGCGCCTCTTCATCGCCGATCGAGTACGCCTCGTCGATCGGCGCGCCCTCGAGGTTCTTGGTGATGCGGCCCTGGCCGATGCCCTCGGTGATCGAGGATCCCTCGGCTTTCAGTTCGCCGTGCTTGTAGAAGTTGTAGAGCGCGGCGCCGTGCGGATCGGCGAGCGCGATCTTGATGTTCTTGTTGCGCTCCTTGAGCGCCATGCCGATGCCGGCGAGCGTGCCGCCGGTGCCGACGGCGCAGGTGAAGCCGTCGACCTTGCCTCCGGTCTGCGCCCAGATCTCGGGACCGGTCGAATCGATGTGGGCCTGGCGGTTGGCGACGTTGTCGAACTGGTTGGCCCAGATCGCGCCATTCTTTTCCTTGCCGTTGAGTTCCTTGGCGAGGCGGCCGGACACCCTCACGTAGTTGCCGGGATCGGAGTAGGGAACCGCCGGTACCTCGACCAGATCGGCGCCGCACAGGCGCAGCATGTCCTTCTTCTCCTGGCTCTGGGTCTCGGGGATGACGATCACCGAGCGATAGCCGCGGGCGTTGCCGACGAGCGCAAGCCCGATGCCGGTGTTTCCGGCGGTGCCCTCGACGATGACGCCGCCGGGGCGCAGCTCGCCGCGCTTCTCGGCGTCGCGAATAATCCACAGCGCCGCGCGGTCTTTTACAGAGCCGCCCGGGTTAAGGAACTCGGCCTTGCCCAGGATATTGCAGCCGGTCAGTTCCGACGCCCGCTGCAGGCGGATCAGCGGTGTGTTGCCGACGGTTCCGATAAAGCCGTCCCGGACGTCCATAAAGCGCTCCAATGCGTGGGAAAAAACATGCGTGAGGCGCGCCAGCCTACCGAGGCAGCCCCCAGCGTTCAAGCTTTGCGCCTTGCGCATGGGAGCCCGGGTGGCACGCGGCTTGAGCCGTCGGCCGAGGGGGCGGAAAATCGCGCTGTCGACGGAGGTTTGCCGTGGCAAGCCAAGGCACCTATTTGATGGCGCAGTTCCTCGACTGGGTCGAACGCTCGCCGCGCACCTACGCCGATGTGCGCGACGTCTGGCCGAGCACGTGCCCGCTCAACAGCGCGTGGGAAGATGCGGTGGTTCAGCGCTTCGTCGCTTTCAACGGCGATGGCACGCTTGTGCTGACCGAGGACGGCCGCGCCGAGCTGCGCCGCGGCAGATAGTCACCCTATCGCTAACGCCATTTCGCGCGCACCTCGTCGCGGTGCAGCGCGAGCCATTGCAGCGCGATGATGCTGAGCGCGTTGGTGAGCCGGCCCTCGTCGAGGAGGCGTCGCGCGTCCGGCCACGGCATCGCGTCGACCCGTATATCCTCGTCCTCGTGGTCGAGTCCGTGAATGCCGCCGGCGTTCGACGCATCGACGCGGCCGAGGAACAGCCGCACGCTCTCCGAGGCGCCGCCCGGGCTCGCGATGTAGCGGCACATCGGGATCAGATCGGTGAGCGAGAGATTGGCTTCCTCGCGCGACTCGCGGCGCGCGACGTCTTCCGGCGTCTCGCCATCCTCGACGATGCCGGCGACAATCTCGATCATCCACGGATCGAAACCCGCGGCGTAGGCGCCGACGCGGAACTGCTCGATCATCACCACGATGTCGCGGACCGGATCGTAGGGCAGGAGTCCGACCGCGTGTCCGCGCTCGAACACTTCGCGCTCGAGCGGCTTGCTCATGCCACCGCCGAACAGCTCGTGGCGCAGCCAGTAGCGGTCAATGCGAAAGTAGCCCTGATAGGCGACCCGCTTCTCGATGATGTCAACGGCTCTGGGCGTGTTCATGCGAGTTTTCTACCTCCAGCGCGCGGCCGATGCGGCGGATGCGGGGGATCGTCCAGATCCACATGGCGATGCAGATGCAGGCGCCGGTTGCGACGGGAATGTGCAGTCCGACGAACTGGGCGGCCCATCCCATCATGAACGATCCGATCGCTGGTCCGCCGCGGAAAATGACTCCATAGAGGCTCACCACGCGGCCGCGCATGGGGCCGTCCACCGCAGCCTGGATCAACGTCATGATGCCGGTCGCCGAGGTGGACATGCCGGCGCCGACCACGAACAGGCAGGCGATTGCGAGCCAGAAGTTCGTGGCGGTCGCGAACGCGATCAGCGCCACTCCGACGAGCGCCACGCCACTCACCGCGATCAGCGTCAGGCCGACGACGGAATGGCGCATCGCCAGATAGGTTCCGCCGACGAGCGCGCCGAGGCCGACCGTCGACGTCATGGTCGCGAGCCCCTGGGGGCCGCGCCCGAACACCGACGCGGCGAATCCCGGCAGAAGATCGATGAACGGTCGGGTGCCGATGGAACTCACCAGCAGCAGGAAGATCACCGGACCGATGCCGGGATGGCGCGCGGTGTAGCGGACACCCTCACCGATGTCGCGGAAGATCGAGCCGTTGGTCTTCGCCGGTGCCGCCGTACCCTCGACCTTGAGGGTGCGGAGCACGACGAAGAAGATGGCCTGGAACACCGCGGCCATGGCAAATGCCCAGCCCGCGCTCAGGTACTGCAGGACGAAGCCGGCGATCATCGGGCCGGAGAAGCGCGAGAGGTTGAAGGTCATCGAGCCGAGCGCGATCGCCGGACTCAGGTCGGCGCGCGGCAGCAGGTTGGGGATCAGCGCGAAGCGGACCGGCTGGCCGAAGGCGGAGCCGATGCCGTTGACGAGCACCACGGCGAACAGCGACCACACCGACAAGAGGCCGGTGAAATACAGCGTCACCAGCGTCAGCGCGGCGAGCGCGTTGAGCGCCGAGGCCGCCATGCACACCTTCAAGGGATGGAGTCGGTCCGCATAGGCGCCCGCGATCGGGCTCAGGATCACGGTCGGGGCAAGATCGCTGAACGACATCACGCCAAGCCACGCCGGTGACTCGGTGAACTGCCACGTCAGCCAGCCGATGGCGATGCGGTTCGACCAATCGGCGCTGAGCGAGAAGAAATTGCCGGCGGCGAAGACCGCGTAATTTCGGTGGCGCAGCGCGCGCCGGAAGCCGCTGACCTTCTTTGTATCGGACATGCTCGACTCGGGTGAGGGCCTCACTATGCCCGCGCCGGCTCGCTGCGGCAACCCGGATGCGCGATGTCGCGTGTGGCACACGTCGGATCGGACTAGAATCGGCGACTGGTAGCGGCGAGGAGGATCGATCATGACGACTGAAACGGACTGGCCGGTGATCGTCCGTCGCGCGGCCGACGGCAAGCTGGCGCAGGACATCACCGTCGGCGGACACGTCATCCGCGCCGACGAGCCGACGCCCCTGGGCGACGCGAGCGGGCCGACGCCCCACCAGCTTCTGCTGTCGGCGCTCGGCGCGTGCACGGCGATGACGCTCAAGCTCTATGCCGAGCGCAAGAAATGGGACGTCGGCGCTCTCACGGTGCGGCTGCGCATCCGGTGGGAGCCGATGGAGAAGGGTGGCGAGCGTCGCGCCATCATCGAGCGTTCGATCGATTCCGACCGCGCACTGACCGCCGAGCAGCAGGCGCGGCTGGTCGAGATCGCCGACAAGTGCCCGGTCCACCGCACGCTGATGGGCGAAAAGACGATCACGACGCGGCTGGCAGCGCCCGTCGCCGAAATTTGAAATGCACTGACTCTCGGTGCCGATGACGGCGCCGAGCTTAAACGGCGCAGGGCCATGTCCGGGCGGGATTTGACGGCTGTCTGCCGCCGAAATTTCCTTATAATGGCGCCCTCATTTCCCGACCTTTCGTGCGCTTCCAGGAGGCTCCATGTCCACTGCCGTGTCCGATAACCGCAAGGCCCGCGTGCCCTATGACGACCTCCGCGAGTGGATGGTCGAAGCCGAGAAGCTCGGCGAGCTGGTGCGTGCCGACGGCTACACCTGGCAGGATGACATCGGCATGGCGGCCGAACTCCTGCAGCACGACGAGAACGCGCCGGTCGCGCTGTTCGACAACATCCCGGGCTACCCGAAGGGCTTCCGGGTGCTCACCAACTTCTTCGGCGGCAAGCGCCAGAACATGACGCTGGGCTTCTCGCCCGACCTCAACAAGGTCGAGCTGTCGGAGTCGTTCCTGAAGGAGTTCCAGCAGATCTCCGGCACGCCGCTGCCGTACGAGATCGTCAACACCGGCCCGGTGATGGAGAACGTGCTCGAGGGCGACAAGATCGACGTCCTCAAGTTTCCGACTCCGGTGTGGCACGACCGCGACGAGGGCCGCCGCTACATCGGCACCGGCAGCTTCAACGTCACCGAGGATCCCGAGGAGAAGTGGGTCAACGTCGGCACGTACCGCGTGATGATCCAGAACGCCAAGCAGGTCGGATTCTACATCTCGCCGGGCAAGCACGGCCGCATCCATCGCGACAAGTACGAGTACCTCAACAAGCCGATGCCGGTGTGCATCGTCGTCGGCGGCGATCCGCTCAACTTCCTGATGGCCTGCACCGAGATCCCGTACGGGATGTGCGAGTTCGAGGTCGCCGGCGCCTATCGCGGCCGCCCGCAGAAGGTGGTGAAGGGCAAGCACACCGGCCTGCCGTTCCCGGCCAACGCCGAGATCGTCATCGAAGGCTTCGTCGAGCCCGGCAAGACCATGCCCGAGGGGCCCTTCGGTGAGTGGACCGGCTATTACGGCTCGAGCCAGCGCGACGAGCCGGTGCTCGACATCAAGGCGATCTACCACCGCAACGATCCGATCATCCTGGGCTGCCCGCCGCAGAAGCCGCCGGAGGAGCAGGCGCGCTACCGCGCCGTCATGCGCTCGGCGGTGCTCAAGCAGGAACTGCAGAAGGCGGGCCTGCCCGACGTCGTCGCGACGTGGTGCCACGAGGCCGGCGGTTCGCGCCAGCTCACTGCGGTCTCGATCAAGCAGCGCTATCCTGGCCACGCGCGCCAGGCCGGACACCTCGCGGCGATGTGCCGCTCGGTCGCCTACGCCGGCAAGTACGTGGTGGTGGTCGATGATGACGTCGACGTCGCCAACCTGCAGGATCTGATCTGGGCGATGACCTCGCGCTCCGATCCCGCAACCTCGATTGACATCGTCCATCAAGCGTGGTCGACGCCGCTCGATCCGTCGATCCCGCCCGACAAGAAAGCCAAGGGCGACTACAGCAACAGCCGCGCCATCATCGACGCGTGCCGGCCGTTCCACTGGAAGGACAAGTATCCGATCGTCAACATGCCGCTCCCCGAGACGGCGAAGAAGACGACGGAGATGTTCTCCTGGATGCTCGACGGCAAGACGCGGTCGAAGTCCAAGGGACGCTAGGCCGACGCTGACATGGGAACGGGACCGCGACGGTCCCGTTTTCATTCCTAAGGAGTGAGGTTATGGCGGGGCTTCTCGAAGGCAGAGTGGCGATCGTGACGGGCGGCGGGCGCGGCATCGGCCGCGCCATCGCCGAGGCGCTGGCGCGGGCGGGCGCCAAGGTGACGATCACCGCCGCGCGCTCCAACGCCGAGCTTGCCGCCTCGGCCGACGCGATCGCCCAGACAGTCGGCGCCGAGCGCGTGCTGGCGCTCACCGGCGACGTGTCGCGCGAGGCTGACTGCCGCCGCGTGGTCGACGAGACCGTGGCGCGCTTCGGCGCACTTCACATTCTCGTCAACAACGCCGGGCGCGGCTACCGTTTCATCCTCGACGCCAACGCCCACCTGCCGGAACCCGAGCGGCTCAAGTTCTGGAACACGCCGGTCGAGCTGTGGCGGACGATCATCGACACCAACGTCACCGGCCCGTTCCTGATGGCCCGTGCCGTCGTGCCGCACATGCTGAAGGCGCGCTGGGGGCGCATCCTCAACATCGGCGTCACCTTCAACAGCATGCGCAAGGGCGGCAACGCCCCGTACGGCACGTCGAAGGCAACGATCGAGCCCGCGACCGCAATCTGGGCGCAGGACCTCGCCGAGACCGGCGTCACCGTGAACACGCTGATGCCGGGCGGCGCGACGCAGACCGGGATGGCGACGGCGCTCAGCGCCGCCGGCGGGCGCAAGCTGCTCGATCCGGCGATTATGGGACCGCCCGCCGTGTGGCTGTGCTCCGACGAGGCGGCGGATGTCACCGGTGCGCGCGTCGACGCCAAGAAATGGGACACCAACCGGGCGGGCGCCGATTCGTTCATCATCGCCCGCGCGCCCGATCTCATCCCCGACGCCTGAGCCCCAAGTCAGATGACTCAGGCGCCGAGCCGGTCCTCGGTCTTCGGCCAGAACGGCGGACGCTTGCGCCCGAGATAGGCGACGATCAGCGCCACGGCGCCGCCCACCAGCGTGGCGCCGATCCGGCTCTCCGCCGCCTCGAACTCCGACACGCCGCCGACTGCCACCAGCATCACCACGGTCGCGGTGACGGCGGCGGTGAACGCGGCGTAGTGCGCCTTGAGCAGAGCGTAGGCGAACCACGCGGCGATCGAGCCGACGATCACCAGGACGAACAGCCGCTCCGGCACCAGCGCCGCGAACACACTCGCCGCCGCGCAGCCGCCGACGGTTCCCGCGAGTCGCGCGAGGCCGCGGGTGTGGGTGTCGCGCAGGCCGGGCTTCAGCACCAGGAGCGCCGTCATCGGCGCCCAGTGGCCATTGAACAGGCCGAGACGATGGGACGCGATGGTCGCGAGCGCGACGCTGATGGCGGCGCGAATGACGTGGCTTTGCAGCAAGGACGGGCGGTCCGGCGAAACGCGCGGCACCAGCGGCGGCAACTCCGGCATAATGAGCGGACGCAGAATCGTAACCGCGATCATCTGCACAATGCCGCCGGCCGCGACGATCGCGCCGCGCAGCAGTGCGTCGTCGAGCGAGCCCGCGAACGAGCCGGCGACGAAGAACGCAATCGCGCACTGCAGCGCGATCCACCACACGTTCTCATCGTGGAGCGCGAGCCAGGCGACGAGGGCGCCGATCGCCGACGACGTCGCAATGTAGGGCCACGGCCAGTTGCCGAGCAGCGAGCCCATGAACGCGGCGACGGTCATGCCCAAAGCGGCGCCCGCCATCGCCGCCCAGCGCGTGCCGCGGAAGTCGCGATGCGCGCCGAAGCCGACCGAGAACGCGGCACCGGCCGCAACCGCGCCTTCGAGGGGGTGATCGAGGACGACTCCGGTGCCGAGGATGAGAGCGAGACCGGGCGCGCACACCGCCGCCGCGCGCGCCTGGAACGGCACGACGTAATGCAGCGCGCGGCTGGGCCAGGCGGCGGACGGGGACGGTGGCTGGGGCGGCTGTTGGGACATCGTCCCACCGTACACCGCCGCCCCAACCAACTCGCGCGTCGTTACTTGGACGGCGCGGTGACTTCGTTGATGAACGCGACGAGTTCAGGCGGCTGTGCCAGCGCCGTGCGCACCCGCTCGGCGACCTCCTCGCCGTAGAGCGGCTCGACCGGGCGGTCGCCGCCCTTGGTCGCCTGCTCGCGCAGCTCGGGATCCTCGAGCGCCTTGCGGTAGATGCCGCGCAGGAACTCGGTGCGCTCGGCGGGAATGCCCGGTGGACCGGCCGTGAGGCGGCTGATCTCGGCCTGCGAGTGGACGAGCGCGATCAGCGATTTCGCCTCCGGCGTGTCGGCGAGCTGGACCGCCTGCGGCACGCCCGGCATCGGCTCGCCGCCGATCTGCAGCGCGAAGATGCCGTAGCCGGATTTCACGAATAGGTCGTAGGTCGAGAGCGCACCCAAGTTGGCGTCGATTTCGCCGCGGCGCATAGCCATCTCGGAGTCGCCGCCGACGTAGCCCGGGATGATCTGCGTCTTCAGGTTGAAGGCGCGCGTCACCATCATGGTCTCTGAGTACGCGGCGGAGCCCACGCCGCCGATCGAAACCTTGATCTTCTCGGCCTTGCGGATGTCGTTCCACGACTTGAGCTGCGACTCCTTCGACAGCACCAGCACGCGCGGGTCCGCCGACGCCTTGCCGATCCACGTCATCTTGCCGAGGTCGGCCTTGAGACCCTGCATCTTCGCGAGCTGGGCGTAGATCAGGCCAGTGTTGAAGGTGCCGATGGTCAGCCCATCGGGCTTCGAGGCGTAGATGAAGTTGGCGCCGACGATGTGTCCAGCGCCCGGCACGTTCTTGACGATCACGGTCGTGCCCTGGACCTGCTTCTCCATGAAGCGCGCGACCAGCCGGCCGTAGTAGTCGTAGCCGCCGCCGGGCGACGTCGCGACGACGTAGGTGAGAGTCTTGCCCTTGTAGAAATCGGCTGCGCCTTCGGCGCGCGCGGGAAGGGAAAGGGTGAGGGCGCCGGCGAGGAACATCGCCGTCAGGATCGTCGCCCGGAGACGGTTGCGTCTCATCAGGTAGCCTCCGCTTATGAGTATGTTTACGGAGACGCTACTGGAAATTTCCCAGCGAGTCATGCGGTGCCGCGAGAGGGACGATGAAATTGCCCGACCGCCTTCAACTGCCTATTCTGCGGCGCAACGTAAAACTACGTACAATAAAAGGGTGGGGGAAATGCGCCGGATTCTGGCATGTGTTCTTGCGTTCACGCTGACGGCATGCGCGGGAGCGCCTGTCTACAATCCCGAGTTCATCAAACCGGCCGCGGTCGACAAAAACATCGCGGTCGCTCCCGGACAGAGCGTTGTCATCGTCGGCTACCGCGTCAGCGATCCCGCGGCGAGTGAGCCGGGCCACCTCTCGCAGCAAGCGATGAACGGGGCTTGGGTCAATATCGATCCACGCACCGGCATGCGTGCGGGCACGCAATTGCCGTGGTTCAGGCTGGCCCGCTACATCTTCGCCGACCATCCGGTCATCTACACGGTCCACGTCGTGCCGCCCGGGACGTATGCGCTCGGATACGTCGAATTGCGCATCAATCTTCAGGACGTTCTGTTTCAGCCGACTCGATTCGAACACATCGGCAAGAAGACGACGTCGACCTCGCAGGGCCTGATCTTGCGTTTCGACTACGAGTTCTCTAGCGCAGCGCGAGCGACGCCGATCGCGCCCACCTTCACGGTCGCCGCGGGCGACGTCGTCTACGTCGGCGATATCCTGCTCGACTTCACCAAGCAGGGACGAATGGAATGGGCGTTGTCGCGAACCGACGACGACGTGAAGCGCGAGCTCGCGAACACCGGGCTCGCCGATCGCTTCGTCTACCGGGAGTTGCGCCGGGCCAGCGGCGCGCCGATCGAAGCGAACGACGGCGTCGCCTTCGCCGGTGTCCTGCGCTGATGCGTGCGATGACGGCGCCGCCGACGGCGCGCTTGGCGGTTACCCGCGTGGTCGACTAAGGGGCCGCATCGGCTAGCTGGGGCGGCCGCCGTCTGACAGGGCAGTCGGTGCGCTCAAGGGCGTGCGGCCCCCCTGGAAACGAAAGCGGGGTCCGGACCATGTCCGGACCCCGCGAAGCTGGCTCCCAGGGAGGGATTCGAACCCCCGACCGAGCGGTTAACAGCCGCTAGCTCTACCACTGAGCTACCTGGGAAAAGGCTGGATTCCTGCGCCGCCTCGCGGCGCGGGGGCGGTTTATAACAGAGGCCCGTACCCTCTGCCATAGTTTCCTAAATGCTCTCTTAAGCGTCGCTCCTCAAGATGCGCGGGCGTCGTTCGTTACCCCGTTTGTGGAGTGGAGGCCGGAGGCGGAATCGAACCGCCGATGCGGGATTTGCAGTCCCGAGCATTACCACTTTGCTATCCGGCCGCCGGGGTGGAGAGCCGCAGGCCACGGCGCGAGGCGTCGCGCGGCGCGCTGCCCTCTTAGGGCCAAGGCCTCGATGGGTCAAGGGCCGGTTGTAGACGGGCGAGCGCGACGGACGACCTGAGCCGTAGCGTCATGGTTCGCCGTTGCCCCCAAGGCCTTGGTCCTTTAGTTTCTTGCCGAGCGTCGCCTCAGGGCGTTTGACCGTATTGGATTTTTTGCCGCTTCGACCATGACCGACTTCGCCGCCTACCGCCGCAAGATGATCGAGAGCCAGTTGCGTCCCAACCAGGTCCTTGACACGGCCGTGCTCGCCGCGTTCGGCGAGGTCCCGCGCGAGCGCTTCGTGCCCGCCGACCTCGCCTCGTGCGCCTACATCGACGATTCGGTGCCGCTCGGGGCGGGGCGTTATCTGTCGGAGCCGAGGGCCGCGGCTCGCCTCGTTCAGGCGGTCGCGCCGAGCGTCACCAGCACCGTGCTCATCGTCGGCGCCGGCACCGGCTATCTCGCTGCGGTTGTCTCCAGGCTCGCGGGCAACGTGATCGCGCTCGAGTGCGACGTGGAGCTTGCGGCGCGTGCGCGGGCGATCCTCGCCGACCTCGGAATCGGCAATGTCACCGTCGTGACCGGCGACTTCCGCGCCGGCTGGCCGCAGAATGCGCCCTATGACGTGATCCTCTGTGACGGCGGCGTCGCCGAAGTGCCGCAGCCGTTGCGCGACCAGTTGACCGAGGGCGGCCGCCTGGGCGCGGTGATCACCCGCAATGACGGAACCGTCGGACACGGCGTGCTGATGCTGAAAGTTCGCGGGACCGTGTCGCGGCGGACGCTGTTCGACGCGGTGACTCCGCTGCTGCCGGGTCTCGGCCCGCAGCCGGCGTTCGTGTTCTGAAACTACGCGAGGCGAAGCGATGACACGCGCACGGATTGGTATCGGGTTCGGCCTCGCCGTCGCGGCGCTCCTCGCGGGCGCTCCGGCGCACAGCGAGACGCTGGACGAGGCGATGGCCAAGGCCTACGCGACCAACCCGACGCTGCTCGGCGAACGTGCGCGACTGAGGGCCACCGACGAAGGCGTGTCGCAGGCGCTGGCGGGCTGGCGTCCGACCGTGACGCTCACCGGCAGCTACGGCGAGCAGCGCCAGACCACCGATTCGCCCGGCACCACGCCGACGCAGTGGCGTCAGCCGCGCACCGGGGCCATTCAGCTCAACCAGCCGCTCTATCGCGGCGGCCGCACGGTGGCCGGCACCGAGCAGGCGGAAGCCAACGTGCTCGCTGGGCGCGCGCGCCTGAGCAATGTCGAGCAGACGTTGCTCCTGAACGTCGCGACGGCGTACCTCAATGTCGTCCAGGCGCAGGCGGTGCTCGAGCTCAACCGCAACAACGAGCAGCGCCTCGGCCGCGAGCTGCAGGCCGCGCGTGATCGCTTCAACGTCGGCGAGATCACCCGCACCGACGTCTCCCAGGCCGAGGCGCGTCTGTCGGGCGCCACCGCCGATCGCATCCAGTCCGAGGGCGACCTCGCGTCGGCCCGCGCTGTCTATCAGACCCAGGTTGGCGATCTGCCAGATACGGTGGTCCAGCCGCCGGCGCTCGCGAATATGCCGTCCAACGTCGACGAAGCGATCGCTCAGGCCGTGGGCAGCAACCCGAATGTGCTGCAGGCCGACTACACCGAGCAGGCGTCCAAGGCCAACATCGACGTCGTCCGCGGCGCGCTGCTGCCGACGCTCAGCCTCAACGGCACCGCGCAGCACGAAGACGACACGCTCACCCAGGCCAATCGCTGGCGCAACACCTACACCGCGCTCATCCAGCTCAATGTGCCGATCTACGAAGCCGGCGCCGTCTGGTCGCAGTTGCGCGCGGCTTACGAGAGCGACCGCCTCAACCAGAAGCTGCTCGATCAGGCGCGCCGCGATGCGCGCGAGAGCGCGACCCGCGCGTGGGACGCGTGGAAGACCGCGCAGGCGCGGATCACCTCGCTGCAATCGCAGATCGTCGCCAACGAGAGTGCGCTCGACGGCGTGCGCCAGGAAGTGCTGGTCGGTGCCCGCACCGTCCTCGACCTCCTCAACGCCGAGCAGGAGCTCCTCAACTCGGAGGTTGCTCTGACCCGGTCGCAGCACGATGCGGCGATCGCGGCCTACCAGGTCCGCACGGCCGTGGGCACCCTGTCGGCCGCGGCTCTGTCGTTGCCGGTCGACATGTACGACCCGACGGTCAACTACAAGGGCGTCCGCAACAAGTGGATCGGCGTCGGCAAGGAATAGGTCCGCTGGGGCATGCGTGTGTCGGGTGGGCGGTTTCCTTTTCGCCGTAATGTACGGTAAATTGCGGCAGATAATGGTCGGCGCGCCATCGCCGACCGGTCCCGAATTGGCGATGAGCACTGCATGAACGACCCCAAGGTTCAGGGCCAGGAGCCCACGATGGAGGAGATTCTCGCCTCCATCCGCCGCATCATCTCCGAGGGCGAGGATCCCAATGCGGCCGCCGCGCCCACCGCCAGGCCGGCGGCTCCGCCTCGGCCTGCTCCGGCCCCGGACGGCGTCCTCGAGCTCACCGACATGGTCGGTGCCGACGGCAAGGTCGTGAACATCGCGGACGCCAACGCCAGTGCGCCGCCCCCCGAAGAGGAGCCTCCGAGCATGGCCGAGCCGTACGAGCCCCCGGCCGCCCAGTCCGCCCCTGAAATGCCCGCCGACGATGTCGTGTTGACGCCGGCCGAGCCGCCGCCGTCGCGCGCTTCCGACGACGAGACGTTGATCGGCGCCGCGACCGCTGCCGCCTCGACCGCCGCGTTCGCGGCGCTCGCCAGGTCGATGCAGCGCGACTCGTCGCCGCTGCCCGCCTCGCTGCCGCTCGGCTCCGGCCGCACGCTCGAGGAACTGGTTGCCGAAATGATCCGACCGATGCTCCGCGATTGGCTCGACTCCAATTTGCCGGGCATCATCGAGCGGATGGTGAAGCGCGAGATCGAGCGCATCGTCCGCCGCGCCGAGGACTAGCCTCGCGCAAGCACGACGCGGCGACGCGTCGTGTCCATGTTCCGTCCTGAGTTGGAAGTCACCGCCGTGCTCGAGAAGACCTATCGACCGGGCGAGGTCGAAGCCAAGCACTATGCGCGCTGGGAGCGCGAAGGATTGTTCGCCGCCGGACGCGATCCCTCGCGTCCGCCGTTCACGATCGTCATCCCGCCGCCGAACGTCACCGGCAGCCTGCACATGGGCCACGCGCTCAACAACACGCTGCAGGACGTGCTGGTCCGCTACAAGCGGATGAAGGGCTTCGACGCGCTGTGGATGCCCGGCACCGATCACGCCGGCATCGCGACGCAGATGGTGGTCGAGCGCCAGCTCGCCGCCGAGGGCATCTTCCTCAAGCGCGGTGCCGCTCACGCCAAGCCGAACGAGAAGCTGATCGACCGCGCCGAGTTCCTCGAGCGCGTCTGGCAATGGAAAGCCGAGAGCGGCGGCACGATCACGCGCCAGCTCCGCCGGCTCGGCGCCTCGCTCGACTGGTCGCGCGAGCGCTTCACCATGGACGAGGGACTGTCGGCCGCCGTCCTCAAGGTGTTCGTCGAGCTCTACCGCGAAGGCCTGATCTACAAGGACAAGCGGCTGGTCAACTGGGACCCCAAGTTCCTCACCGCGATCTCCGATCTCGAGGTCGAGGCGCGCGAGACCAAGGGTAATCTCTGGCACATCAACTATCCGGTCGAAGGCACCGATCAGTTCATCACCGTGGCGACGACCCGCCCGGAGACGATGCTCGGCGACACCGGCGTCGCGGTGCATCCGACCGACGAACGCTGGAAGGCGCTGGTCGGCAAGAACGTGATCCTGCCGCTGGTCGGCCGCAAGATTCCGATCGTCGCCGACGAGTACTCCGATCCCGAGAAGGGCACCGGCGCGGTCAAGATTACGCCGGCGCATGACTTCAACGACTTCGAGGTCGGCAAGCGCCACAACCTGGCGGCGATCAACGTCTTCACGCCCGAGGCGCGCATCAACGACAACGCGCCTGAGGCTTATCGCGGCCTCGACCGATTCGAGGCGCGCAAGCGCGTGCTCGCCGACATCGAGGCGCTCGGCCTGCTGGTGAAGACCGAGCCGCACAAGCATCAGGTGCCGCACGGCGACCGCTCGGGTGTGTCGATCGAGCCGTATCTCACCGAGCAGTGGTACGTCGACGCCAAGACGCTGGCGCAGCCGGCGATCAAAGCGGTCGAGGACGGCCGCACCACGTTCGTGCCGAATCAGTGGGAAAAGACCTACTTCCACTGGATGACCAACATCGAGCCGTGGTGCGTGTCGCGCCAGCTGTGGTGGGGCCATCAGATTCCGGCGTGGTACGGGCCCGACAATCAGGTGTTCGTCGCGACGAGCGAGGACGAGGCGAAGGCCGAGGCCAAGGCCCATTACACTAAGATTGGGTACGGCAAGGATGTCGTGCTCACCCGCGATCCCGACGTGCTCGACACCTGGTTCTCGTCGGCGCTGTGGGCGTTCTCGACGCTGGGCTGGCCGACTGAGACTCCCGAGCTCAAGCGCCACTATCCGACCGACGTACTCGTCACCGGCTTCGACATCATCTTCTTCTGGGTCGCCCGGATGATGATGATGAGCCTGCACTTCATGAAGGACGTGCCGTTCCGCACGGTCTACGTCCACGCACTGGTCCGCGACGAGAAGGGCCAGAAGATGTCGAAGTCGAAGGGGAACGTCATCGATCCCCTGAACCTGATCGACAAATTCGGCGCCGATGCGCTGCGCTTCACGCTGACGGCGATGGCTGCCCAGGGCCGCGACATCAAGCTCGCGGAGAGCCGGGTCGAGGGCTACCGCAACTTCGCCACCAAAGTCTGGAACGCCGCGCGCTTCTGCGAGATGAACGGCTGCAAGCTCGATCCCACGTTCGAGCCCGGCAAGGCGTCGAACGTCGTCAACCGCTGGATCGTCAGCCGTCTGGCGGACGCCATCGGCGAGGTCGAGCGCGCGATCGAGTCGTATCGCTACAACGAGGCCGCCGGCGCGATCTACCAGTTCGTCTGGGGCACCTACTGCGACTGGTACCTCGAGTTCGCCAAGCCGCTGTTCCAGGCCGACGACGCCAAGGTCGTCGCCGAGACGCGCGCGACCGCCGCCTGGGCGCTGTCGCAGATCCTGCATCTGCTGCACCCGTTCATGCCCTTCATCACCGAGGAGCTGTGGGAGCACCTGACCGAGGGCAAGGGCGCGCCGCTCATCGTCGCCAAGTGGCCGAAGGCCGAGGCGTCATGGCAGGCGGCCGATGCCGCCGCGGAAATGGACTGGGTGGTGAAAGCCATCGAGGCAGTACGTGCGACCCGCGCCGAGCTCAACGTGTCGCCGGGTGCCGAGCTGCCGCTGTTCCTCAAGGATGCCAACGCGTCGGCTCAGGCCCGCGTCGGCGCGCATGAGGCGCTGATCAAGCGGCTCGCGCGGCTCGCGTCGATCGAGCCCCTCACGGGCACCGTGCCGAAAGGCGCGGTGCAGATCGTGGTCGGCGGCGCGACCGTCGTCCTGCCGCTCGCCGGCGTGGTCGACGTCGCCAAGGAGCGCGCGCGACTCGAGAAAGATGACGCCAAGCTCGCCGCCGAGGCGATCAAGATCGAGAAAAAGCTCGGCAACGCCGATTTCGTCGCCAAGGCGCCGGAGGAGGTGGTCGCCGAAAATCGCGAGCGCCTCGACGATCTCGCGGCGCAACGCGCCAAGCTCAAGGACGCCCTGAGCCGCCTCGCGACGATGTAGGCGGCGAGGGGCGCGCGAGTTGCGCCCGGCCGCCGCGCGGCGTTGGTGCTCAGTGGGCCTCGGTGGCCTGCGCCGGCTGCTTGTCGAAGATGATCTCCCATGCCGAATACCCGCTCATGAAGAAGCGGCCCCGCCGGCCCGACCGCGTGTCGGTGTCGCCCGGCGCCAGGCCGATCACCTGCGGGTACCACTCGCCTCCTGCCATGATTTCCTGCGGCGCGATCCAGATTGTCGGGTCGGCGAGATCCTTGCTGAAGGTGAGATAGATCCCCTGCTGGTACCAGTCGGAGTCGCCCTCGGCGGTGTGGTTGAGGAGCATCACATAGCCGCCGAGATAGGTGTTGTAGTGGATGGCCGGTCCCCAGAACGAATCCGGGTCGGCGTAGCGGAAGTTGCGCGCGGCGCGGAAGATCGGCGTCGTGCGCCCGCCGAGGCCGGGCTCGGTCCACGCGTCGTCGCGCCACTTGAACACCTGGTCGACGGGATTGGTGCGCGCGTCGAACGGCATGCGCGCGATGGCGATGCCCTGCTGGCGGAAGTGGCGCTCGTAGTTGCTGAAGAAAAAGTAGAAGTAGCCGTGGTCGTGGTCGGCGATGACCGAGAAATCGCCGAGTCCGCCGGCGAAGAATCCGTTCTGCATGTCGCAGTCGGTGGTGTCGTCTGGGGCCGCGATGATCGGCCCGAAGTCGCTCCACGTCAGGCCGTCGTTGTGGGACACCATGGCGCCGATCACCGGCACCTTGGCGTCGGGGCGCCCGCAGGGCCCGTCGGTCTCGGCGTGGTACCAGCCGTACAGCGTCCCGTCATCGTCGCGGAACGTCGCCTCGATCCACTTGCCGACGCCCGGCGTCTTGTCGTCGTCGATCGTCACCTGAATGCCGCCGGCCTCGAGCGATTTGATGTCGGTTCCGCTACGCCGGTACGAGTGACCGATCGGCAGCCAGTGCGAGACGAACACGTAGGCGCGGCCGTTGCTCCAGTGCACCGGCGTGTTGGAGTCGCTCATCTCGAGCTGGTCGTCGTAGAGGGTGATGGGGTCGGCGTCGCGAAGCTCGACCGCGAAGGGCAGGGGCGACGCCGCTTCATCCTGCGAGCGGGCGGGAATGCCGGAAAACGCCGCGAGGGTCGCGGCAACACACGCGAACAGCGCTAGGCGATGCATTTGAACCCCCTCCTGAACCGGATTGACAGGGCCGGAACCGTCGACGATCCGTCGGTCTTCACACAACGCAAACCGGCCATGAAAAGCTTCCCCGTGGCCCCGTCCTTGCCTATCCTGCGACCCCCACCGCGCCGGTACGCTTAACGCGCGGAACGCTGAGGATTTTCCATGCCCGACGATCTGCGCCGTCCCAAGATCGACAAGTCGAAGCTGCCGAGTCGCCACGTTACCGAGGGACCGGAGCGCGCTCCGCACCGCTCGTATTACTACGCGATGGGGCTCTCCGAGGAGGAGATCCATCAGCCGTTCGTCGGTGTCGCCACCTGCTGGAACGAGGCGGCGCCCTGCAACATCACGCTGAGCCGTCAGGCCCAGGCAGTCAAGAAGGGCGCGGCCGCCGCCGGCGGGACGCCGCGCGAGTTCACGACGATCACCGTCACCGACGGCATCGCCATGGGCCACGAGGGGATGAAGTCGTCGCTGGTCTCTCGCGAGGTGATCGCCGACTCGGTCGAGCTCACCATGCGCGGACACTGCTACGATGCGTTGGTCGGCCTCGCCGGCTGCGACAAGTCGCTGCCCGGCATGATGATGGCAATGCTCCGCCTCAACGTGCCGTCGGTGTTCATCTACGGCGGCACGATTCTCCCGGGCAAGTTCAAGGGCCGCGACGTCACCGTGGTCGACGTGTTCGAGGCCGTCGGCCAGCACTCGGCCGGAAAATTTTCGGACGAGGACCTGCATACCCTCGAGTGCAACGCCTGTCCGTCGGGCGGAAGCTGCGGCGGCCAGTTCACCGCCAACACCATGGCCTGCGTCTCCGAGGCGATTGGCCTCGCGCTGCCGGGCTCGGCGGGAACGCCGGCGCCCTATGAGTCGCGCGATGCGTTCTGCGAGGCCTCGGGCAACGCGGTGATGAACCTGCTCGCCCGAAATATCCGCCCGCGCGACATCTGCACCCGCAAGGCATTCGAGAATGCGGCGCGCGTCGTCGCCGCGACGGGCGGTTCGACCAACGCCGGCCTGCATCTGCCGGCGATGGCCCACGAAGCGGGGATCACGTTCGATCTCGACGACGTGACGCGCATCTTCCGCGAGACGCCGTACATCGCCGACCTCAAGCCGGGCGGCCGCTACGTCGCCAAGGACCTGTGGGAAGTCGGCGGCATCTCGATCGTGATGAAGACGCTGCTCGACCATGGCTACCTGCACGGCGACTGCATGACGGTCACCGGGCGCACGCTCGCCGAGAATCTCAAGGACGTCGT
This sequence comes from Alphaproteobacteria bacterium, assembly GCA_035493495.1. Taxonomy (GTDB): domain Bacteria; phylum Pseudomonadota; class Alphaproteobacteria; order SMXQ01; family SMXQ01; genus DATJIG01. Next base: position 28,359 of record DATJIG010000266.1, read on the forward strand.
GTTCCCCAAGGACCAGGACGTCGTCCGCACCGCCGACAAGGCGATCACGCCGACGGGCGGCGTCGTCGGCCTGAAGGGCTCGCTTGCTCCGGACGGCGCGATCGTCAAGGTCGCGGGCATGAAGACGCTGAACTTCAGGGGCCC
>DATJIG010000267.1:0-21260 GCA_035493495.1 Alphaproteobacteria bacterium
GCCTCGGGACGGGCCAGGTCGTACTCGGTGATGATGACCTGCGTCGCCTTGCCCTTGGGACGCGGCAGCGTCTTCATCGGGAAGTCCCAGGTCTGGCTCTCGCTCAGGTTGACGCGGGCGAGAAGATCGCCGGCGCCCTTGGCGGCGTTCGGGTTGATGCGTGGACGTTCGCCACGCGGGCCCGGCAGCAGCGGCTGCGGGTGGGCCGGCGTCGAGCCCGGCGAGTACAGGCCCATGCGCTTGAAGATCGCCTCCTGGAAGTCCTCCGAGGAGTAGGTCGAGCGCATGATGCGCTGCAGCGTGTGGCAGCCCGTGCACCCTTCGAGGAAGCGCTTATCCTTTTCCTGGGCCGGTAGGCTGAGCACCCATTCGGTGTTTGAGAGCTGAGCCGCGACATTGCGGGTCTTCTTCAGCTTGACGTCGGCCTTCGTGGCCTTGCCGGCGGCGATTTCGGCGTCCTTCGGCCCCTCGAGGTCATAGCCCGCGGCACGGGTCTTGATCGAGTAGTGGCCGGGCGAGAGACGCGACGCGGGGAAGCTGTATTGTCCCTTGGCGTCGCTCACCACCGTCACGGTGATGTTGGAGCCGTCCTTCTTGGCGCTGACGAGGACGCCTTCCATGGCGCCTTCCTCGGCCGAGGTGACGGTGCCGCCCAGCGCCGCGCCCTGCTGGGCGTGGGCCGGACCGGCACCGAGTAGCAGGGCCGCGCCAATCGCGGCCATCGATGCAAGCAAGGTCTTCATGAGTCGTTACTCCCCCTTTACGCTCGTTGCGTTGTTTGACGAGTCTGCCGCCCATCGCGATGCGACAAGCCGACGATTGGGCGCGTGATGAAAGGGGGGCGTGCCGCGCAACTGGCGGCTAGCAGGTATCCGAAGGGACCCGCGGATGGACGTCGACGCCTCCCATGGCGCTCGTTCTTATGGCCACCGTATTCGGCGTGCCCTTGGTTGCGCGCAGTGTCCCGCCAACGCGAGGCACGGGCAAGTGCCAAGGTGAGCTTGAGGACGAAAAGTCCTTAAAGATCGAACGGTTCTGCGCTGACGCGCAAGACGTTTCGTTTTTTGCAGTAGCGTGACGCGCCCCGATGCCTTGGGATGACGGAAATCCACCTGTGCTGTTCCGGGAGGCCCCACATGATCGTCCGCGCGTTCGTCCTCGCCGTCATGATGACAGTGCTCGCCGCTACGGCGTCGGCCGAAACGACCACGTTGCGCTACGGCGTGATCGCCAATTCCGCGCGCAGCATTTCCTCGCTGCCGCTCTACACCGCCCAGCGCCAGGGATTCCTGACCAAGCAAAACCTCGCGCTCGAGATCGTGCCGCTGCCCGGTGTCGAGCACATGGTGAACGCCACCGAGAGCGGCCAGGTCGACGTCACCAACACGGCGACGCCATACCTGATCCAGGCTGCGCTGGCGCGGAATTTCAACACCGTCGCGGTGATCGGCGGGCCGGCCAATACGATTTACAGCCTGATGGCGCGTCCGGAGATCAGGTCGTTCTCGGACTTGCGCGACAAGACCGTGGGCTTCTCGCTGCCGGCCGACGCCATCTCGATCGGCGCACGCATGTTGCTGGCGAAGCATGGCCTGCCGGACGGTGCCTATCGCACGACGCAACTGGTCGGCACGCCGGTTCGCGCCAAGTGCCTGACCGAGGGTGATTGCGCAGCGGTGCCGCTCGGTCAGCCCGACGACATCCTGTTCGCGCGCAAGGGCTATGTGAAGCTCGGCGATTCGAGCGAAGTGATCCCCGAGCTTCAGTTCAACGTCGTCGCGGCACGCAAGGACTGGGCGGCGGCGCACAAGGACGCGGTGGTCCGGCTCGCCCGCGCGTTCGCCGACACCTATCGCTTCATGGCCGACCCCAAGAACCGCGACACCGTGGTCGGGATCCTCGCCGAGACCACCGACGCGCCCCCCGATGTCGCCCGCGAAATTCTCGCGCTCTATTACGAGCCCTACCGGGGCGTGATGCCGAAAGCGGGCGAGATCAGCATGTCGGGGATGGCCAAAGTCATCGAGCTGCTCGGCGATGCAGGCGAGATCGCCAAGCCGCTACCGAAGGCCGAGCGCTTCGTCGATCTGACGTATCTCAAGGCGGCGGGCGCGATGTAGGCAAAAAAACACCGGCTCGCCAGAGCCGGTGTCGAAGTCTGGAGGATTACGCGTAACTCATCGGAGAATGTGGAAGCTGTCGAGAAAGCCGACAACGGCTTTGCCGGTCTCCGAGCCCGGCGAACCTTCGTAGGCGACCTGGTAAAGCCGGTCGCCGGCCAGGAAATAGCGGGAGCGCAGCACGGACTTCTGATCGGCGGATGCGAATACCGCTTCGCGGCCGGTCACGCCGCCGCTCTGCACGCTGCTGCTGCTTTTCAGCGTTCCGCCGGTCTGGCCCATCGCGCCGTTGATCACGCCCTCGTAGACGCCGTCGGGGACGGCGTTGGTCATCGAGCCGTTCGGGTAGTCGCTGTAGACGACGGTATAGCTGCCGCCGGTCGTGCCCTTGTACGTGAAGATATGGGCGACGACGGCGCCCGCCTGGGTGTCGACGCGCTGGCTCTGCTCCTGCGCGTGTCCGGGGAAATCGACCGAGAAGCGGCCGGCGCGGTCCGTCAGGACCTCGCCCCACGCGTAATGCGCGGCGAGCCCGAGAACGGCGGCGCAGATCGCGCCCAAGCGAAGAAGAATGTTGGTCAACGAGTTCACGGGTTTCGTCCTCGTTTGTAGTTCGTCGCGAACCGCATCGCGCGACGCCCACCCCGACGCCGCTCAACCGGAGTCTAGGTTTTCGGTCTTCGCGCCATAGCGGCAAAGATTCGCCCGCGGCGGGCGCGGCTCGTGGACAGCTTGGCGTTTTCCCGAGCACAATCGCCGCGCGCCGCGGCGACGAATCGCGGAAACGCGCACCGTCCAGGGTTAACGCTGCGAAACGTTAAGAAATGCGGTGTTTTGCCGCACACAGGGGAGGAACTGGATGACCCGTTTTGCTCACAGATATCTGAAGATCGCGGCCGTCGCGGCGATTGCCGGTGCGGCGCCGATGGCGACGGCGGAGCCGTTGCCGACGCAGCACTACCTCACGTATCAGGTCGCCCTCGAGGCAGCGCAGGCGGCGCTCGCCAAATGCACCGCGGCCGGCATGCACATCTCGGTCAGCGTCATGAACGCCCAGGGCATGGAGCTGGTGCTGATCCACGACCAGTTCGCGTCGCTCCACAGCGGCTACAGCGCCCACGCCAAGGCCTTCACGGTGCTCAGCTACTCGTATTCGAGCGGCGAGACGACGACCTCGCAGATCACGCAGCGGATCACCAAGAGTCCCGCCGCGATCGCGCGCATCTCCGGAATCCCGGGGCTGGTCCTCGCGCCGGGCGGGGCGCTGATCAAGTTCGGCAACGAGACGGTCGGCGCGATCGGAGTCGGCGGCACGCCGGGCGGCGTCGCCGTCGGCGACGAGGAGTGCGCGAAGGCCGGCATCGAGAAAATCGCCGACCGGCTGCATTGAACGCCTATCGCTTGCGCCAAATGAAGGAGCCCCGGACGTTTCCGTCCGGGGCTCCTGTCTCACGCGGCGCGCGCCTTACTGCAACTGCTTGCGCGCGTCCTTGACGTCCGATGCGCTGATCTTGGCGCTGGGATCGCCGAACCGCTTGCTGATGTAGTTGGTCAGCGCCACGACCTGGTCGTCGGTAAAGTTGTCCCGGAACGCCGGCATGAAAATGCGCGCGTTGTCGGGTCGGCGCGTGCCCTGCAGCACGACCATCATGACGTTGTGCGGCGGATTGGCGCCGACGCTGCTCTGGTTCGCCATCGACGAGTAGATCGGCGAGCTGGCATCGTCACCCGAGCCGTGGCACGCGGCGCAGTAGAACGAGTAGAGCCGCGCGCCCTGTGCCGTCGCGGTGTCGGTCTCGAGCCCGACCTTGTTGCGGTCGTCGCCGCTCCACGCGTAGCGCGGCTTCTTCTCGCTGCCCGACGCCGGCGGCACGCTCCGCAGCCAGGTGACGATCGCCTTGCGATCGCCGTCGCTCAGGTGGTGCAGGCTCGCGGAAATGGTCTCGCCCATCGGCCCGTTCGCCCATCCCTTGCCCGGCGCGAAGCCGGTCGAGAGGTACTGCGCGAGTTCGTCGTCGCTCCAGCCGCCGATGCCGCTGTTCTTGTCGGGCGTGATGTTGTATGCGACCCAGCCTTCGGCTTCGCCGCCGGCAAGCGGCTTGCTCGATTTGGTCGCCATCGCGAAGTTGCGCGGCGTGTGGCACTCGCCGCAGTGGCCGAGCGGTCCCGCCAGATAGGCGCCGCGGTTCCAGTCGTCGGATTTCGACGAGTCGGCCTGGAAACGCTTGCTGTCGAAGAACAGTGCCTTCCAGGCGCCAATCGCCCAGCGCTGGTTGAACGGGAAGGAGATGTCGGACGGCGTGCGCCGCTTTTCCACCGGTTCGAGGCTGAACAGATACGCCTTGATGGCGAGAATGTCGTCACGCGACAGGCCGGTGTAGGACGTGTAGGGGAACGCCGGATACATGTGCCGTCCGTGCTCGTCGACGCCCTGCTGCAGTGCGTTGACGAACTGGTCGTCGGTCCAGTTGCCGATGCCGGTCCGCTTGTCGGGGGTGATGTTCGGCGTATAGAGCGTGCCGCCCGGGATCTTGAACGCGCGGCCGCCGGCGAACGGCGTGCCGCCGGGCACGGTATGGCACGGCTGACAGTCGGCGGCGTGGGTCAGGTACTCGCCGCGCTTCACCCGATCGGCGGCAACCCCCTCGGGATAGGCGAGGGCGGGGGCTGTCGCGTCGGCGGCGTGCACCGGGGCGGTGCTGCCGCAGGACGCGAGCAGGAGAGCGATGACGATGGCGGCGGAAAGACGGGGGACACGATTATTATCTTGGTGCACGGAGGCCTCCGAAGCGGGTCGCGAACCGGCGAACGATTGCAGCTTACGCCGCCACCGGCAAGTGTGGTGTTTGAAGCAGCACGGGGCGAGACTTTGAAATCGCTTATGGAATCGGCCCGTTGACAGTTCCGGACGGCGGTCCCATAACTCCCGCCGCAGCCAGACAGAGAGACTCCAGCGGGGAGACAACCCATGAATTTCCGGCCCTTGCACGACCATGTCATCGTCGAAGCCGCCGCCGCCGAAAAGGCGAAGACCAAGGGCGGCATCATCATTCCCGACACCGCCAAGGAGAAGCCGCTCCAGGGCAAGGTGATCGCGGTCGGCTCCGGCTATCGCGGCAAGGACGGCAAGGTCATGGGGCTGGCGGTGAAGAAGGGCGACCGGGTGATCTACGGCAAGTGGTCCGGCACCGAGATTAAGGTCGAGGACAAGGAATACCTGGTGCTCAAGGAGCGCGACATCCTCGGGGTCGTCGAGGGCGATGCCAAGGTGTCGGTGCGGGCCAAGGGCGAGGGCGCCGGCGCCCACAGCCACGGCGCTGCCGCGTGCACCCTGGACCACGTCCACGACGAGGACTGCTGCGACTGAGCGGGTCCGACAATTCGGAACGAGAAAGGCCGCGCATCGCGCGGCCTTTCTGATTCCGGGAGCGGATCGGAGTTTCGTCGGCCCATGCAAAGCTGAACTGATTTCTCAGGAGATGGCTGGATCCAACTGATCTGACGAAGAAGTATTGGGGACGAATGCTTCCTTGCGAAGCCGGTCGCCGCATATCTTAATAAGAACAAACACGGATGCGCCGGTGATCCGGTGCCGCATAGGGAAGGCAGAACACATGTACACGCGATGGATCGCGGCGGTCTTCGCCGTCTGCGCGGGAGTCGGGCTGATGGCGCCGGCGATGGCCGACGGCATTTCGTTCAAGGACAAGTCGATCACGATGATCATTCCGACCACTCCGGGCGGGAGCACCGATCTCTCGGCGCGGCTTCTCGCGCGGTTCCTCGCCAAGCATCTGCCGGGCAGCCCCAACATCGTCGCCCAGAACGTGCCCGGGGGGCACGGCGTCACCGCGCTCAACTACATGGTGACCCAGGTCAAGCCGGACGGCTTCACGCTCACGACCTCGTCCAACTCGCAGGTCGACCCGATCACCTTCCGGACTCCGCAGGTCCGGTACGATCCCCTCACGTTCCAGATCGTCGGCGGCGGTCGGATCGGCGACAACGTGATGATCATCCGCACCGACGCGCTGCCGCGCCTCTATGACAAGTCGAAGCCGCCGGTCGCCATGGGGTCGGTCAGCGGTGTGCCGCGCTCGGGCATGCGCATGACCGTGTGGGGGATCGAGTATCTGGGTTGGAACGCGAAATGGGTCGTCGGCTATCCCGGCAGCACCGATCTGATGATCGCGCTCGAGCGCGGCGAAATCGACATGACGTCCTTCCCGCGCGGATACGTCGTCGACAAGCTCACCGACCCGAAGAAATTCAAGATCATCTACCTCGACGGCCTCGGCAAGGGCTTGCCGCCGTCGGGGCGTGCCGACGCCGACAACGCGCCGCTGTTCACCGACGCGATGGCGGGCAAGATCACCGATCCGACGATGAAGGCGGCCTACGACTACTGGCGCGCGAGCAGCGTGTTCAAATGGATCGCGCTGCCGCCGAAGACGCCGAATGCGATCCGCGACGTCTACCGGAAAGCCTTCGCGGAGATGGCGAAGGATCCCGAGTTTCTTGCCCAGGCCGATACCACGCTCGAGGGATTCGCCGCGGTTCCGGCGGAGACGATGGAAGGCATGATCCACGACCTCGCGGCGACGTCCGACAAGGCGGTTCAGGCCTTCGACGGGCTGATGCGAAAGCAGGGGCTCAATCCCGCGAAGGCGGAGACGGCGCCGAAGGAGAAAAAGTCGTAGGACCCGCCATACGACGGAGCCGATCGCTTGAAAATAGAAAGGCCGCGCATCGCGCGCGGCCTTTCATTTTGGGGGAGGCTCGGGATGGAGAGCTAAGCGGTCTCCCTGAGATGCCCCATCTTGCCGGTCTGGTAATCCACCACCGCCTGCCGGATCTCGTCCTGGCTATTCATCACGAACGGACCGTAGCCGACGATCGGCTCGTCGATCGGCTCGCCGCTGAGGAACAGCACCGTCGCGCGGTCGAGTGCCTCGACCTCGACGTTGGCGCCCTCGCGGGTGAGCCCCGCCAGCTCGCTCTCGCCGATCTCCGTACCGCCGACGCGCACGTGTCCCTTCAGCACGAACACCGCCGTCGTGTGGCCTTCGCTCGCCGGCAACTCGACGCGAGCGCCGGCGTTCAGCCGGACATCCCACACGTTCATCGACGTGAAGGTCCGGGCGGGGCCCGCCACGTCGCCATAGCGGCCGGCGATGACTCGCGCGAAACCGGCGCCGTTCGGCAGATCCGCGGTCGGAATCGTATCGGTGGTGATCGCCTGGTAGCCGGGCTTGGACATCTTGTCCTTGGCCGGCAGGTTGACCCAGAGCTGAATCACCTCGAACGTGCCGCCGTTCTTGGCAAAGGCGGGGCCGTGGAATTCCTCGTGCACTACGCCACCGGCAGCGGTCATCCACTGCACGTCGCCCGGTCCGATGAGGCCGCCGCCGCCCGACGAGTCGCGATGCGCGACCTCGCCCGAGTAGACGATGGTCACGGTCTCGAATCCGCGGTGCGGATGCTCGCCAACGCCGAGGCGCTTATTGGTGGGCTGGAACGTCGCCGGACCCGCGTAGTCGAGCAGGAGGAACGGCGACAGCTCTCGGGCGCGATCGTTGTAGGAGAAGATGCTGCGTACGGGGAACCCGTCGCCGACCCAGTGGCCGCGGTTATTGGTCTGCTTGAACGCCAGCGTCTTCATGAACGATCTCCTTCTCCCGCGTTTCCGGGCGGGGCGAGGAGACAAATGTTCACCGGCGTGCAGGAACGCCAGTAGTTTCAGGCCCCATACCGACGCGCGAGCATGGCCGCCCGCCGCATCGTGCAGGCGCGCCGGTGGCCTGATGCGGCAAAGTGGTTGAGCGGCTATCGTACCGACGCGGCGCTCCCGGCCAGATTGTTGGGATCGAGGCCGAGCGCCGAAATCGTCGTCGGATTGAGCTGGCCGGATGCCTCCAGGCCGCGGCTCTGCTGGAACTGCCTCAACGCCCGCTGCGTCGACCGTCCCCACACGCCGTCGGCGCGCCCGGGCGTAAAACCGTTCTGGGTCAGGCGGCGCTGGATGCCCCGGATGACATTCCGGTCGAGCGAGTTCCCGGCGTATCCGGTCGACGTCACTCCGGTGGTCGACGTCGCGCCGCCGGCCATGCCGGGACTCGGGCGGGTCGGGAAGCTCGCGGTGTCGATGCCCATGGCGGTGACCGTCGGCGCGTTCAATTGGCCGACCGGCAGGCCATGAGAGCGCTGGAAGTTCTCAAGGGCGCTCTGCGTGCCGGGGTTCCACACGCCATCCGCCTGGCCGTTGTAGAAGTTGAGCTGCCGCAGCCGGTTTTGGATGGTGCGGACGTCCGTGGCGTCGGACACGGTGATCGGCGCCGTCTCCGCGGTGCGGATGGCGCTCACGGTCTGGCTGTCGAGGCTGGTGGTGACGGCCATGCCGTGGCTTTGCTGGAAACGCTGGACGGCGGCCTGCGTCTCAGGGCCCCACAACCCGTCATTCGGCCCCTGATAGAAGCCAAGGGTGTGGAGTCGCTGCTGGGCATCGCGCACGTCGGCGGACGGCTGTGGCGCCGCGGACCGGGCGGCGGACGTCGGCGCTCCCGCGCTGCGGGTCGACGTCATGTTGGCGCAGGCGGCGAGGGTGGACGCGGTGGCGAGGAGGACAAGGACGCTGGAAATCCTCATGGCACGCTCCTTCGACGGAATCTCGTGGGGAGATTCAGGGAACGGCCAAGGGGCGCTCTAGTTCCGGCCGGACAGGGACCGTCGGCGATGGTCACGGCAGCATGATGCGACCGCCATTGATCGCCATCGCCTGCCCGGTGATGTAGGCGGCGTCCTTCGACAGCAGGATCGCGACCATGCCGGCGATGTCGTCGGGGTGGCCGATGCGTCCGAGGGGGATGGCGTCGGTGCGCGAGACCAGTGCCTCGAGCGTGCCGCCGGCTTCGAGCGGCTGGCGGGTCTCGGAGACGCCCGGCACGATTGCGTTGACGCGGATGCCGTAGCGCGCCCACTCGGTGGCAAGCGTCTTCGTCATGTTGACGATGCCGGCTTTCGAGGCGCCGTAGGCGATGCTGTTCACCGCGCCCTCGATGGCGCGTCCCGACGCCAGATTGATGATGTTGCCGCGCTTGGCGGCGATCATCGTCGGCGCGAATGCCTGGGAGGTGAGGAACGAGCCGATCAGATTGACGTTGAGCGTCCGTTGCCACTGCTCGAGCGAATACTCGAGGGCCGATGTGCGCAGGTTGATGCCGGCGTTGTTCACCACCGCGTAGACGGAGCCGTAGCGATCGAGCGTCGCCTGCGCGGCGCGCTTGATGTCCTCGGGCTTCCCCATATCGCAATGGATGTAGGCGACGTCGGCGCCGAGCTGCCGGCACCCGGCCGCGGTCTGCTCGCCCTCGTCGTCGAGCAGGTCCCAGATGGCGAGGCGCGCGCCGTCGGCGGCAAGGCGCCGCGCGATGGCGCGGCCGAAGCCGCGGGCGCAGCCGGTCACCACCGCGACGTCGCCGGAACGGAAATGATCGCGGGCGATCTTCGCGCCGTCCTGGTCGATGAGATTGTCGAGATTCTTGTCCTTGAGATCGACCATCGTGTCTATCCATTCGCCTCAGTTCGGTTGATTTGCCTCGGTGGTGCCGTGCAGCACCAGCGCGCGGAGAAAGTCGAGTTTTTCCGTCGGCAGCGCCACGCCGAGGGCGAACAGACCCACCTGGAGGGCCATGATGACCTCCTTGTCGGTGCGGCCGCGCGCGAGGCCGAGATTCTCGGCCTCGATCAGCGGACCCTCGAATTCGGTCGGCGGCGCCTTGTCCTGGATGCCGGTCTTGCGCGCCGCGAACTGGCCGAGCGTGCACAGGAAGGCGACGAACTTGACGATGTCGCGCGTCGGCATCTCGAACGGCAGCGACTCGCCAGACTTGGCGCGGATCTCGAACTTGACGACCTGGCCATCGTCGCGAACGGAGCCGTTGTCGACGGAGACAATCTCGTGACTCATGGATACCTGCCTTCGGTCACTTGCTGAGGATGCGGGAGAGGAAGGACCGGGTGCGCTCCTCCTGCGGAGCGGTGAAGAAGCGTTCGGGTGGCGCGATCTCGACAACCTTGCCGCCGTCCATGAATACCATGGTGTCGGCGACGTTGCGCGCGAAACCCATCTCATGGGTGACGCAAATCATGGTCATGCCGTCCTTGGCGAGGCCGGTCATGACGTCGAGCACCTCCTGGATCATCTCGGGATCGAGCGCCGAGGTCGGTTCGTCGAACAGCATGAGCTCCGGACGCAGGCACAGCGCACGGGCGATAGCGACGCGCTGCTGCTGTCCGCCCGAGAGCTGGCCCGGGTACTTGTTCGCCTGCTCGGGGATCCGCACCCGGCCGAGATAGTGCATGGCGCGCTCCTCGGCTTCCACCTTGGCGATCTTCTGAACGCGGGTCGGCGCCAGCGTCAGGTTCTCGAGCACGGTGAGGTGCGGGAACAGATTGAAGCTCTGGAACACCATGCCGATCTGGCGGCGGATGCGCTCGGTGGTCTTGAGGTCGTCGGTGAGTTCGATGCCGTTCACCGTGATGGTGCCGGCGTCGTGGCGCTCGAGGGCGTTGACGCAGCGGATCAGGGTCGACTTGCCCGAACCCGACGGGCCGCAGACGACGACACGCTCGCCCTTGCGGACGGTGAGCGAGACGTCGAACAGCGCGCGGAACGCGCCGTAATGCTTGCTGACACCGGAGATGGACACGGCGGTGTCGGTCATGTGCGGACTCCGGCGTTGAGGCTGCGCTCCAGCCGAAGCGAGGCGCGGGAGAGAAAGATGCAGAAGATAAAATAGACCAGTGCCGCGGTGATGTACGCCTCGACGTAGTAGGGCCGCCAGGGCGGATCGGTGAGCGCGATGCGCGTCGTCGTCAGCAGGTCGTAGAGCCCGATGATCACCACCAGAGAGGTGTCCTTGAAGGTGGCGATGAACTGATTGACGATCGGCGGGATCGAGGCGCGCAGGGCCTGGGGAAGGATCACCAGCCGCAGCTTCTGCGCCGTCGACAGGCCGAGCGCGTCGGCGGCCTCGTACTGTCCTTTCGGCACCGCCTGCAGGCCGCCGCGCACCGCTTCGGCGAGATAGGCGGCGGCGAACAGGATGAACCCGATCTGCGCCCGCAGCACCTTGTCGATGGTAAGACCCTCGGGAAGGAACAGCGGGAACATCACCGAGGCCATGAACAGCACCGACACCAGCGGCACGCCGCGGACGATTTCGATGTAGGTGACCGACAAGGCTCGGATCACCGGCAGGTGCGACCGTCGACCGAGGGCGAGCACGATCGCCAGCGGAAACGCGCCGCCGATGCCGACCACCGAGAGCACGAGCGTCAAGGGGAGCCCTCCCCACTGTTCGGCGGGGACGTAGCTCAGCCCGAACACGCCGCCCCGCATCAGGAACAGCGCCACGGTGAGGGTCACGGCCCAGATGAGAAGCAGCCGCTGGTCCCACAGGCGACGATCGCAGGTAATGCCGAGCAGGCCGACGAAGAGGCCGCTTGCGATCAACGGTCGCCATTGGTCCTCGTAGGGATAGAGCCCGAACAGAAGGAAGCGGTACTTGGTCGTGACCACGGCCCAGCACGCGCCGGCGGCGGCGCGGCAGGCGTCGGGCGATTCGGCGAACCAGACGGCGTGGCCGAACGCCCAGTTCCAGAGCGGCGGCACGATCTGCCAGGCGGCCCAGGCCACGAGCAGCGTGAGCACGATGCCGATGGGCGATCCGAACAGGTTCTTGCGGATCCACGTCATCGCGTCACCGCGATTCGCCGGTTGTACCAGTTCATCAGCGCGGACAGGGCGAGACTGATGGCGACGAACACCGCCATGACGATGGCGAAGCCCTCGATCGCCTGACCGGTGATGTTGATGGCGGTGTTGGCGACGCTGACGAGATCGGGATAGCCGATGGCGACGGCGAGCGACGAGTTCTTCAGAAGGTTCAGGTACTGGCTCGACAGCGGCGGCACGATGATGCGCAGCGCCTGGGGCAGGATCACGAACCGGAGCGCCTGCCGGCGGGAGAGGCCGAGCGAGAGCGCCGCCTCGGTCTGGCCCTTCGGTACCGCAAGGATGCCTCCGCGCACGACCTCGGCGATGAACGCGGCGGTGTAGACGCTGAGTCCGAACAGGAGGGCCGCGAGCTCCGGCGAGATCGCGGCGCCGCCCTGGAAGTTGAATCCGGCGAGATGCGGTGCGGTGAATCCGTCCGGCCCGAACCACGGCACCACCAGGCCGCGGTTGGACAGGAAGACGCCGGGCAGGAGGCGGATCGCCTCACGCGGGCCCGGAAGCCCCTGGGTGATCAGCGCGTACCACAGGAACAGTTGCAGCAGCAGCGGCACGTTGCGCACCATCTCGACGTAGCCGCCGGCGATCACGCGCACAGGCCAGTTCGGCGACAGTCGCGCTATGCCGATGGTCGCGCCGAGCAACGTCGCCAGCACAATCCCGAGGGCCGACACGAACAGCGTGTTGAGCAGCCCGATATAGAGCGCGCGGGCGAACGTGTCGGCCGGGGAGTACTCGGCGAGCACTTCGCCGATGGCGAACGACGCCGGGCGCTCGAGGAAGCCGAATCCCGTGACGATGCCGCGATTGGACAGGTTGTCGAGGGTGTTGCTGACAAGAAACCAGCCGACGGCGATCACGCCCAGAAGGGCGACAGCCTGATACACCGCGCCTCGCACGCGCGGATTGCTCCACGCGGCGGGCGCACCTGAGGATGGAGGCGCCACGCGGACCTCAGCGAATGGGCATCGCGTACATCAGCCCGCCGTTGGTCCACAGCGCGTTGAGCCCGCGCTCGAGCTTGAGCTTCGAATCCTTGCCGACATTGCGTTCGAAGCTCTCGCCGTAGTTGCCGACCTGCCTGATGATGTTGGCGGCCCAGCGGTCATCGACGCCGAGCGCCTTGCCCTGGCCCGGCGTGATCCCGAGGATGCGTTTAATCTCCGGATCCGGCGAGTCCTTGAACGAATCGATGTTCTTCGACGTGATGCCCTTCTCTTCGGCCTGGATCATCGCGAACAGCGACCATTTGACCAGGTCGAACCACTGGTCGTCGCCGTGGCGCACCGCCGGCCCGAGCGGCTCCTTCGAGATGATCTCGGGGAGGATCATGAAGTCGTCGGGATTGGGCGCCGATGAGGCGCGAATCGCCGCGAGTTGGGACGCGTCCGAGGTGATGGCGTCGCAGCGGTTGGCGAAGAACGTCTGCGCCAGCTCCTCGTTCTTCTCGATCACCACCGGGCGGAACTGCAGGTTGTTGGCGCGGAACCAGTCGGCGAGGTTGAGCTCGGTGGTTGTGCCGGCGAGGACGCACACGGTCGCGCCGTTGAGCTCCTTGGCGCTCTTCACGTTGAGCTTTTTGGCGACGAGGAATCCCTGGCCGTCGTAGTAGGTGACGCCGGTGAAATTGAGGCCGAGCTCGATGTCGCGTTGGCTCGTCCAGGTGGTGTTCCGCGACAGCACGTCGATCTCGCCCGACTGCAGGGCGGTGAACCGCTGCTGTGCGGTGAGCGGCACATATCGCACCTTGGTCGCGTCGCCGAACATCGCCGCAGCGACGGCGCGACAGACGTCGACATCGATCCCGCGCCAGACTCCGCGCTCGTCGGGCGCCGAGAATCCGGCGAGACCGGTGTTGACGCCGCAATTCACCTGACCGCGCGCCTTGACGGCGTCGAAGGTCGCGCCGGCGTGGGCGGACTGCGCTGCGAAGACCAAGATGGCCGCTACTGCAGCGCTGATCAGACGTTTCATGTCGCCCCACCTGTACCGGATGCCAAATCGCTCGCCCGCCAGTATGGTACGCCAACGCGTGACACGCAAAAAACAATGCCCCGCGCACGAGGGCCGAAGAAGGGGGCGTCTTGGTCGATTGGATTTACGGCCATCCGTCGCGGCTCTGGGGACCCACCTGATAGCCGTGGGCACCGGGCCTCTGGCCGCTGCTCTGGCGCTGGTCATCGTGCTCGTCACACCGCTCGACGGCCGCTCCGGGGTGAACTCGCGGTATCCCCAGAGGCCTACGAGACGGTCCGGACCAACATCGCCGCAATCGTGATCCCGAGATAGCCCCCGAGGACTTGGAATGATGCTTCGTCAGCCGATCGCTGCCGCCGCTGCTCTGGCCATCGCCACCGTCGTCACCCACCGCGCGGTCGCCGAGCCGGTCGCCGACTTCTACGCCGGCAAAACCGTCAACCTGCTGATCGGATCGCAGCCCGGCGGCGGCTTCGACATCGCCGGCCGGCTGCTCGCCCGCCACATCGGTCGCCACATCCCGGGCGAGCCCTCGGTGGTGCCACAGAACATGCAGGGCGCGGGCGGCCTGCGGATGGCGAACTTCCTCGCCAACGCCGCCGATCGCCAGGGGCTCAGCATCGGCATGCATGTGCGCGGCATCATCCAGCAGCCGATGCTCGGCGATCCGGCGGCCAAGTTCGATCCGCTGGCCATGACCTGGATCGGCACGATGTCGTCGTTCAGGACCGACGCCTACTTCATGTTCGTGCGCAAGGAGCGGGGGATCGCATCGATCGAGCAGATGAGGGCGGCCTCACCGCCGGTGGCGCTCGGCAGCGTCGGCGGAGTCTCGACCAACGTCATCTTCGCGTTGCTCTCGCCCGAACTGTTCGGGTTCAAGACGCGGCTGGTGAAGGGCTACGCCGGATCCACCGGCGTCATGCTGGCGGTGCAGCGACGTGAGCTCGACGGAACCTACATCGGGCTGTCGTCGCTGGGCGGCCAGGACAAGGCCAATCTGGCCGACGGCACCTACATGCCGATTCTCCAGGTGGCCCGCCTAGAGCGCCATCCGGCGCTGCCGAACGTGCCCACGGCGCGCGAGATCGTCACCAATTCTGACGACCGCGCGCTGCTCGCGTTCGCCGAATCGCAGTTCTTCGTCGCCCTGCCGGTCTCCGGCCCACCGGGAATTCCGGCCGACCGGACCCGCGCGCTGCGCGAGGCGTTCATGGCGGTTCACAGCGATGTGACGTTCCTGGCCGAGGCCGAAAAGCTCAACGTCGACGTCAGCCCGATCGGCGGCGAGGAGATGACGAAAATCATCGCCGAGATGGCCGCGACTTCGCCCGCGGTGATCGAGCGCTACAAGCGGGTCATCGCACTTGCCGAGGACTCTAAGTAGTTTTGCGGGCGGGATTTTTTGAAACGGCTCACACGCATGTGATCGCATTTTTGACAGCGAATTTAAGGCTCCGGTAAGAGCGACTCTCATAAAAGTCCCGAAGCGTACAGATGCCCGCGCATATGGGATTTGCGTGTGCGTGCATCGGGGATTTTTTGGGGACCATCATGTCGCTTTCGTCGAATCTCAATAAGTCCGTTGGCCGAACGCTCATCGGCTGTCTCGCCGTCATCGGCGTTTTCGCCACGGTGCTCGCCACGCGTGCGGTGTTTGCCGCCTGGTCGTCCTATTCGGCAAGTGCCACGACAATTTCGAGCGCGCGCAGTGTGGCCGCGGCGCTCAAAGCGATCGAGGCGATCGGCAACGAGCGCGCAATGACGTCGCCGGTGCAGCAGGTGGACCGGATCCCGACCGACGCCGATCTCAAACCGATGCTCGATGAGCGGAAGCGCACCGACCAGGCTATGGCGAATCTGATCGAGGCTGCCTCCGGCCTGAAGGGCGAGGCGGCGGGCCTGCGGACCAAGGGGCAGGTGATGGCTGACGGCATGATCGCGATCCGCCGCGACATCGATGTTACGTTGAAGCTGCCGCGCGCCCAGCGCGATGCTGCGGTGGCGAAGGCCGCTCTCGACAAGAGCGCGGCCCTGCAGCAGGCCGTCATGACCTCGCTGCCGCCGCTCCACGCGAGCGCCGCCGAGTCGAGCGCGCGCACCGGCATGCTGGTCGAACTCGGCCTTTTCGCGGCCGCCATGCGTGACGCGACCGGCCGGCTCAACTCGCGGTTGATCGGCGTGATCGGGACGAACCAGAAGGTCAGCGCCGCCGAAGGGCGGACGCTCGAACACCTGTACGGCGAGATCGATCAGGTCCGCATGCGAATCGAAGGGCTTGTCGACGTTCTCGGCCGCCCGGCCGATCTCGTCGCGCGCGAGAACGCGGCATTCGAAGCTTATTTCAAGAAGGCGCGGCCGACCGTCGATTACATGCTGGCCCATGCGATCAGCGGCGAGCCGACCGAGAAGGCCGCGACCGAATACTCGAAGATGACGCGCAGCGCGAATGAGGACGTCATCGGGCTACGCAATGCCGCGCTCGACATGGCGATAGCGACGGCGCAGGCAGCGGGAAGTCGCGCGCTGCGCGATCTCATCGTCTCATCCGCGGTGCTGCTGCTCGCCCTCGGCGTCATCGGCACGTCGGTCCACTACATCCGCCGCCGCCTGATTTCGCCTCTGAAGGAGATCGCGCGCGTCGTCACCGATCTCGCCGGCGGCAACCATGGCGTTTCGGTGCCGTTCACCGATCGCCACGACGAGATCGGCGAGATGGCGACCGCGGTGCTGACATTCCGCGAAGGCCTGTCCGAGGCCGAGCGCCTGCGCGGCGAGCAGGACCAGGCCCGCATCGCCGCCGACGAGGCGCGGCGCGCGGCCGAGCAGCGTCGCACGGCGTTGTCGACCCTGATCGATACCTTCACCGGCGAGGCCAATCGCGCGGTCGAAGAGCTGCGTCGCTCGGCCGATGACATGCGCACCAGCGCCACCAACCTCAATACCACGGCGGAGCAGACCACGAGCCGCTCGGCCACGGTCGCATCGGCTGCCGTCAACGCCACCGGCAATGTGACCACGGTGGCGTCGGCGGCCGAAGAGTTGAGCCGCGCGATCCAGGAGATCGGGCAGCAGGTCGCCACCGCCGCGTCGCGCAGCGGTGCCGCGGTCGAGCAGGCGGACAGCACGGCCGCCGTCGTCACCGGTCTCTCCGAGGCCGTGGGTCGCATCGGCACGATCCTCCATCTCATCGACGACATCGCCCAGCAGACCAACCTGCTCGCGCTCAACGCGACCATCGAGGCGGCGCGCGCCGGCGAGGCCGGCAAGGGCTTCGCGGTGGTGGCGGGCGAGGTCAAGGCGCTGGCCGGTCAGACCGCCAAGGCGACCGAGGAGATCCAGACTCAGATCACCACGATTCAGACCGAGACCGACCGCGCGGTGACGGCGATCGACGCCATCCGCGGCAGCATCGTCGGTATCGCCGAGATCAACACCTCGATCGCGGCGGCGGTCGAGGAACAGGGCGCCGCTACCGGCGACATCGCGCGCAACGTCAGCGTCGCCGCCGACGAGACGCGCAAGGTGTCGACGGTCATCGTCTCGGTTCAGGAGGACGCCGGCCGGACGCAGCAGGCGACCGGTGCGATCGAGAAGGTGGCGGACAAGGTCGGCGGGCACGCCAACGAGCTGAAGCGCTCGGTCGCCGAGTTCGTGAAGGCCGTCGCGGCCGCCTAGCGGGTAGTTGGCCGACCGCGCTTACCGCGCGCGGTCGGTGCCGCCTCAGGGAGCCTGCTGCGGCGAGAGCGGGGAGTACTGCGTGGCGTCGGGACGGGTGGTCGGCGGCGACGTCGGCGGCGGACCCGGCGGTGTCGGCACCGCGTAAAGGGTCGGGATCGTCGGCACGTCGACGACCGGCTCGGGCTCGCGGGTCGCCAGTCGATCCGGGGTGCGATAGCAATCGTTGCGGCCGAGTGTCTGGTAACACCACACGACCGGCGGCGTTTCACGCGCGCAGCCGCCCTGGCTTCCGAGCGCTCCGTAGTAATCGCAGGTGGTGAACGAAACCACCGGACGGCCCGATACGTCGAGGCCGAGAACCTCACGCGTGACCTCGGGAGGCTTCGGCGCGCAGGCGCTCACGGCGACGGCCGAGCAGATCACGGTGGAGACGGCGGAGCGGCGGAGAAGGCGTGCAAAACGGTTCATCGTCCCATTCTGACGCGTGTTGGTGAACGAGCGGTTAAGCGCCGGCCAGTCCCGCCTTCCGTTGACTCTTGAGTGACGCAGCCCTTTGCTGCGAAAGAGTGCGCGCCACCGTGGCACTATTCACACTATTCGCGTGGCCGGATCCGGGGCATTTTCCTTACCGGCGCCTCAATTTGACCATCGTGCCGTTTCACAATACCAAATGAGCGAATCGACCTCGCCGCAAAATCCCGTCGTCCCCTATGCCGCACCGGTCCGCACGGGCCTTTTCGCGCGCCTGCGCACCTGGTTCCTCACCGGGGTACTGATCGTCGCGCCGCTGGCGCTGACGCTGTACGTCTGCTTCGCCATCGTCAGCTGGGTGGACCAGCTCATTGCGCCGCTGATCCCGCCGCCCTACCGCCCCGAGGTCTACTTCAACCTGCCGTTCGCGGTGCCCGGCACAGGCTTCGTCATCGTCGTGGTCGGTCTGACCCTCACCGGCGCGCTCGCCGCTACGCTGCTTGGCCGCTTCTTCGTGCGCGCGAGCGATCGTGTGCTGGCGCGTCTGCCGATTGTGCGCTCGCTGTACGGTGCACTGAAGCAGATGTTCGAGACGTTGCTGTCGCAGAAGTCGGGTGCCTTCCGCCAGGTCGTCCTGGTGCCGTTTCCGAACCCCGGGAGCTGGGCGATCGGCTTCCTTGCGGGCGGCGCCACGCTGTCGGTGCAGAGCGCGTTCGACGATGAGATGGTGTCGGTGTTTTTGCCGACGTCGCCCAATCCGACGTCGGGCTACATCGTCTTCGTGCCGCGCGCGACCGTCGTACCGATCGACATGACGGTCGAAGACGGACTCAAGCTCGTCGTGTCGGGCGGAACGGTTGCCGCACCGTCGTCCGCCGCCCGTCAGCCGGCGCGGGCGTAGGCGATCGCCGAGTCGCGCTCGAATAGGTAGAGGAGGGTGCGTAGCGCCCCTCCGCGCTCTCCCGTCAATCCCGGATCGCGCTCGAGGATCAGCGTCGCATCGTCGCGCGCGGCCACCAGCAGGTCGCCGTGAACAGAGATGTCGGCGAGCCGGAATTCCGGCAGCCCGCTCTGGCGCGTGCCGAGGATTTCGCCCGCGCCGCGCAGCCTGAGGTCTTCCTCGGCGATACGGAAGCCGTCGTCGGTCTCACGCAGAACCTTGAGCCGCGCGCGCGCCGTCTCGGTGAGGTTCTGGTCGTAGAGCAGGATGCAGCTCGATTTGGCGGCTCCGCGACCGACGCGGCCGCGAAGCTGGTGCAGCTGGGCGAGGCCGAAGCGCTCGGCGTGCTCGATCACCATGATGCTGGCCGCCGGAACGTCGACACCGACCTCTATCACGGTCGTCGCCACTAGGATGCGCGCGCGACCTTCGGCGAAGGCCGTCATCGCCGCATCCTTCTGCGCCGCCTTCATGCGGCCGTGCACCAGCGCGACCTGACCCGGGAACACCTTCTCGAGCGCCTCGGCGCGGGCCTCCGCCGCCGCGAGATCGACCGCCTCCGAAGGAGCCACGAGCGGACACACCCAGAATGCGCGCACCGGCTCCTCGCGGGGTTTCGGTGCCGCCGCGAACGCGCGTTCGAGCCCCTCGATTACCTCGGGCATCCGCGTGAGCGGCACCGTACGGGTGTCGATCGGCTTGCGGCCGGCGGGCTTCTCGGTGAGGCGCGACACGTCGAGATCGCCGTACGCGGTCAGCATCAGCGTCCGCGGGATCGGCGTCGCGGTCATGACCAGCAGATCGGCGCCCTTGCCGCTGCCGGTCGCCTCGGCATTTCCCTTTCCGGCGAGGGCGAGACGCTGCTCGACCCCGAAGCGGTGCTGCTCGTCGACCACGGCGAGAGCGAGGTCCTGGAACCGCACGTCGTCCTCGATCAGCGCGTGGGTGCCGATGGCGATCGGAATTTCACCTGAGGCGATGTCGGCGATCATCTCGTCGCGCGGGCGCCCGCGATCGCGGCCGGTGAGCAGCGCGACGCGAACGCCGATCGCGTTGGCGAGCGGCTCGATCGTCGCCATGTGCTGGCGGGCGAGGATCTCGGTGGGCGCCATCAGCGCCGCCTGGTAGCCGGCCTCGACGGCATTGAGCATCGCGAGAAACGCGACCACGGTCTTGCCGGAGCCGACGTCGCCCTGGAGAAGTCGCAGCATGCGTCGCGGCGCGGCCATGTCGGCGACGATCTCGTCGACGGCGGTACGCTGTCCCTCGGTCAGAGCGAACGGCAGGGCGGCGAGCGCCTGGGCACGGAGCTGGCCATTGCCCTTCACCGGGCGCACCGTGGCGCCGGCCTTGGCGCGCCGCATGTGGGCGCGGAACAGCGCGAGCGCGAGCTGGTTCGCGAGCAGTTCGTCATAGGCGAGGCGGGTGCGCGCCGGCGTGCGCGGATCGAGCACCTGGTCGGTGTTCGAGATCGGATCCGGGTGGTGGGCTGCGGACAGGGCCTCGGCCCATGACGGCCAGTGCTCGCGCTCGCGGTGGTTCGCATCGAGCCACTCGGGAAGATCCGGGGCCCGGCCGAGCGCGCCGGTGACGGCTTTCGCCACGACCTTCTGGGTGAGGCCTTCGGTGAGCCCGTAGATCGGCTCGATCAGCGGCAACGATGCGCGCTGCGCCTCGGCAACGATGTAGTCGGGGTGGGTCATCTGCGCCTCGCCCCGGTAGCGCTCGATCTTGCCGCTCACGATCCGCGTCGAGCCCACCGGCAGCATCTTCGTCAGGTAGTCCTCGCGGCCGTGGAAGAACACCAACGTGAGCTGCCCGGTGGCGTCGCGCAGGCGCACACGGTACGGCAGCCGCTTCGTGCGCGGCGGCTCGTGGGCCTCGACCTTGGCGGTGATGGTCGCAATCGTCCCTTCGGGCGCCTCGCCGATGGTGGGCGCGAAGCGGCGGTCGACCACGCCGACGGGGAGATGCCAGAGAAGATCGACGACCTTCGGACCCGTCAGTCGCTCGAACAGCTCGGCCGTACGCGGGCCGACGCCGGGGAGGGCGGTGATAGGGGCGAACAGAGGATTCAGGACGGGCGGTCGCATCCGGCCACGGCGCGATTATCCCCGCTGTGGGGCTGACATGTAGGCAAGTGTAGCCTATCTAGGTGACTGATCCGAACACCCGACGAGACCCCACCCCGGGGCCACGCCGGGCGTTCGGTATTGTCGCGTGGGGAGATCATGGCGCAGGACGAACTGTCGGACCGGGAACGGCGGATCAAGAA
>DATJIG010000268.1:0-15574 GCA_035493495.1 Alphaproteobacteria bacterium
GTCCTTGTAGCCGGCGAACGAGGCGTGGAGCACGCCGGCCTCGGGCACCCACACCGCGACATCGCCCGGATTGTAGGTGTCGTCGACGTAGATCAGCTCGATCGTCTTGCCACCGAGGTGCAGCGTCATGCGGTCGGGGAAACTGACGACGGTGTCGATCGGCTTCACGTTTTTCATCGCCTCGGCGCGCTCGGGGAACCGCTTCTGCCAGGTCTTGACCTGGTAGGGCTTGAAGTCGGCGAGCTGCTTGGCGACGCGGTCGTGGACGACCAGTGCTGCGGGCGGCGAGAACAGCGGCGTGCCGCCGATGTGGTCGCCGTGATTTTGCGAGATCACGATGTAACGGACCGGCTGGTCGGTCACCGACTTGATCTTCTGCGCGATGTCGCGCGTGTCCGGCTGGTTGTTGCCGGTGTCGACCAGCACAACGCCCTCGCTGGTGACGACCACCATGGCGTTGGCGTCATTTTTCTTGCCGACATAGGCGTAGACGCCGTCGGCGAGCTTCACGAATTCGGCCTTGTCACCGGTGACGGCGAACGCCGGTGCCGCGAATGCGAGCGCGATGGCGCCGATCAGCGCCACGAGAATGCGAGTCATCGTTTCCCCCTGTTGTCCGGGCGGTATCCGCCTCTGGTTGTCTTAAGTGTAGGGCGCGGCCCCACCCGCAGCAATGCGTCCGGCCTCAGTGATCACCGGCCCCATAGGGCTTCAGGATCTTCAAAATAGCTTTCGTGTCGTCTTCCATGCGTTCGACGTTGCGGACAACAACCGTCTTCCCCGAAATCTCCTCCGGAAACGGCATGAACCCCAGGCTCTGAAGCCCGGGGTGTACAGGCGGAGAGCCATCGGCCGCAAACTGGGCGACTTGCCCCTCCTTGCTGATCAGCCAATTGACGAAGATCTTGCTGGAATTGATGCTCGGATTGCCCTTGATGACGGAAATGGACGACGAGGCTGCGGTCACGGGATCCGGGCAATGGAAGGCAATCGGCGCCCCCTTATCGAGCGCATTCCTGACCATGTATTCCGCCGCCGCCAGAGAGGCGTTGAACTCGCCGGCGACGACGAGCTTGACCAGCGCGATCGCCCCTTCCTTGCGCTGCTGCGGCTGAACATCCGAAAAGAGCCTTTGCAGAAAGGCAGTGGTCCACTGCTCCCCTTTGGCGCTCCACAACGGATCGAGCCAGTTGGTCACGCCGCCCCATAATGCCAGGCGCCCGCCGTACAGTTCCCGGGTCGTGAGCAGATCGTCCCAGGTCTTCGGCATCTTGTCCTTGCTGATGAGCTGGGGGTTGTAGGCCATGCACCAGTAGCGCATGCGCATACCAACCCAATCGCCGCTGCTGCTCTTCAGGTTGTCGGGCACGGTCTTGAAATTCGGAAGGTCGCTAATGTCCGCGAGCGCGTCCAACCTTCGAAAATCACCGAGCCAGCCTTCGACGCCGGTCACGATGTTGATGACGTAGCGTCCCTCTTGCAGTGCGACGAGCGGCTGCTGCACCCGGGTATCGGTCGTGGCGCGTGAATAAGCGAGTTCGATGAACGGGTAGCGCTCGGAAAACGGCTTGATCATCTCCCGAAACGGCTGAGCCTCCCAACTGC
The DNA here is from genome assembly GCA_035493495.1 of Alphaproteobacteria bacterium. Taxonomy (GTDB): domain Bacteria; phylum Pseudomonadota; class Alphaproteobacteria; order SMXQ01; family SMXQ01; genus DATJIG01. The sequence goes on from DATJIG010000268.1 coordinate 1,606, forward strand.
CGTTGATCCGCAGCCTCGGCTCTTTCTTGGCTGCTTCGATCCACGCCGTAGGCACGGCCTGTTCGGCTTCCCAGCCCGCAGTGACAGCGGGCGGCAGCTTGTACTGGGCAATCAATTTTTTCGCCGCAGCCGGCGTTTCCGCGCTCGCGTCGACCGTCGCGGTCGTACCGAGAAGTAGCGCGACCAGAAATGCGCCGCGCAAACTCTGCCCTCGAGGCATTTGCAGCTCCCTGCCGTCAGGCGGCTCTGCGGCCTGTTTTATACGGTGATGATCGCCGGGGCTTTGTTTTCGCCGTCGGAATAATTCTTCCCAGCGTCGAAGTGGATCAGCGTGTTCTGCGCCGGATCGCGGACGATGCCGAGCGGGTCGCGGCCTTCCTGCACGGCCTTTATGGACTCCTGGATCATGCGGCGGAACATCACGATCCCTTCGTCGGAGGTACCGAGATATTCGCGGGCGCGATCGGCAATCGTTCCCTGGCTTTCCATCACGATTCGATCCTGATCGTGGGATGGAATTCCCCACCACCCATCTTCGATGCGCTCGAACGCCATGAGCGGGAGCTTCTTGTACCCCCGCGTCCTGAGCGTGCCCGGGCCCTTCTCGATGATTTCCGCCTCGACCATGAATGTGGTCGTGCTGTGATCGTCGAGCGGCACGCGCAGATTCAGGTAGTGCCTTGGGTGGTCGCCCTTCCGTGCCCCGAGGCGGCGCAGGTGGGAGGGAAATATCTGGTGCGTGGTGTTCTGCAGGCCGTCGGGAAACACCATCAGCGTGCGATGGCCGTACCAGGTTTTGTCCATGGTGACGTCGGCCCGCTTGAGCGCGATCTGCGGATAGCCCGGCGCATGCAATGCCATGAGGTGATGCGGGTCGTATCCGTTTTCCGCCCGTTGCAGCCAGTTGGAATGTCCTTCCGAGGCCCAGACGACGCGATTGCAGTCCTCGCGGAAGAGCAGATCGTATTTCGGCAGCAGCGGTGCCGGTTGCGGTCCCATGTAGGCGAAGATCAGCCCGCCGGCTTCCTCGGTTTGGCAGGCGGTCTGACGGACCTCATTCTTGAGCGGGGTGTTTTCCGGCTCCGCCGGCATATCGACGCAGCGGCCGGCGCGGTCGAATTTCCAGCCGTGATAGCAGCAGCGGATGCCATCGGCTTCGACGCGGCCGAGTTCGAGCGAGGCGCCGCGGTGCGGGCAGCGGCTGTCGAGAATGCCGACCTTGCCGCTGGCGTCGCGGAACAGGATGAGGCTCTCGCCCAGCAGCTTCACCGGAACCGGGCGATCGGTGACCTGCTGCGAAAACCAGACCGGCCACCAGTAACGCCGCAACATCTCGCCGGCCGGCGTTCCGGGCCCGACGCGGGTGAAGTATTCGTTCTGCTCCGGGGTCATCATCTGTGCGTCTCCCAGTTGCGCGCCGCCGCCGCAGCGACGTGAGCCGATCCCGATGCCGGGCAAGGCCGTGCTCGATCCCTGATCTCGAGCCGGCCTGGATTCTGTCTTGTGCCACACGGCTTTTCGCCGCCGCCGCCAGCCGTGTTCACGGTCTGGCTGCCACAGCGTAGTTCAATCGCCTGGCGATGACAGTATGAAGATGACAGTATGAATAGGTGCGACGGACATCCGGGCGTTAAGGTGGTGCCCAAGGCGCGTGGTCCTCAGACGCGCGGCTCCGAAATCATTCGATACCGGTATGCGTCGCGGATTCGCTCGCTGAAGAACCTGCCGTGGGACTCGGCGGTGAGGAAATCCGCGTAGACCCGCGGCGGGACATCAAAATAGGCGTAGGTCGCCCCGGAGTGGCGGAAGGTGACGAGCAGCTCGCGGCGGATCGCGTCGTACCGGATGACGCTGATGGCTCGGGACGCGATTGCCGGCATGATGAGCTCCCGTAACGGATGACCCGAATGCCCAATACGAGTGGAACGTCCGTGCCGGCAAAGCGTTCGGTTCAGTTCGCCCGCGCTGGTGCGGGCTGCTACAGGGGAGTTTGCCAATGGTGGAAAACCGGAAGGGTCAGGGTCCCGACGCGAACCGCACCCCCGGCCTCGGGGGATCGGACACGACGAAGACGCGCAAGGACGAGCGCCCCGTGCGCGGCATCGCCGACGGCCACACCGTCGCGGGTGAGCTGATCGACGAATCCGAGCTGGTGACGGAAACCTCGGAGGAGTCGTTTCCGGCGAGTGACCCGCCGGCGCGCACCGGAATTACCGGCGTCGGGTCTCCGAAGCGGAAGTGAACGTCGGGCGTCTGTCGCAGCCGGACGCCGCGGTTCAGTGGTCGAGCGGTTCGCGCTTGCGCGACGAGTAACGGTTCTGGATCCGGCGGCTGAAGAACGACGGAATGGATTCGGAGGCGATCATGTCCTCGTACACCGGCACCGGCACCGCATAATAGGTGTAGCTGTCTCCGGAATCATTGAAGGTCACGAACAGCCGGCTGCGTCCGTCGTAGGCGATTTGCCCAATGGCCCCTGGATCGACATTCGACATCATGACCTCCTTCGGTGCTCCGAGCGCCCTGCCAAAACGAGCTGCGATTCAAAACACTGAACGGCGACGTTTGGAAAGCAGCAACGACGTGACGATCAAGCCGAGCGTTGCCGTAAAGATCATGGCGATGCCAAGCGACTTCGCGTCGTTGCCGACAAAGGGGGCCGGCGCGGCGGTGAGGGCGGCGCGACGGCGTTTCGTCGAATGGCGTGTCCGTACGACAGACGCCTTGGCCGACCGCGCGCCGCGCCGCGCGGTCCGCTTGGCCGTCCGGTGCTCCTGGTCCTGTTCCGCTGCCATGGTTCGATAACGCCTCAGTTGTGGGTTTGTTTCCGGCGATCGTGGCTGCACACTTTTCGAAACCTGAAATCAGGCTGCGCTCGTCATTTGCCCCGGCGGCCGCCCGAGCGGGCGCAGGCGAGGTCGACGAGGGCGACCACGGCCACAGCAGCGAATGCCGTGGTCGCGGCGCGACGGCGCGGGTTGCTCCGGCCCATCACCCGCGCCAGCGCGATCAAGTCGAGGGCGTCGCCGACGACCCGCATCCACAGCCATCCGCGGCGGTAGGGGCCGGCCAGAAGGCCGAGCCCCGAGACGATCTCGCGCATGCCGAAGCTGCGCACCACGGTGGGGCGCGCCGCGCCGAGCGTGCGCGCCACGGTGTTGGGCGCCATGGATTCGGCGAGGCCGATCACCAGGCCGGTAATGCCGAGGCTGCGGGCGGTGCGGCCAGGCCACATCAGCTCCGCCGCGCCATCGGCGGGAAGGTGTCCGTTTTTCATCCAACGCTCCTGTCGAGGCCGGGTCTGGTCAACGAGGACCGGGGCCCCGTTGTTCCGCCAGACGCGGTCGCCAAACGCCCTTCGGGGGAGCGACTCAGTCCTTGAGGATGGCGGCGCGCAGCTTGTCGACGATCTGGGCGGCACCGCCGGTGTGCCCGACCTCGGCGCGATCGCCGAGCTTCATCTGCGTCGCGGTGACGATGTCGGCGGCGTTGTCGAGCGCGTTGCGCACCATCTCCGGCGGTGCGGCTCCCGAGGCCATCAACTCGCTGACGAGTCCGACGAACAGCGCCTCGAGCGCGAGCGTCTGCGCCTGGAGATTCGTGATCTGGCGCCGAAGCGCATCGCTGTCGTCGGTCATGTTCGCCTGAACGGTTGGGGCCTGACGCGTGGGCGCGGCCATGGCGGGCGCGGCGCTGGAGTGCGCCCGCTATAGCACCGACGCACCGGTGCGAATACCGTCATTCACCCCGTCAGTTGCCGCCGAGCGCTCGCTTCATCAGCGCCTTCGCCCGGTCGATCACTTCCGGCGGCGAGCCGTAGGCCGTATCGAGAAGCGTGTGCATGTCGCGCCATGCAAGCGGCGAGATCCAAAGGTGGATCTTTTCTGCGTCGGTGCGGAATTGCGGGTCGTCCATCGTCGCCTCGAATGCCGTGCGCAGCGCCGCGATGCGGTCGTCGGGGACACCGGGAGGGGCCATGTACGGCCGGCCGGTGAGCTGCTGCGACAGGATCAGCTTCATCGCCGCCTTGTCCGTCTCATCCTTCACGCGCTTGAGGGCGAGCGGCACATCCTCGATGCCGGCCGCCGACGTGAGGCCGAACTGGGCGAGGATTTTGATCTTCTTTTCCTGTAGCCAGGCGAATTTCGTGGCGAGCAACGTGTCATACGTCGGGCAGGTGCCCTCGACCTCGCCGCGTTCGACAGCGAGAAACACTTCGCTCGACGAGTAGCCGGGGATGGCTTCGAATTTCGTTCCCGCGACGTCGTTGTAGAGTCGCGGCAGGGTGACGCGCCACGATTGGGCGCCCGTGCCCGAGACGCGCATCGGGCGACTCATCGCGTCGTCGAGGGTCTTGAACGAGCTCGTGTGCCAGGCGAAGCACACGCTGATCTGGTTGGCGATGCTGCCGATCCAATTGAGCTTGTACGGATCGAACTTCGTGTTCTGTCCCTCGAACAACGTGTAGAACGGCATCGTGCTGTCGGAGTCGCCGATCACAGCCCCGTCCTTTGCCGCGACGTTGTAGACGTAGTTGACGGCGGTGAGACTTCCCGCGCCGGGCATGTTCTGGACAACGATTCTGGGTTCGCCGGGGATGTGGCGCGTGATGTGCCGGGCGAGCGCCCGGGAGTAGGTGTCGTAGCCGCCGCCGGATCCCGACGAGACGATCAGCGTGATCGTCTTCCCCTTGTAGAAGTCGGCGACGGCATCGGCACGCGCGACCGCGCTAAACGTGGCAAGTGCGGAAGCACAGGTCACAAGCACACGGAACCACAAACGAACACGCTGCATATCGACCTCCAGCACGCTTGTTATGGGGCGGGCATGATTTCCTTGATTGCGGCGATCAACATGCGCGGCGTCGCACAGAGTCTGGCGACGAACGCCTCGATGTTCTACGCCGCAGCAGGATCAACGATCCTGCGATCGGTGTGCCACGTCCTGACCTCGCACGCTGCATGTCGCCTCCGCTGTTACGCCTGAGACTGACCGTGCACTCCGCTAAATTGGGGCCCAGAAAAGGTCCCCGCCGTCTAGCTCGCGGCGAGAAACTCGCGGATCGCCTTGTTGGCCATGTCGGGTGCCACGAACAGATAATGGTGTCCCTGGCCCTTGAGCATGACGAACTTTGCCCCGGCGATCTTGTCGGCGAGGAGCCTCGCGAAGTCGAGGTGAGTCGGGCCCGACGAGCCGTGGTCCTCGTCGTCGCCAACCATGACGAGCGTCGGCGCCTTGATGTCCTTGAGGCGCGCGGTGGTGTCGGATTCCTGACGGGCGACGACATAACCGAGGAAGTTCTCGATCGGCAGCAGGTTCGACATCCGCACCTTGATGAAGCGGTCGCAGATCTCGCGATTGGCCTCGTAGTAGGCCTTGGTGAACCCGACCTCGAGCATGTGCTCGAGGGTGTAGCGCTCGTACCCCTTGTTCACCAACTCGATGCACATCTTGATTGGCACGCCCGCGGGGCCCGTGTGGGTGGCGCCCGACGACGCGAGGATTAGCTTGTTGACCCGGTCCGGATACTCCGTCGCCAGCGTCTGCGCGATGCGGCCGCCGTTGGAGTGTCCAAGGGCGATCGTGCTTTTGATTCCGAGATGGTCGAGGAGCGCCGCGGCATCGGCGGCGAGGCGCCTGGTGGAAAAATCCTTGCCGCGCGTGACCGATTTACCGGTTCCGCGTGGGTCGTAGGTGATGACCATATGGTCGCGGGAGAATTCCGGCACCTGGTGGAGCTTCCACGCTTCGCCGTGCCACGCGGTCGCCGGATTGAACAGGAACGCAGGGCCCTGTCCGAAGGTCTCGTAATGGAGATCGGTGTCCGGCAACTGCAAGACAGGCATGGCGCTCCCTCTCCGTGAATGCCCCGTTTTTGTCGTTCGGCGTGATCCGCCGTTGCTTGAAGTGTACGGCTGGCGAAACCACGGGCAAACGATAATCGCCCGTCGCTCGGTTCGGCCGACGCCTGTGTGACACGCCTTGGTTGTCAGCGTGGTCGCCCGCCGTTAGGGTCGTAGCGACAGGGCTTCGTCGATTGCCGGATAAAAAATGAAAATCACGCGAATCACGCCGTTCCACATCGCCATCCCCTACGAGCACGGTGCGCCGAAGCCGATCCAGACCTCGGGTCGCGAGCGCACGACGATGGACGCCGTCTATGTGAAGGTGGAGACCGACGGCGGCGTGGTCGGCTGGGGCGAGGCCTACGGCTTCGGCGCCTGCGCGGTGACCGCGGTGGCGATGGCGAAGATGATCGCGCCATTGACCGAGGGACGCGCCTTCGAGCCGACGCCCGACGGCGTTGCCGCATTCATGTGGGACCTGCGGCGCAAGACGCAGTCAGCCGGGCTCAACGGGCCGGTGTCGTTCGGCGTGTCCGGGCTCGACATCGCGCTGTGGGACATCGCCGGCAAGGTCGAGGGCAAGCCCATTCACCAACTGCTCGGATCACAGCGCGGCGTGAGTCGCGTGTCGGCCTACGCCAGCATGCTGAAGCTCGGCGCCGCGGAGCATCTCGAACGCGTGCTCGGCATTGCGCTGTCGCGCGGTCACCGCCACATCAAGCTGCACGAGAAGACGGTCGAGGCGGTGGCGATCGCCCGCAAGGTTGTCGGACCGGACATTCCGCTGATGCTCGACTGCAACTGCGCGTTCCTCGCCGACGAGGCGACCCACATCGCCGAGCGACTCAAGCCGTTCAACCTGACGTGGTTCGAGGAGCCGATTTTTCCGCCCGACGACTACGCGGCTCTGGCGCATCTGCGCCGCATTGGCGTCCCGATCGCGGTGGGCGAGAATCTGGGCGACCTCAACGAGGTGAAGCGGCTGCTCGACGCCAAGGCCGTCGATATGGTTCAGCCCGATGTTTGCAAGATGGGCGGCATCACCGAGCTGATGAAGGCGCTCAAGCTCGCGCATGACATGCGCGTCGCCGCCGAGCCGCACTCGCCCTATTACGGTCCGGGCCTGACCGCCAGCGTGCACTGCCTCGCGGCGGCGCCTGAGGAGGCGTGGTGCGAATACTTCTTCGCCGATCTCGCCGCGAGCCCGTGCGGCGAGGCGGCTATCCCGCGCGACGGTTATCTGCCGGTACCCGACGGCCCGGGCCTCGGCATCGAGGTGGACGAGGGAATGCTGGAGAGATACCGCGCGCGTTAATGCGCGGCGGGGGCGCCGGCGCTGTCCCGCGTCTTCACCCTGAGCTTCGTCAATCCCCATAAGGCGTCGATCATCGGCGCCGGCACGTTGCGGCGGCGGGCGAGCTCGAGCACCGCACCTACGATCGCATCGAGCTCGATCGGCCGTCCGGCCTCGAAGTCCTGCAGGATCGAGGCCTTGTGACTGGGGTTGGTGGCGCTCGCGCGTGTGATGGTCGCCGCGAGCGGTACGTTCCACGCGTTGGCGATGGCGACGCACTCGGCCGAAACGCGCGCCTTCAGTCCGTCAAGTTCACGCGCGTCCGCGACCTGGCCATTGTTGCCGCCGGTCAGCACGCCGATCGGCGCGGTGCCGACCTGGGTCTGGAGCTTTGCCCACGTGGCGTAGCGGATCTCGTCGGTAACCGCGGTTTCAATGCCGGATTCGTTGAGCGCGGCCGCGAGCGCGCCAAGCGTGTTGCCGTGCATCCCGGACTTCGGTGCGCCCATGATGAGCTTCAGTGACCCGCTGTGATGGACGACGCCGGGAGCGCACCGCTCGGCCGGAATCGTGACGACGCAGCCGATTGCATTCTCGGGACCGAGCGTTCGCCACACGACGGCGCCAGGATCGACGGTCTCGAATGGCGTGTCGTTCTCCGTGCCGCCAACGCCGAAGAAGTACCACCAGGGGATTCCGTTCTGCGCCGCGACGATTAGCGTGCCGGGACCGATCAGCGGCTTCAGCACCGGCGCGAGCGATGGAACGCTGTAGCCTTTCGTCGCGACGATGATCGCATCCTGCAAGCCGAGGTCCTTGGGGTTGTCGCTCGCTTTCGGGTGGCCGAGGAGCGTTCGCCCGCGGCTGTCGACGCGCAGGCCGTTGGCGCGAATAGCCGCGAGCTGCTCGCCGCGCGCGAGCACGCTGACTTCGTGCTTACGGCTCTCCAGAAGATACGCGGCGACGACGCTGCCGACCGCGCCGACGCCGGCGATGCAGATGCGCATGATGTCAATTCCTCTGGCGCGTTGCGTTCGACCTATTCGGTTCCGAGCGCGTCGCGCGCCCGGGCGATCAACGCGGGCGGCTTTTTGTAGAGACTCTCGACCATTGCCTGAACGTCGGCGCCGGACACGGGGCGGACCTCGAGGTGCATCTTGTCGGCTTCGGCGAGCAGCGTAGGATCGGCCATCGTCTTGTCGAACGCCCCGCGCAACGCCGCGACGCGGTCCTTCGGCACGCCGGGCGGAACGAAGTAGGGTCGGCCCATCTGGAACTTGGCGAAGATCAATTCGAGCACTGCGCGGTCCTCGGGTGACTTGGCGCGGTCGAGCATGAACGGCACGTTGTCGAGGCCGGGCTGCGGCTTCATGCCCATTTGCGCGAGGATCCGGATGCTGCCGTCCTTCATCCACTCCGGCCGGATCGTCGCCACGCTCGAATAGGCCATGGCGTTGGCGTCGACCTCGCCGCGCTCCATGGCGAGCATACCGGCGGCGCTGGTCTGGTAGCCGGTGATCAGCTTGATCTTGGTGCCGAACACGCGGTCGAGCGCGTTCGCCATCAGCGCGCCGTCGGTGTTCGGTCCGGACGCAGCGAGCAGCATCTCGGTCGTCTGCAAGTCGTCAAACGATTTCACCTTCGACGTTTTCCAGTTGTAGAGGATGAACACGTCCTGGGACGCGCTGCCGAGCCAGTTGAGCTCGGTCGCCTTGAACTTCGCCGCGGTGCCGCCCTTCGAGCCGATGTGGAGCAACTCCTCGACGGCGGCGCTCGACTGCGGCGCGCCGATGGTCGAGCCGTCAAACGGCCCGGCGTTGACCAGGCTGTTGACCATCGTCAGGCTGCCGGCGCCCGGCTTGTTGAGCGGCACCATATTCGGGTTGCCCGGGATGTATTTGCCCATGTGGCGCGCGACCAGCCGGCCGTAGGCGTCGAAGCCGGCGCCCGCCTCGGAGCCGATGACAATCGAAACCTGCCGGCCCTTGTAGAAATCGGCGACCGATTGCGCTGCCGCGGCGCCCGCAATCGTCGCAGCGATCAAGGCCCCGAGCAGACATTTCGCGATAAGTGTCCGAATCATGTGTCTCCCCGTTTTTTGAAACGGCGTCTTTGCGACGCTCTCCACAGCATCCTACATCGCGTTTGCCGTGCGTTTGCAATTTGCCTCCGAGCCCGGCCACTCGTACGCTCTTTCATAATGAAAAACGGCCGTCCATCGCAGCGCGCCGATTAACGCCTGGGGAGGCATCATGATCCGTGGTCACGCCATTGTTGCGTCAACCGTAGTGGCCGGTCTTGCGCTGGCCGCTTCGGTTCCAGCCGCGGCGCAATCGATCGCCGATTTCTACAAGGGCAAGAACATCGATCTCTACGTCGGGTCCGATCCGGGCGGCGAATACGACCTGCTGACGCGGCTCGGCGCGCGCCATCTCGGCAAGCATGTTCCCGGCACGCCCAACGTCGTCGTCCACAACATGCCGGGCGGTGGCGGAATCAAGATGGCGATCTACCTCTACAACGTGCCGCCCAAGGACGGCACGACCATGGGGGTGATCCTCAATAACCTGCCGGGGCTGCAGGCGACCCACGATACCAACGTGCCGATCGATCTCACCGCGATGCGCTGGATCGGCTCGATCAGCCCCGCGGTCGAGACCATGACCGCGTTCAAGACCGCGGGCGTCTCGACGTGGGAGGAGGTGAAGACCAAGGAAGTGATCGCCGGCGCCACGGGGCGCAGCTCGATCACCTACCTCTATCCGACGCTGATGAACGCGTTTCTCGGCACCAAGTTCAAGATCGTCGCCGGCTACACCAGCGGCAACTCGATCAACCTCGCTATGGAGAAGGGCGAGGTGCAGGCGCGCAACAACACGTGGTCGAGCTGGAAGGCAACCAAGCCCGACTGGCTCAAGGGTGGCACGATCAAGGTGCTGGTGCAGGAAGGGCCGAAGGCGCCCGACCTCGACGTGCCGAAACTGTCGGATCTCGCCAAGAATGACGACGACGCGCAGGTCATCCGCCTGATCGTCTCCGGCGCCTACCTCGGCCGTCCGTTCGCGACACCGCCCAACGTACCCGACACACGGGTGGCGGCGCTGCGCACCGCATTCGCGGCGATGATGAAGGACCCTGAGTTCCTCGACGATGCGGCCAAGCTCAAGGTCGACGTCGCGCCGGTTACAGGCGAGGAGCTGCAGACCCTCGTCGCCAACCTGATGAATTTCCCCGAACGCCTGATCCCGAAAGCCAAGGAGTTCCTCGGCGAATAGATTCGACAAGGCCGCAAACTTCGCATGGGAGGACACCGATGATTCTCATCCGCACGCTATGTACGCTGGCGCTTGTGATGATGACCGGCGCTGCCGGCGCCGTCGACATGCAGACCATGCGCTCGGTCGACGAGCTGAAGACCGAGGTGCTGAAGCGGGCGTCCCAGGTGCCGCCGCGCTCTATGGTGGCCGGCATGATCCTCGAAGACGTGCGTGGCGCGCTCGACCACATCCATTCGCTCGACCGCGACGAGTGGGCGCGGGCGTGGATGACGGTCGGCGACCGCTATTTGGAACAGGGCAAGAAGGCCGAGGCGGCGAAGGACACCAAGTCGGCGCGCGCGAGCTACATCCGCGCCTACCGCTACTACAAATTTGGCCATTACCCGACCAACAACTCGCCGGAAAAGAACAAGTCCTACGCCAAGGGCATCGACGCGTTCCTCGCCTACGCCAAGTTCCTCGAGCCCAAGCTCGAGGTGGTGAAGATCCCGTTCGAAGGCAAGGAAGTCGTCGGCTATCTGCGGCTGCCGAAGACCGCGCGCGCCGACGCGAAAGTCCCGCTTGTATTCCTCGTCACCGCGCTCGACTCCCGCAAGGAGGAGTGGATGGAGCGCAACGACGATTACCTCGCGCGCGGCATCGGCATCTTTGTCACCGACATGCCGGGCACCGGACAGGCGCCGATCAAGGGCGATGAGAAGTCCGAGCGAATGCTGTCGGCGGCGCTCGATTATCTCGCCAAGCGCTCCGAAGTCGACGCCAGGCGCATCGGCTTCTACGGTGGGAGCTGGAGCGGCTACTGGGCGGTGAAGCTGGCGGTCGTGGAGAAGGATCGCCTGCGCGCCGTCGTGTCGCAGGGCACGCCCGCGCACAACTACTTCCAGCCCGAGTGGCAGAGGGTCGCGGTCAACACGCCCGAGTACCTGATGGACCTGTTCCCGGCGCGGGCCATGGTCTACCAGGTCGACACGCTCGACCAGTTCCTCGCCTACGGGCCGAAGATGTCGCTCAAGACCCAGGGCATCCTCGACAAACCCTCGGCGTCGATGCTGCTGGTCAACGGCGCCAAGGATTCGCAGGTGCCGATCGCCGACCTGTTCCTCGTCGCCTCGACCGTTCCCGGCGGCACCAAGGAGACGTGGGTCAACCCCGAGGGCGGCCACATGGGCAATAACCTGATCTGGCCGAGCGAGCGCATCCGCAAGGAGATCGTCGCGCCGTGGATGGTGAAGATGCTGACCGCGCCCGATCACAAGGTGGCGGCGAACGCGGGCCCGGGCGGGGAATAGCGCGCGCCGCCGAGACGCATGCCTACGACGTCGGCGGCATCATCGCGCCGAGCGCCGCGACGCCTTCGTCGAGCGACGGGAACAGGCGGATGTTGTCGCGCAGGGTGCGCGAGCGCTTCAGGCCGCTGACCGCGGCCCCGCCGACCCAAAGCTCGGTCCGCGCCGGCAGGCCGTCGCGCAGCTCCGAGAGAAGGCTGGTGGCGCGCGGCGCGCCGTAGCCGACGCTGAGCGATAGCGCGACGACATCGGCGTCGGTCCGTTCCGCGCAGGCGACGATCTCAGAATTGGGAATGTCCTCGCCGAGAGTCAGACAGGCGGCGCCGCGCACGGTGAACAGCGCACGTGCCATCAGGAGCCCGAGGCCATGACGCTCGCCGGTTGGCGTCGCGAGCACGACGTGCGGCCCGTCGCCCGCGGTGACATTGGCAAGTGCCGAGCCCAGCATCGCGACATAGGCGGCGGTGAAGAAATGCTCGTGCCACACGGTGATCTCGCCCGCCTCCCAGGCATCGCCGATCGCGTCGATGATGGTGCGGCCGGTGCCGAGCACGAACCGCTCCAGCCCCTCGCGCACGAGGGTGCCGCGCAGCCAACTCTCGAACGTCTTCAGTTCGCCGTCACGCAGCATCCCGATCCCCTTGTGGATCTCGACGTCGGCGTGCCAGGCACCGCGCTGAGGTGCCAGCAGGTCGCTGAGCTCGGAGGTTTCGAGCGACAGGAGATTGCGCGGCGCGTGGCCGGCGTCGAGCAGACGCTTCACCAGCTTCAGCTTGGCCACCTGCTCGGCGGGATACAGGCGATCGCCGCTGGCATCGCGCAGCGGGGCCGGGAAGCCGTAACGGCGCTCCCAGACTCGCAGGCGATCCTTGGCGATTCCGATCTCCCGCTCGACGCCGGCGATCGACAGCGCGGAGACCGGGGTGGGCGCGCAACGAGTACTGTCAGCCATAGTGCGAAACGTTTGTGGAAACCCGCGCGGGGCACACCATGACCACTACCGGTCTCTTGAAGAGGGCCAGAGCGGCACGATGGAGCGTGGTTCTAGGGGGCTACAAATATCATGAGGCGCGTCGCAATGTCTGCGGTTTAACATATGGTTAAGCTCCGGTTAACTAACGGGATTCAGGAACCTATTCGGCGGCACGCTGACGCACGGCCGTGACGTCCCGCGTGGGCCACGATCGCGCCGAGTCGCCGGAGCGCGACGATATCGGTGGCCCCGCGATGGCGCGTGTGACCTTTGCTTGTCTGAGGACAGGGATTGCGGTTAACGATGCATGAGCGCGTTGTCTTGGACATACTTCTGATGTTCGCACGGTGTGCGGCAAGTGAGGTCCCGAGCAGTGCTCTCCGTTTTTTACGCGCGAGATCCAGCGGCGTGCCGCGACGGTGGAGCGTCGACGCGCCGAGCTACTTCGTCACATCTCGGCTTCGTCGCATCTCTTCGGCCAACGAGAAGCTGAGCGTCGTGCCGATGCGTCGCGCATGCTCTCACCGACCGGCACCGAGATCGCGGCGCTCATCGACGCCATCGACGTGCGCGCGGAGCACTTGTCGCGCGCGTGCTCGTGCCACATCTCTCGAGACCCGACAGACAGTCGATCTGACAAACATCGTCGTGCCGAAGCCACGTCGGGCAGATCAATCGCGACGACGGTCGCGCCGGCGATCGAGGAGCAGGGTGCCGCGACCCAGGAGATCGCCCGCAACGTCCAGCAGGCGGCGAAGGGAACAAGTCACCAACAAGGTCGGCGGCGTTACCCAGGTCGCGGCCGACACCGGCTCGGCGGCGACCCAGGTTCTGTCGTCGGCGAACGAGCTCGCGGCCGAAATGCTGCGTGCGTCGGTCGGCAAATTCTTCGGGCAGGTGCGCGCCGCCTGGCGGAGCGGGAACACGCGTTGCGCCGTCCGTGCCCACCTCATGACGTGCGCGCGGCAGTTCGCATATGGTCAAGCTTCGCTCGGCACGCATGGACGTTCCTGGCGAGAACGAGCCACGAACATAGATAAAATATATGTTTATTATCAATGTCTTGAAAAATCAGTTTGCGCATGAGAACAAAACATGAATATTGGTCGTCCTCGCGCCGCCGCGGCGCCGTTCGAGACACTCCCGGGAGCGGCTTGGGAGACGACGGCGAAGGGGACGGAGCCACACCGTTAGCGCGCAATTGCGCCCCGGTCTCGGCCCGTGAAATAAGGAGGAGCCATCATGGCGACAGCGTCTCTTCATCTCGTGGACAAGACCGACATGGACAGGAA
>DATJIG010000269.1:0-3155 GCA_035493495.1 Alphaproteobacteria bacterium
GTGACGCGCCGGGCTCTGGTCCCTCGACATCTGCTCGCGGCCGGGCGAATCCCCTTCTACAGTGCCGGAAAAGCAGAGAGGGTGATACGTGCCGTTACTGTCTTATTTCCTTCGCCGCTTGATTCGGGTTGGCCGCCTCACGGTGATTGACGCGGGAGGTCGCGCGCATGTCTTCGGTGTCCCAGGCGGGGCGCCCGCAGCGACCATGCGACTCCACGACGGCGTGACCCCGTGGCGGCTCGCGCTCAACCCCGACCTCGCCTTCGGCGAGGCGTGGATGGACGGCCGGATCACGGTCGAGGACTGTTCGCTGCACGATCTTCTGGCGGTGCTGTCCATCAACATCGACGCGTTGCCGCCGTCGTGCTGGGAGACGTTGCGCGAACGCGCTGTCGCGGTGCTGAGCGGCGCGGGCGGCAACACGCTCGCGCGCAGCCGCCGCAACGTCGCCCACCACTACGATCTCACCGATCGCTTCTACGAGCTGTTCCTTGACCGCGACAAGCAATACTCCTGCGCCTATTTCCACGCTCTGGGCGAGACCCTGGAGCGGGCGCAGGACAACAAGAAACGCCACATCGCGGGCAAGCTCGGTATCGCGCCCGGCATGCGGGTGCTCGACATCGGCTGCGGTTGGGGCGGGCTCGCGCTTTATCTCGCCCGCGAATGCGGAGCCGACGTCACCGGCATCACGCTTTCGGAGACCCAGCTCGCCGCCGCCAATGCCCGTCTCGCGGGCTCCGGGCTGGAGGACCGCGTGCGGTTCGTGCTCACCGACTATCGCGCGGTGCGCGAGACATTCGATCGCGTCGTCTCGGTCGGCATGTTCGAGCACGTTGGCGTTGGCCATTACCCCGAGTTCTTCGCGCGCGTCCGCGCCCTCCTGGCGCCCGGCGGCGTCGCGCTGCTGCATTCGATCGGGCGCGCGGACGGGCCCGGCGTCACCAACGCCTGGCTCGAGAAGTACATCTTCCCCGGCGGGTATGCGCCGGCGCTCTCGGAGGTGCTGCCGACGATCGAGCGCGCCGGGTTGTGGGCCACCGATATCGAGATCCTGCGGCTGCACTACGCCGAGACGCTCGCTCACTGGCATACGCGCTTTCAGGCCAACCGCGCGGAAGCGGCGACGCTGACCGATGAGCGATTTTGCCGGTTGTGGGAGTTTTACCTGGCCGGAGCGGAGATGGATTTTCGCCATCAGCGGACGATGGTGTTCCAGATTCAGCTCGCACGGGAGATTGACGCAGTCCCTTTGGTGCGCGATTACATGGTGGACTGGGAACGCGCGCACGGCGGCGCTCCAGGCCCGGTGCCGTTCGCGGAGGGACGGCGCAAGGAGAAAGCCACGGCCGAACAAATCGCGGTGGAGGGCGCATAAGCGCGCCGAACGAGCGGAGGGCATATGGCGTTCTATGCGGGCAGCGGCCTTTCGGCGATCGTCGTCGCGTTCATGGTGTTCGCGCTCGGGATCATGACCCGGGACTGGTTCGTGCGGCGCGCGCACGGCATTCCGCACCCGGACTTCTTCCGCGAGGGTACGCCCTGGCTGTTCGGCATCCTCGGCGGACTGCTGGCGATCGGGCTGTCGCTGGCCTACCTCACCCGCTGAATGGCCTGCCGCGCCGTGCGGACACGGGCCGGCGTCAGCCGACCTGCTTCATCTGGCGCGCCATCCGGGCCTGGCCGGTGGACACCGCGATCGAGATCTCGCGGTTCTTCTCGGGGTCGCGGATGAGCCCGACGGGATCGCGGCCTTCCGCGACGGCGACGATCTGCTCCTTCAGCATGCGGCGGTAGAGCGCGATGCCGCGATCCGACGAACCCAGCAGTTCCCGCGAGCGATCGACGATCGGACCTTCGGTTTCCCACGCCATCGCGTCCTGGCCGCTGAAGGTGGTGAGATCGTATTCGCCGTTCTCGTTCTTGAACGGCGGGAAGTAGTCGATCGGCGGATTGTTCCAGTCCATGCCCGTCGAATCGGCGTCGGGCGCGTACTGGATGCGGATCACCCGGGTGTGGGTGTCGTCGACCGGAACCCGGAAGTGCATGACGATCAGGTCTTCGGCCGGCACCAGCAACGTGCCGGGGAAGATCAGCGGATGGCCGAACTCGCGTTCGCCGTCCTTGCCGCCCCAGACGCGGATCTTCCGCACGCCGGTCCACGTTTCCTCGTGGACGACCTCGAAGTCGAAATCCTGGATCGGCCGCGCGTGATAGGCGCCTTTGTCGCGGATGCCGAGGGCGATCATCATGTGCGCGTGCAGGTAGTGGGTGTGGGTCGGGTCGACCGAGTTCTCGACGATCTGCAGCCAGTTGGCATCGATGACCGGCAGCACGTTGAGGCGGCGGCGGCCGCGGGTGGCAACGGCCGCTTCCCAGCGCGGCAGCAGCGGCGCCGGCTTCGGCCCCATGTAGCCCCAGAACAGCCCGGCCATTTCCTCGACCAGATAGTCCGAGGGCACGACCCGCTCCCTGAGCCGGGTGTTGCCGGGCTCGAACGGCTGCTCGATGCAGCGGCGCGCGGTGTCGAACTTCCAGCCGTGATAGGGGCAGCGGATGCCGTCGCTCTCGACGAAGCCGTAGAACAGGGACGCGCTGCGATGCGGGCATTGCTCGAGGATCAGTCCGGCACGGCCGCTGCCGTCGCGAAACAACAGCAGGTTCTCGCCGAGAATGCGGATCCGTTTGCGCGGCGCGACGGCGGTCAGCTCGGCAACGGGACAGATCGGATGCCAGTAGCGGCGCAGCAGGGCCCCCGCCGGTGTGCCGGGGCCGATGCGCGTCAGAAACTCGTTCTCCTGCGGGGTGAGCATCGCCTCGTCCTGTTGTGACGCCCCTGTTTGTGACGCCGTTGGTGGCGGCCGCGCCGATTCCGGCGTCATATGCCTCCGTGTTGCACCGAATAATGTGACCGGCGGTCGGCCGAGACAACACGTTTAGACGTGATGTTTCGGGGCCCCGGCCGGTGTCAGGCTTCAAAAATGGCGGCGGTACGCACATAATCGCCAGGCCGCGGCGCCGGCGCATGTGTCGCAGCTCCAAAGTCCTCCTTCAAGAGAGAGACGAGATGGCACAGGGAGCGCGCATCGCAGCGCACGTTTTGCGACTGGTTGGCCTTTTGGTTGGGGCTTTGGCCGTGGCGCTGGCGTCGGGGG
>DATJIG010000270.1:0-7882 GCA_035493495.1 Alphaproteobacteria bacterium
ACCGCCGCGCGACTGCTCTCCTTATACTCGCCTGGATGGCAAAATTATAGCGCTGCCGCGGCGAATTCCCGGTTTTCCGCCGCTCCGCTCAGCCCCAAGTCCGTGAAACGCGGGTGACCCGGCCCTGGGGCGCCTACTCGAGATAGATGTCGGCGCGGCGGAGACCGGCGTCGCCCTGGGGTAGATTCGCGACCTCGGGTGCGGCGTCCGGCGAGGTCTCGGCCTCGACCTGGATCTTCGCCGCGGGCACGCCGAGCCGGGTCAGCGCGTCGGCGACCGCGTGGGCGCGGTTCCACGACATGTTGAAGGTCGCGAGGAGCGCCGCCTGAGTCTGGCTCTTGGAAGGCGACGAGCGACCGACGACGCGGACCGTCGAGTTGCGCGCCTTGGCGTCGCGTGCGACCGCCGCGAGACCGCGCCGCTGCTCGGCGGAGACCTGGCTCGAGTTGTCGTTGAACAGCACCACGGCGTCGGGCTGCGGACCGTTGAGGTGCGACGGCAGCGGCGCCGGAGTCGCCGCGACGACATCGGGCGACGCGGGTGTTGCCGCCGGCGGCGGAGTCGGCTGGCTGTCGGCGACGCGCGGACGCGGTGCGGCCGTTACCGACGGAGCCTGCGGAGGCGACGCCTGGGCGGACTGGGTCGGACGTGGCGGCGGAGTCACTGGCGCCGGTGGCGGTGGCGGTTCGACGGAGGCGGCCGGCGGGGGCGCCGCGGCAGGTGCTGGCGCCGGAACCGGCGGAGGTGACGGCGGCTGCTGCGACGACGAACTGGACGTCGAGTTCGTCGACGCGGACGAACTCGATGACGAAGTCGCCGACGACGGCGGCACGTAGGGCGGTGGCGGCGGCACGATCACCGTCGGGCGCGGCGGCGGCGCGTCGACGTAGCGCGCGTTGTCGCGGTCGGCGACCAGGCTCGCGGTGATGCGCTTGCGCTCGTCCGCGGACGTCACCGACTTCGGGCGCGCCGGGACCGAGGCGAGATTGGGGAACGGCTCGCCCGCGCCCGGCACCGGCCGGTTGCGGAGCTCCGCCGCTTCCTCGGTCTTGGGCTCCGAGGGCTGCTCCTTGTCGCTGTCGAAGACCGACGTCGCGCCCTTGTACCACTGCACCGGATTGGCCCAGTCGGGAGTCGACGAGCACGCGCCGAGCGACAGCAGCGCGACCAGCGCCGGTACGATGGCCAGACGTCGCGCGGCGCGTACGGTTCCCGGGCTCCTCGCTCGGCGATCGGGGAAGAGCTGCGCCTCGTTCATACTGGGATCCTCGGTTACATCCATAAGCACTGGCATGGGTAACGGCATGGGTACTGGCACCTGCGCCGGCATGTCTGTCGCCGACATCGTCGCTGTCGCGACCCTGCCGCGACGGCGGTTCGGTTTCGCCCGGGTGCGCGCAGAGACCATTGCGGCCCGGGCGACGCTCCCTTATTGACTCACCGGCAGCTCCGCCGGGTTGCTAGCATACCTTTGGCGGAAAACGAAGAAAAGCGCGCGCCGGAGCGCTCTTCCTCACGCCCCGTTGATCCCCGTCCCCCCGGCCCGTCCCACCATCGGCACATCGCCGCTTCCCCAGTCTTCGCGTCGAGAAAGGATCTCCTATGGCCACCCGGAATATCGCCGTGCTCGTCGGCAGCCTGCGCAAGGACTCGCTCAATCGCAAGATGGCGAACGCGCTGATCGAGCTCGCGCCGTCCTCGCTCAAGCTCCAGATCGTCGAGATCGGCCAACTACCGCTGTTCAACCAGGACCGCGAGGCCACCCCCTATCCCGAGTGGACCGCGTTCCGCGACCGCGTCCGTGCCGCCGACGCCGTTCTGTTCGTCACGCCCGAGTACAACCGCGGCCTTCCCGGCGGCCTCAAGAACGCGATCGACGTCGGCTCGCGGCCCTACGGCCAGAGCGTGTGGACCGGCAAGCCCGGAGCCGTGGTCAGCGTGGCGCCGGGTGCGATCGGCGGCTTCGGCGCCAACCACGCGCTCCGCCAGTCGATGGTGTTCCTCAACGTGCCGATGATGCAGCAGCCCGAAGCCTACGTCGGCGGCGCCGACAAGCTGTTCGACGCCGACGGCAAGCTGACGGTGCAGTCGACGCGCGACTTCATGACCAAGTTCATGCAGGCCTACGAACAGTGGATCGACCGCTTCGTCGCGAAGTGAGGCACGATGCCCCACTGAGTCGTCATGCTCGGGCTTGGCCCGAGCATCCACGAGTTTTCGCCGGTCTGCCGAAACAAAACTCATGGATGGTCGGCCTTCGCCGACATGACGATATAGGAACGCGCAGCCCGCGCGTTTTACTTTTCTCCGGGCTCCGCCCCATTTGCTCCCACGCCGTTTGTCGGTAGGCTTCGGGGCGATGCGCAGACCAGCTTCCCGCGACCGCGCCGACCGCCGCTCCAACCCCTATCTCGCCTTCGCGGAATGGCGGCTCGAGCAGCGCTCGATCCACACCCGGCGCACCGTCAAGTATTTCCGCCAGAGCCGCGATCACATGATCCTGTGGACGTTCGTGATCCGCGGCCATTACACCGCGAATGCACCGAGCTGCAACGACTGCATCCGCGAGGTGCCGCGCGCCAAGGAGACGGCGCGCAAGCTCCTGCTCGCCGCCGTCGCCAAGGGCTACTTCGAGCTGCGTCCCTCGCCCATCGACCGACGCAAGAAGCTGGTGCACCCGTCACGCCAGTGCGTGCGCGAATATGAGAACATGGTCGACATCCTGATGCGGCTGCCCGACGCGGTCGCCCACCAGATCCACGACCTGACGCTCTGATCGCGCCCCCCAGTTCGGAGATGGCACTTCGGATATCGTACTAAACTTTGGTATTTTCTCCGGCGCGGCGCCCATCATGATGAACGCCGCCAAATCGATGCGCGAACCAGCGCGCGACGAGCAACCTTCAAACAGTCGTTCATCGCCCCGCGGCGGTGAACAGGGAGCGCACGATGAGTCAGCCGGTCCAGTTGTTCTGCTGGCACTTCATGGCCTATCCGTACCTGGCCGACAATTTCGACGAGACGGAGCCCACGGGCTGGGTCACCGTTCCCAACAGGCTGTGGGACCGCGACAAGGCGCGCGGGCTCTATCAGGAATACATCGACCAGCTCTCCTACGGCGACCAGCTCGGGTTCGACGGCATGGTGCTCAACGAGCATCACCAGAACATCTACGGTCTGATGCCGTCGCCCAACATGATCGCCGCGGCGCTGACCCAGACGACGACACGCGGCAAGATTGTCGTCCTCGGCAATCTGCTGCCGCTGCACATGAACCCGCTCCGCGTCGCCGAGGAGTACGCGATGCTCGACAACATGTCGAACGGGCGGATCATCGCCGGGCTCGCGCCGGGTTCCGGCCCCGAGACCTTCAACTACGACGTGCCGTCGGCGCCGACCCGCGAGCAGTTCTGGGAAGCGGTCGATCTGGTGACCAGCGCCTGGTCCAAGGACGGCCCGTTCCGCCACGAAGGCCGCTGGTACCCACTGCGCTACGTCAACACCTGGCCGCGGCCCGTGCAGGTGCCGCACCCGCCGGTATGGGTTCCGGGCTCGCGCTCGAAGAGCACGATGGTCGAGGTGGCGAAGCGCGGCTTCGCGTTCTTCCTGTCGTCGCGCAGCCACGGCGAGGAGACCGCGCGCAGCCAGCGTGAGTTCGCCCAGGCGATCGAATCGACCGGCGATCGCTACCAGCCGTTCCGCATGGGCATCCTGCTGTCGGTCTACGTCGGCGAGACCGACGAGCAGGCGAAGCGGGAATCGCGCGAGGGCATCTGGTACTTCCTCAAGAACTGCCTCAAGGGGCATCTCCGCCGCACCGGGCGTCAGCTCACCTTCGGGCCCGGCATTCCCTACGTGCCGCCCAAGGATTTCCGCGCCCTGCTGCAGCACTCGAAGCCCGACTCGAAGCTCTTGGGCGATGCCGATTCGTGGGAGGAGCTCGAGAAGTCGAACAGCATCATCGTCGGCTCGGCGGAGACGGTGTACCGCCGCCTGTCGCAGCTCATCGAGGAGAGCCAGGTCGGCAATCTGCTGATCCAGTTCCACCTCGGCAACATGAAGCAGGATCTGGTGCGCAAGAGCATGAAGCGCTTCATCGAGGAGGTGGCGCCGCGACTGCGCGAGGAGTCGAAGGCGATGTTCGCCGAGCGCTACGGACGCGAGCTCGAGCACCCGCGGGCGCTCGTCGGCGTGGGAGCCGGCAAATGAACACGCAAACGATGACACCCGCACGCACCGTCGACGTTCGCGGCCGCAAGGTCGCCGTGCTGGAGCAAGGCACCGGAGCACCCCTCCTCTATCTCCACGGCTTCGTCGACGTCCACGGCGTGAAGCCGGACTTCATGCCGTTCCACGACAGGCTCGCGAAAGCCGGGCGGCTGATCGCGCCGGCGCATTCCGGCGTCAACGGCACCGACGAGAACACCGACATCCTGACGATCGAGGACGCGGTATTCCACACGCTCGAAGTGATGGACGCGCTCGACTTGAAGCGCGTCGACGTCGTCGGCCATTCGCTCGGCGGCTGGATCGCGGCCGAGCTCGCGGCTCGCCATCCCGAGAAGGTCGCGCGTCTCGTGCTGATCGACGCCATGGGTCTGTTCGTGCCGAACGAGCCGACCGGCGACATCTTCATGATGGCGCAGCCGAGCGACGGCGGGCAGAACACCGGCCTGCGCGAGTTGCTGTTCAAGGACGCCAGGGGCAAGGTCGCCAACACGCTGTTCCCCGACGGCCGCGGCGACATCGAGGACGAGGTGCGACGCTACCAGATGCTGCGGCTGGGGTCCTTCATCGGCTTCAAGCCGCCCTACTTCTACAACCGCACGCTCACCAACCGGCTCTATCGCATTGCCTGCCCGTCCCTCGTCGTCTGGGGCGAGCACGATCGCTTTGTCCCGCCGGCGCACGGCCGCGAGTACGCGAAGCTGCTGCCGGGCTGCATGGGCCTCAAGACGGTCGATGCCGCCCACGCGCTGATCGCCGAGCAGCCCGACACCACGGCGAAGATCGTGACAGAGTTTTTGGGATAGCGTTCACACGCGCCAGCGAGGAGCCGATGTCCGTCCAGCTCTATCACCACCACACCTCGGTCTGCGCCGCCAAATCGCGCCTCGCGCTCGAGGAAAAGGGCGTCGCCTGGGAGGGAACCCTGGTCGACCTGCGCGCCTCGCAGCAGTACCGGCCCGAGTATCTGGCGATGAACCCGTTCGGGCTGGTGCCGGTGCTGGTCCACGACGGCAAGGTGATTCCGGAATCGACGGTCATCAACGAGTACGTCGACGAGGTCTTCGACGGCCCTGCCCTGCGCCCGGCCGATCCGTACGCCCGCGCGCAGATGCGGATGTGGACGCGCATGAACGACGAGAACGTCCACGCCGCCACCGGCGTCATCACCTCGTCGATCGCCTTCCGCCACCAGGCCAAGCACGATGACCAGGTCGGCCACATCCTCGATCCCTACAAGAAGGACCGCAAGACGGCGAGCGTCGCGAGCGGCCTCGACAACCCGCACTTCCGCACCGCGCTGCACCGCATCGACATCCTGTTCGGCCAGGTCGAGGAGGCGCTCGGCGGCACCGGGCCCGGCCAGGCATTGGCGGGCGGTGGCCCCGACTGGCTGGTCGGCGACTACTCGCTCGCCGACATCGGCTTCGCCTCCTACATCACGCGCTTCGATCACCTCAAGCTCGAGTTCCTGTGGAGCGAGCGGCCGCGCGTGCGCGGATGGTACGAGCGCCTGAAGGCGCGGCCCGCCTACCAGCGCGCCATCATCGACTGGCTGCACCACGACTATTCATACGTCGAGCTGATGCAGCGCGAGGGCGCCAAGCAGCAGAACCGGCTCCGCGACATGATCGCGGAGATACGGGCGGGGTGAACGTGCTCTCCGTCAGAACGGCGGAGATCGTGGCAGAGTTTTTGGAGAAGACAGCTTCTCGCCTTTAAACAAAAGCCCGGCGCGCGCACCGGGCTTTCTGCTTTCGTCATTCCCACGCCCCGTTTTTTTAAACGGACCGTGAGCAAGCGGTCGCAGGGTCGGGAATCCAGTTCTTTGAAAAAACTCTGGATGCCCGCTTTTGCGGACATGACGAAAGAAGACGCTGAGAATAACGAACCCTACCCCACCTTCCCCTTCTTCATGATCTCATCGATCTTCGGAAAGGCGTCCTGGGCGATCTTCGGCACCTCCTGCCAGTCGCGCTTGCTCGCGTCGTTCTTGAAATAGTCGAACGGCCGCGTGCCGGGCCCGGCCGGCTTGCCGACGATGATGCGCCCGACCATGCCCGCCATCTCGTGAGGGGCGCAGAAATAGTCGTAGACACCCTCGGCCGTGAACGTCACCTCGAAGGTTTCGCCCGGCATCAGGTAGTCCGAGTTCCAGGGCTTGGCGCCCTCGGGGATGCGCAGCGAGTGTTTGTCGTTGTCGGGGTGATAGGCCGTCGTCGTGTGGACGTTGGCCTTGCACTCCCACCGTACCGTCTGCCCCGGCTTGATCAGCAGACCGGAGGGGCTGAAATTCACGACGCTGCCGATATCGTCGCTCGTCATCGTCACGACCACGACATCGGACCTGGCCTGCGCCCACACCCGTCGCGGGAGCAGCAGGGCGGCGGCGGTCGCGCCGCCGCCCCTCAGGCTGGTTCTCAGAAATGCGCGTCGCGAGACGTGCATTACATCGACACCCATCGCTTCGCCTCGATCACTTGGCTACCAGGGCCTCGTCCTGCTTGGACACGTGCCACAGCACGATGTGGTAGTGCGGCTCGGCGACGCCGGGGTGGCCGGCGTTGAAGTACATGCTGACGTGGTCGACGTTGCCGCCCGGCGCCTTCAGATCCGAGATCGTCTTATGGGCGTCGATGTCCTTGAGCGGGATCATGTAGATCGTGCTGACCAGCTTCCCGCTGTGGTCGTAGGTGATGAATGGCCCGTCCGGCAGCGTCTTGGGATCGACGTAGAGCGTGCCCATGCCGGGCAGGAAGTCCGGCAGCTTCACGAGCTCGCTGACCTTTTTATAGGGGGCCGGCGGCGGTGCCTTGGACACGTTGTCGGCGGCGAACGCCGGGGTCGCGATGAAAGCGGCGGCGGCGAGTGCGAGGAGGATCCGTTTCATGGTTGTTCTCCGGTCCGGGGATGGAGCGACCGCGACGCCCCCGAACGGGTCGCGCCGCGTCGATCGCGGACCACCACCATGCGCGGATTGCCGCCGTCTGTAAGTTACCGGGATAACAACGCCCGAAAAACGTGCTGCCGCAGCCCGTTAGCGGTGGGGTGCCGCCACCGCCGGCTCGCCCCCGGCAGACGCGACCGCGTCGTACGCCTCCAGCGCCTTGAGATTCAGCACCAGGAAGCCATGCCGCGAGTACTGCACCGCGCCGCGGTCGCGCAGGTGGTTCATCGCCAGCGACACCCGCTCACGGCGTACCGCGATCATCTGGGCGATTTCCTCCTGGGTGAGATAGGTCGGGATCTCGACGCCCGACACCGTCGGCCGGCCGAGCTGGGTGGCGAGCCGCCGCAGTTGCCTGACAACGCGGTCGAGGGTGCCGCTGAAGGCGACGGAGTTGAGCTGGTCGTAGGCATCGGCGAGCGATGCGCACAGCATCTGCACGAGCTGGTCGAGGAGCGCGCGGTCGTTCTGCACCGCGGCAAGTACGTCGTCGAGCGGCACGGCGACGATCTCGCACGCTTCCAGCGCCACCGCGCGATCCTGGCGCGGCGCGCCGCCGGCGCACAGCTCACCCATCACGTCGCCTTCGCGCCGCACGTCGTAGATGATCTCTCGGCCTTCGGCGGTGATCGTGCCGATCTTGGCGAAGCCCTTGCGCAGGAAATACAGCGTGCGGTCGCGATCGCCGAGCTCGTAGATGACCTCGTC
>DATJIG010000271.1:0-10725 GCA_035493495.1 Alphaproteobacteria bacterium
AGATGATTGGTCATTGATGATCCGCCCGCGTCGCCGCTTCTGCGGCTAAAGCCCCGATGGTGCCCAGGAGAAGACTCGAACTTCCACGACCTTTCGGCCACTAGAACCTGAATCTAGCGCGTCTACCAATTCCGCCACCTGGGCGGGCCACCGTTGCGGGGCCTCGGCTCCGGAATGTACCAGCCGCGGCAGGGTTTGCCAGGGCCGGGGCATCTTGAGCCGGTGCCGGGGGGCCGTGGATATAGGGGGCATGGCCAGTTGTCAACGACCGCGCGGGCGGTTGGATGGCGGAAAAGCGCCGGGTGTGGCCCGGCGACCGCTCCTGGCTCATCCGGGGTTGCCGTTGACGGGCCGGACGGCCATCGCTATAGCCCGGCGGCGGCCGCCGGACACGGGCCCGCGGGCAGTAGGGGATCAGCATGGCGCCTCGTCAGGTAACGGTTTTCGGCGGATCGGGCTTCATCGGCCGCTACGTGGTCCAGCGCCTCGCGCGTGCCGGAGACCGCGTCGCCGTCGCGGTGCGCGACACCGACGGCGCCCAGTTCCTGAGCATGTTCGGCGACGTCGGCCAGGTGATGCCGGTGCCGTGCGACGTCAGCATGCCCGCGACCGTCGCCGCGGCGCTGCGCGGCGCCGACGCCGTGGTCAACCTGGTCGGCATTCTCCGCGGCAGCGCCGCGCGCTTCGATGCCGTCCACCACAAGGGCGCCGGCGCGATCGCCGAGGCGGCCCGCGCGGCCGGAGTGCAGCGCCTGGTCCACATCTCCGCGATCGGAGCCGATCCCAACGCGTCGTCCGCCTACGCCCGCAGCAAGGGGCTCGGCGAGGAGGCGGTGCGCACGGCGTTTCCCGAAGCGGCGATCCTGCGCCCGAGCGTGGTGTTCGGCCCCGAGGACGATTTCTTCAACCGCTTCGCGCGTCTCGCGCGCGTGGCGCCGGTGCTGCCGCTGTTCGGCGGCGGCCGCACGAAGTTCCAGCCGGTCTACGTCGGCGACGTCGCCGACGCGGTGCTCGCCGCGCTGCTCGACAAGTCGGCCCGCGGCCGCACCTTCGAGCTCGGCGGTCCAGAGGTGCTGTCGCTTGCCGACGTCTTCCGCATCGTGCTGCGCGAGACCAACCGCAAACGGTGCATGATCTCGGTACCGTTCGTTGCGGCGGATCTCGTCGGCACGCTGTCGCCGATCCTGCATCTGCCCGGACGGGCGCCGGTCATCACGCGCGATCAGGCAAAGCTGTTGCGCCGCGACAACGTGGTTGGCGCCGGTGCCGCTGGTCTTCGGGACCTCGGCATCACGCCGACGGCGCTCGAACTCATCATTCCGAACTATCTCAGCACCTATCGAAAGCGCGGACGCCTCTAGGAGGGCGCATGCGCACCTCGGCGCCGACGGCGCTTCGCACGCTGGCGTTCCTGCCGGCGATGGTGGTGGCGCTGCTCGCGACACCCGCGTTCGCCGAGGATGTCCCCTACGTCGCGACACCCGACGAGACGGTCGCAGCGATGCTGACGATGGCGCGTGTCGGGCCGGGCGACGAGGTGATCGATCTCGTCTCCGGCGACGGCCGCATCGTCATCTCGGCGGTGAAGGATTTCGGCGCACGCCATGGGCTCGGCATCGAGATCAATCCGCGGCTCGTCGAGGCAGCCCGCGCCGCGGCCGGCCGTGCCGGTATTGCCGATCGTGCCGAGTTCCGCCAGCAGGACCTGTTCGAAACCGACTTCAGCGCCGCAACGGTGCTGACGATGTATCTTCTGCCCGACCTCAATCTCCGGCTGCGGCCGAAAATTCTGGCGATGCGTCCGGGCACGCGAGTCGTCAGCCACGAGTTCGCCATGGGCGACTGGCAGCCCGACGCCCGTCGGACGGTGCTCGGCGACGGGCACCCTCGCGGCCCGTCGGTGGCCTATCTCTGGGTCGTCCCCGCGCACGTCGACGGCCGTTGGTTGTGGGACGAGGACGGCCGAGCCGTCGAGATGACGATTCGGCAGGTGTTTCAGCGGATCGAGCCGCACATGGCGGACGGACGCTCGGCCGCGGGCGCCTTGACCGGCGACCACGTCCGACTCATCATCCGGCAACGCTCCGCCGCGGGTAGGGACGAGGAGATCGTCTACGAGGGGCGGGTCGATGCCGACGCGATCTCCGGCACGGTCAGCGGCCCCGGTGCAAGGCGCGCGTCCTGGCGCGCGACGCGGCGATGATCCGGGCCGCGGAAACATTGACCCTCCGCCGCGCTCCACTAGAGTAGCGCGCCATGCGTATTCTCCATCATCTCTGGCTGTCGCCGCAGTGTCGCAAGGTGCGCCTCGCGCTGACCGAGAAATCACTGCCGTTCGAGATGAAGGTCGAGAAGGTGTGGGAACGGCGCGACGAGTTCCTCGCCCTCAATCCGGCGGGCGAAGTCCCGGTGCTGGTCGAGGAGGACGGCACCGTGATCGCCGACTCCGTCGTCATCGCCGAGTACCTCGAGGAGGTCTATCCCGAGCGGCCGCTGATCGAGGGGTCGCCGGCGCAGCGCGCCGAGACCCGCCGGCTGTGCCAGTGGTTCGACATCAAGTTCGCGCGCGAGGTCAGCGACAACCTGGTCGGCGAGAAGGTGCTGAAGAAGTTCCTCGGTCTTGGCCAGCCGGATTCGACGGCGATCCGCGCCGGGCACGCCAACATGAAGACGCATCTCGACTACGTGTCCTGGCTCGCCGATCGTCGCCGCTTCCTCGCCGGCGATGCGTTTTCTCTCGCCGACATCTGCGCCGCCGCGCATCTTTCGGCGGTCGACTACATCGGCGACGTGCCGTGGGACGACCATCCGCGCGCCAAGGAATGGTACGTGCGCATCAAGTCGCGGCCGTCGTTCCGCCCGGTGCTGGCCGATCACATTCCCGGCTTGCGGCCGCCCACCCACTACGCCGATCTCGATTTCTGAGCGCGGCGCGCTCAGCGAACTTCACCAAAGCAGGCACGAAAGTCAGAGGCCATGAGCTTCACCGAACTCGCAAAACCCGCCGGCATGGGCGCGACGCCCAGCACGCCGCATGAGCTTCTCTACGACGCGTATATCCACCGGCGCATCCATGTCGGCATGAAGCCGCCGGTCAACAGCCGCCAGTCGCCGGTCCATAACTTCTGGGAGAACGTGTTCCCGTACGCGCTGATCCTGTTCATGATCGGCTACTACACGTGGTCGATGGGCGTGAAGGGCCTGATCCTCTCGGCCTCGATCGGCGTGCCGGTCGGCGCGTTCGTCGTGCCGCGCTGGATCATGACCAAGGTGCGGCGCCGCGCTGTCGCGCACGCCTTTGCGAGCGAAGAAGGATGGGACGGTCTGTGGCGCGTCGGCGGTGTGTCGATGCGGCTTGCCGAGAACATCAACGTGATCTGCGACTCTCCCGAGGGTGACTGGCGCGCCTTCGCGAACCAGTATCTGCGGGAACCGCCGAAAGCCTAGCGACGCGTTCGCGCGGTCAGGCTTTCGAGTTCCTGCTTCGCGGTGAGTGCCGCCGGCGTGCCGGGCGCCGCCTTCATCACGGCGAGCAAGTCCTGCTGGGCGCCGGCCGCGTCGTTGGTCGCCACGCGCAACCGCGCGCGCTCGAGCAGCACGTTGGGGTCCTTGGGGGCGAGCTTCGCCGCGCGGTTGATGTCGTCCGTCGCGAGCTCGGTCGTGCCGACCTCCCGCCACGCGGTCGCGCGCAGGAGGTAGACCTCCGACGTCTCGATGCCGCCGTTGATCGCCGCCGTCAGGTCGTCGATGGCTTCCCAGAACCGGCGTGCGTTGCCGAGGGCCACCGCGCGATCGACGCGGAGGTCCGCGTCGGACGGCATCAGCTTGACCGCGGCGTCGAAGGCGGCGAGCGATTTCGGGACATCGTCGGCCTCGAGCCAGGCGCGGCCCGTGTCGGCCCACACCAGCCCCTTGGTGGCCGCCGAGACATCGCGCTTCGGCGCGATGTCGTTCGCCAGGTCCTGGAGGACCCGCGCTCCCCGCGGCGCCTCGCCCTGTGCCACCAGAGCGACACCGAGGCATTGGCGCGAGTCGATGGTGTTGCCGGCTTCGTACAGGGCTTCCGCTTCCGCCACCGCGGCGGTGGGATTTGACGTGATGGATTGCAGACAATGGGACGCGGGACTCGCGCGCGTCTGGGCGTGAACGGGATGCGCCGTGACCGCGAACAGCGCGAACGCGCTGAAACCCAGGAAGGCAAGATGACGGGAACTCATTGCGTCGGAGAGTGGACGACGGAGGCCGTCGGCGCAAGGCGTGGTCGCGCGTCCGAGGCTTGCCCCTTCCCAACGTGGAGGCCAGCCGTCATGGTGGCGCGCATGACGATCTTGACGCCCGGTGACGACGCTCCGGCCACAGTTTCGATGAGGCTGTTCTGCTTCGGGTACGGCTATTCCGCGGCCGTGCTCGCGGCGGCGTTGAAGGGACCGACCACGCACGTCGCCGGCACGGTGCGGGAACCCGGCAAGGCCGCCGACCTCCTGCGCGAGGACATCGAGTCGTTCGTGTTCGACGGCAGCGCGCCTCTGCCGCGCGCCGCCGACGCCCTGCGAGGTTCCACCCATCTCCTTATCTCGGCGCCGCCCGACGCGAACGGCGATCCGGTGCTGCGTCACCATCGTGGTGACATCGTCGCCCTCGCGCGCGTCGCGCCGGGGCTGCGGTGGGTGGGCTATCTGTCGACGACGGCCGTCTACGGCGATCATGCCGGCGGCTGGGTCGACGAAACGACGCCGGTCGCGCCGACCAGCGAGCGGGCGCGTCGTCGCGTCGTCGCGGAGAACGCGTGGCTCGACCTCGTTCGCGAAAGCGTGCCGGTCCATGTCTTCCGGCTCGCCGGAATCTATGGGCCGGGGCGCAACGCCCTTGTCGATGCGAGGCGCGGCGAGGCACGACGGATATCGAAGCCCGGTCAGGTGTTCTCGCGCATCCACGTCGACGATATCGCCGCGGTGCTCGCCGCCTCGATCGCCCGTCCCAATCCGGGCGCCATTTACAACGCCTGCGACAACGACCCGGCGCCGGGCGAAGCGGTGGTGACTTACGCGCACCGGCTCCTCGGTCTCGAACCGCCTCCCGCAGTGCCGTTCGAGCAGGCGGTGTCGACGATGTCGGAGATGGCGCGGAGCTTCTATGCCGACAACAAGCGGGTCCGGAACGATCGCATCGTGCGCGAACTCGGCGTGATCCTGCGCTATCCGGATTACCGGGCCGGACTGGCGGCGCTGCTCGCCGCCGGCGCATAGCCCGACATCTCCATCACGGTGGCGTCGATCAGGGCCAGATCCTGCTCCCGCGACAGCCGGTGATCGGCATCCTTGACCAGGGTCACGACGACGTCCGGCGTCTCGAGTCGCTCGGCAAGGCGCAGCGACGTCTTGTACGGCACGTCACAGTCGGCGATGCCGTGGATCAGCCGGACCGGCGCCGTAATCGGGATCGGCCCGCTCATGCGCTCAGGGTTGAGCAGCAGATTCCGCCGACCGTCCTCGATCAGCTCGCGGGTGAAGATGTAGGGCCGCTCGCCGTAGGGGCTGGTCTCGACGATTCTGCCCTCGCGCATCAGCTTGTCCTGCTCCTCGCGCGAGTAGGTCTTCCACACCAGTTCCTCGGTGAAGTCGGGCGCCGCGGCGACGCCGAGCAGAGCATGCACCCGCTCCGGCCGCTTGAGCGCGGCAAGCAGCATGATCCACGCCCCCATCGACGAGCCGACGATCACCAGCGGCCCGTGCGTCAGCCGGTCGAGCACCGCCACCGCGTCGTCGGCCCAGCCGCCGATGGTGCCGTGCTCAATGGAGCCCGAGGATGTGCCGTGGGCGTAATGGTCGAAGCGCAGGAATCCCTGTCCGCGCGCAGCACAGGTCAGGGCCAGCGCTTCCGCCTTGCGGCCGGTCATGTCCGACATGTAGCCGCCGACAAAAACCACCTCGGGCAGCCGCGTTCCGGGCGCCGGATCGACGCGCCGGTAGGCGATCGTCCGGTCCGGCGCGGTGGCGATTGAACCGACTTTTTCTTGCGCCGTTACCGCCGCTTCGCTCATAACCCTCTCCATGGACGCGCCAGGACAGCACCCTAACACCGCCGCACCGGCGGCGCCCACACTTGCGGGTCAGGGCAAGCCGCCCGCAATCCTCCAGGTGCTCCCCGCCCTTCATGCCGGCGGCGTCGAGCGCGGTACGGTCGACATGGCGCGCGCAATCGTGGCGGCCGGCTGGCGTGCCGTGGTCGCCTCATCCGGCGGCTACATGACACGCGAGATCGAGCGCGCGGGCGCCACCCACATCACGCTGCCGCTTGCCAGCAAGAATCCGGTGCGGATGTGGCGCAACGTCGCGGCGCTCGAGCGCGTCATCGACGAGCACGGAATCGATATCGTGCACGCACGCTCGCGCGCGCCAGCGTGGTCGGCGAGGGCGGCAGCGCAGCGCAGCGGCGTCCATTTCATGACGACGTTCCACGGACTCTACGGAGCCGGAAGCGGGCTCAAGCGCTTCTACAACTCGGTCATGGCCAAGGGCGAGCTCGTCATCGCGATCTCGCAGTTCGTCGCGGAGCATCTGCAGACCGTCTACGGCGTGCCGCCGGAGCGCATCCGCGTCATCCACCGCGGCGTCGATCTGTCGCAGTTCGATGCCGACCGTGTCAGCGAGCCGCGACTGGTGCAGCTCGCGCAGAAGTGGCGGCTGCCCGATGACCGCTCGATCATCCTGCTGCCCGGCCGGCTCTCGCGCTGGAAGGGGCAGGACCTCGCCATCGAGGCGTTGGCACTCCTGCGTCGGAACGATGTGCTGTGCGTGATGGTCGGCGCGGCGCTCGGTTCCCCGCGGTGGCGGCGCGAAGTCGAGTCCCTTGTGCATCGCCTCGGCGTCGAGGGCGTCGTGATGATGGTCGACGAGTGCCGCGACATGCCGTCCGCCTACAGGCTCGCCGACATCGTCGTCGTGCCGTCGCGCAAGCCCGAAGCCTTCGGCCGCACCGTGACCGAGGCGCAGGCGATGGGCCGGATCGTGGTCGCGGCGGACCACGGCGGCGCGCGCGAGACCGTCAGCGACGGACACACCGGATGGTTGTTTCGCCCCAACGATGCAGGGGCCCTTGCCGAAGCGATGGCGCGCGCGCTGGCGCTCGACGCGCCGACCCGGCTCGCCATCGGCGCCAATGCCGTCGAAGCGGTTCGCGCGAGGTTTTCCAATGCGGTGATGTGCGAGCGCACGCTCGGGGTCTACCGTGAGCTGCTCGCCACCGCGCGGGCGACGGTCTAGGGCGCGTGGCCGACATCCTCGTCATCAAGCTTGGGGCCTTGGGCGACTTCGTTCAGGCGCTGGGTCCGTTCGCCGCCATTCGCCATCACCACGCGGGCGACCGCATCACGCTGCTGACGACGACGCCGTTCGCCGAGCTCGCGCGCGCCTGCGGCGCCTTTGACCGGATCGAGACCTGCGGACGACCCGCGTCGCTCGATCTCGGCGCCTGGGCCTGTCTGCTGCGCACGCTCAACGCTGGTTATGCCCGCGTCTACGATCTCCAGACGTCTGATCGCTCGAGCTTGTACCGGTCGCTCATCCTTGGCCGCCCCGAGTGGTCGGGCATTGCCCGCGGCGCCTCGCATCCGCACGCCAATCCCGACCGCGATCGCATGCACACCATCGAGCGGCAGCGCGATCAACTGACGATGGCGGGAATTGTCGACGTTCCGCTGCCGGATGTGTCGTGGGCGAAGGCCGACATTGGACGTTTCGGCCTGACGACCCCATATGTCTTGATGATCCCGGGTGGATCGGCGCACCGGCCGGAGAAGCGCTGGCCGGCCGACCGCTTCGCCCAGCTTGCGCGGCGGATGATCGCGGTCGGTACGACTCCGGTGCTGCTGGGTACGCGCGACGAAGTGCCGCTCCTCGATTTCATCGTGGCGAAGGCGCCGGGCGCGATCAGCCTCGCCGGCAAGACCAGCCTGATCGAGATCGCGTCGCTTGCGCGCGGCGCCCGGGCCGCGGTCGGCAACGACACCGGCCCGACGCACCTGATCGCGGCGGCGGGGATTCCCGTCGTCGCGCTGTTTTCGGCGGCATCCGATCCGGCGCTGTGCGCGCCGCGCGGGCCGTTCGAGCGGGCCACGGTCCGCGTGTTGCAGAGCGCATCGCTCGCCGACCTTGACGAGGCCACGGTGGCGCAGGCGCTCGATTTGGTCTAGAAAACCTGCGGCTTTCCGCCTTTTTCACCGCGCCCCAACGCCCGCTTCGGTAAAGGTCCGATTTATGTCCGCGTCCTATCAGCTTCCCGACGGCAAGGTCATCGAGGTTCCGAAGTCGCCCGCGACCGGCGCCGACATCGCCGCAGCGATCGGGCCGGGCCTCGCCAAGGCGGCGCTCGCGATCCGCGTCGACGGCAAGCTCAAGGATCTCGAGGCGTCCGTCGCGCCGGGCGCGAAAATCGAGATCCTGACCGCGAAGCAGCCCGACGCGCTCGAGCTGCTGCGCCACGACGCCGCGCACGTCATGGCCGAGGCGGTGAAGGAGCTCTATCCCGAAACCCAGGTCACCATCGGCCCGGCGATCGAGAACGGCTTCTACTACGACTTCTCGCGCGCGACCCCGTTCACCCCCGACGATCTCGAGAAGATCGAGAAGCGGATGCGCGAGATCGTCGATCGCGACGAGAAGATCACGCGCGAGGAGTGGAAGCGCGACGACGCCGTGCAGTTCTTTAACGACCAGGGCGAGAAGTACAAGGCCGAGATCATCGAGGCGATCCCCGCGACCGAGCCGATCGGCCTCTATCGCCAGGGCAAGTTCATCGATCTCTGCCGCGGTCCGCACCTGCCGTCGACCGGCAAGCTCGGCAAGGCGTTCAAGCTGATGAAGCTCGCCGGCGCCTACTGGCGCGGCGATTCGCGCAACGAAATGCTGCAGCGCATCTACGGCACCGCATGGGCGAGCGAGGCCGATCTCAAGGCGTACCTGACCCGCCTCGAGGAAGCGGAGAAGCGCGACCACCGCCGCATCGGCCGCGAGATGGATCTGTTCCACGTCCAGGAAGAGGCCGTGGGCAGCGTGTTCTGGCATCCTAACGGCTGGACGCTGTATCGCACCGTCGAGAACTACATCCGCAGCCGGCTCGACAAGACCGGCTACGTCGAGGTGCGCACGCCGCAGCTCGTCGCCCGTTCGCTGTGGGAGCAGTCGGGGCACTGGGAGAAGTTCGGCAAGGCGATGTTCATCGCCCGCTCGGCCGAGGAAGACATCGACCTCGCGATCAAGCCGATGAACTGCCCGTGCCACGTGCAGATCTACAAGCAGGGCATCAAGAGCTACCGCGACCTGCCGCTGCGGATGGCGGAGTTCGGCTCCTGCCACCGCTACGAGCCGTCGGGCGCGCTCCACGGCATCATGCGCGTGCGCGCGTTTACGCAAGACGACGCCCACATTTTTTGTACCGAAGACCAGATCACCGCGGAGACGATCGCGTTCTGCGATCTCCTGAAGAGCGTCTACAAGGACTTCGGCTTCACCGACGTCGCGGTGAAGTTCTCCGACCGGCCGCCGACCCGCGCCGGCACCGACGCGATCTGGGACAAGGCCGAGGGCGCGTTGCTCGAGGCGTCGAAGGCCGCCGGGCTCGAGACCATCCGCAACCCGGGCGAGGGCGCGTTCTACGGCCCGAAGCTCGAATTCGTGCTGCGCGACGCCATCGGCCGCGACTGGCAGTGCGGCACGCTGCAGGTCGACTTCGTGCTGCCGGAGCGGTTGGGTGCCCACTACGTCGGTGAGGACGGCCAGCACCATCGGCCGGTGATGCTGCACCGCGCCGTGCTCGGCTCGCTCGAGCGCTTCATCGGCGTGCTGATCGAGCATTACGCCGGCAAATTCCCGCTGTGGCTCGCGCCGCAGCAGGTCGTCGTGGCGACGATCACGAGCGACGGTAATGCCTACGCAGAGGAGGTCGCCAACGTCCTGCGCGTCGCCGGGCTGCGCGTGATCCTCGACACCTCCAACGAGAAGATCGGCCACAAAGTGCGCGAGCATTCGCTCGCCAAGGTGCCGGTTCTGCTCGCGATCGGGCGAAAAGAGGCCGAAACCCGCACCGTTTCAGTGCGTCGCCTCGGCTCTCAGGCCCAAGAAACCCTTGCCTTGGAAGAGGCGGCGACTAGACTCGCCGCGGAGGCCGCCGTGCCGGCGGCCTGACCGGAAGCGCCAAAACCCTGGGGTGGGGCTGCCCGCAGTCGGCGGGTGAGCCGCGCTTTTTGCCCGTTTCGGGGCTAGGTTTCCAGTCGAGGTCCGAGGATCGCCCGGCTCGCACACCGTGTGCGCAGCTTTCTGCCCCTCTGGCGCAATTGAGTAATGGAGGATTTTCATCGTTCGGCCACCCGCAGACGTCGCCCCAACCCGCAATCGCGGTCCGCGCGTCAATCAACAGATCGATTCCCCTTCCGTCCGTCTGGTCGGTGCCGACGGCGAAATGGTCGGGGTGGTACCCATAAGACAAGCGCTGGAAATGGCGGTTGAGGCGGGACTCGACCTGGTCGAGGTGTCGCCCAGCGCGGTGCCGCCGGTGTGCAAGATCCTCGATTACGGCAAGTTCAAGTATCAGGAACAGAAGCGCCGCGCCGAAGCGCGCAAGAAGCAGAAGGTCATCGAGATCAAAGAGATCAAGATGCGCCCGACCATCGACGACAACGACTACAACGTGAAGATGCGGGCGATGAAGCGCTTCCTCGAGGAAGGGGAC
>DATJIG010000272.1:0-9514 GCA_035493495.1 Alphaproteobacteria bacterium
GGCGTTCGGCCGCATCGACATCCTCGTCAACAACGTGGCGATCTCCGACAACAAGCACATCCTCGACATCACCAAGGAGGAGTGGGACCGCGTCATCGGCGTGACGCTGACGGCACCGTTCCTGTGCGGCAAGTACGCGGCCAAGCAGATGGTCGCGCAAGGCTCCGGCGGCAAGATCGTCAACATCGGCTCGACCTCGGGCTTCCGTGGCCGCACCCGCGCCGTCGCCTACACCGCCGCCAAGGGCGGGCTTGCCAATCTCACGCGGACGATGGCGGTGCAGCTCGCCCCCCACAAGATCCGCGTCAACGCGGTGATCCCCAACAAGATCGGCTCGCCGGTCGGCAAGGAGGACTTCGACCCGACGCGCCCCGTGAACAACATCGCCGGTCGCCACGGCCAGCCGATCGACCTCGCCCGCGCCGTCCTGTTCATGGCGAGCGACGAATCCGACTTCGTCTACGGCGACATGCTGTTCGTCGACGGCGGCGCGTCGGTCACCGAAGCGTAACGCGCCCGTTCAGGGGGTGCTGCTGACCAGCCACATCGCGCCGCGCAGGCGCACGCTCGTGCCGTCGAGATGCTCCGCCAGCGCCGCGCGGATGGACGTGATGGCGGCCGTCGTCACCTCCGCCGGTTGGCCGCGCAGCCAGCTGTTAACGGCACCGATCTGGGTCGATTGAATCACGGCCTCCTCCAGTCCGCGGCCGGCAGCGATGTCGAGATCGCAGTCGAGCTTGTCGAGCTGCGGCGGTGCCCAGCCGGCGGCGACCAGTACCTGGGAGACGCGCTGCGGATCGGCGAAGGCGAACATTCCGGGGGCGTACGGGTCCGGTTTGGGCCGCGGGGGCAGGTGGCGCGAGGCGGCGCGCATCGGCACTTCCATCCACGGGTTCTCGGTCAACGGTCGCCAGCTCACGAATGCCATCCGCGCGCCGGAGGTGGCGGCGGAACGCAGGTGGGCGAAGGCCGCCACCGGGTCGCCGAAGAACATAGTGCCGAAGTTCGACACCAGCAGATCGAATCCGTCCAGCGCCGCCGTGGCGGCGTCGGCCTGCCGCCAATCGATATTGGCGACACCGGCGGCATCGGCGCGGGCCCGTCCTTCCGCCAACATCGGCGCAGAGATGTCCAGTGCCGTCACGCGGCCGGCGGGGCCGACCGCGCGCGCAATCTCGAGCGTGATCGTGCCGCAGCCGCAGCCGACGTCCAGCACCCGCTCGCCGGAGCGCGGCGCGGCGAGAGCGAGCAGCGCCTCAGTGGCCGGGGCCAGGGTGATGTCGGTGTGTTTCTGCCGCGCCGTCCAGGTGTGGCCGCCCGGCCCGTTCCAGAAGGCAAGCTGATCGACATTGGACTGTCGCGGGTCGGTCATGGGCATCGTCCTGTGCGGCGGTCCGTCGAGAATACGGAGGTTGTACTTCTGGCGCGCGGGCAGCAAGTGGCGCCGGGGCGTCCAATGCGATCGGATGGAGAGCCTAGCCTGCGCCCCGCCATCGCGCGTAGAGTGGCCCGCAGGGAACGAAGTCCCGACGTTCCATGGCGCGCAGGCGCCGTGAATGAAAAGGGACTCGCGGCTTTCACGGCGGAGAGGCATCCATGACGTTCCTGCGCGCATGCGTGGTGTTGGCTATCGCGGTCGTGGTGACTGTTGCCAATGGACCTTGGGGCGCGGCCCGTGCCGACGACAATGCCGAGTTCTACAAAAACAGGCAGGTC
The DNA here is from genome assembly GCA_035493495.1 of Alphaproteobacteria bacterium. Lineage (GTDB taxonomy): Bacteria > Pseudomonadota > Alphaproteobacteria > SMXQ01 > SMXQ01 > DATJIG01. The sequence goes on from DATJIG010000272.1 coordinate 1,717, forward strand.
AAGCTGCTGATCGGCTTCGGCGCCGGCGGCGGCTACGACCTGTTCGCGCGGCTGATCTCGCGCACCATGGGCAGCCACTTTCCGGGCGGGACGGCGCAGGTGGTGCCGCAGAACATGCCGGGCGCGGGCAGCCTCACCGCCGCCAACCACATTGCCCAGGTGGCGCCCCGCGACGGCTCGGTGATCGGGTCGGTGGCGTCGGGCATGCCGGCGGCGCCGCTGCTCAACCCCGACCAGGCGAAGTTCGATTCGCGCAAGCTCACCTGGCTCGGCAGCGCGAGCTCCGAGGTCTACATCGACATCGTCTGGCACACCTCGCCGGTGCAGACCATCGAGCAGCTCCGCGAGCACGAGCTGATCATCGGCGGCACCGGGCCGGGGGCGGCCACCGACGATTACCCGGCAATCGACCGCGAGGTGCTCGGCCTCAAGTTCAAGCTGATCCCGGGCTACAAGAGCACCAAGGACGTCGAGCTCGCCATGGAGCGCGGCGAGGTGCAGGCGCTCGCCGGCACCACCTGGAACACCACCAAGGCGCGGCTCGGCGACTGGCTGACGACCAAGAAGATCTCGGTCATGGCGCAGTACGGCCGCGAGAAGCACCGGGATCTGCCGAACGTGCCGCTGATGATCGACTACGCCAAGACCGACGCCGACCGGCAGGCGCTCAACATGGTGTTCTCGCGCCAGGATATGGGGCGGCCCTATGTGGCTCCTCCCGAACTCGCGCCCGACCGGGTCAAGGCGCTGCGGGCGGCGTTCGACGCCACCATGAAGGACCCGGTGTTCCTGGGCGATGCCGCCAAGGCCGATCTCGATGTCAGCCCGATCGATGGGCCGGCGGTCGACAAGCTCATCGCCGAGCTCTACCGGGTTTCTCCCGACGTCGTGAAGCGGGTCAGCCAGGCGATCACCGGGCAAACCCGCTCGGTGCGCTAGACTCCGGAAAGGGCGGGATAAACCGCCGCGGTGACAGCCGGGAATCCGGCCGGGACGGGCCGGATTCCCGGCTGGCCAAGGGCGGAAGGGTGGTCTATAGGCAACCCTCCGGCGGGCCCGGCCGTCGGCCGGACTGAGCCCCGCCCAAAAGCCGAGTTATGGACACCCATCACCAGATCGACCGTCTGTCGCCGTCGGCCCGAGGCGCCGTGGTTGCCATTGGCAACTTCGACGGCGTGCATCTCGGCCATCAGGCGGTGATCGCCGGGGCCCGGGCCGAGGCCGATGCCGCCAAGGCGCCGCTCGCGGTGATGACGTTCGAGCCGCACCCGCGGGCGTTTTTCCAGCCGGCGACGCCGCCCTTCCGTCTGACCCCCGCCGCCGCCAAGACGCGTGAACTCGCCAAGCTCGGCGTCGACCACCTTTATGTCGTCGCTTTCGACCGCACCTTCGCCGCCGTCAGCGCCCATGACTTCGTCTCGGGCGTGCTCGCCCGCGATCTCGGCGCCTGCGCGGTGGTGGTCGGTGACGACTTCCATTTCGGCCGCGGCCGCGAGGGCAACGTCGCGTTCCTCGAGCGCGAGGCACCGGCCCAGGGCATTCGCCTCATCCGCGCGGCGCCGGTGGCGCTCGACGGCGTCCACGTGTCGTCGCGGCGCATCCGCGAGCACCTGGCCAACGGCGAGCTCGAGGCCGCGGCACGGCTGCTCGGCCGTCCGTGGGAGATGGAAGGCCCAGTGGTTCACGGCGATAAGCTCGGCCGTACCATCGGCTATCCCACCGCCAACGTCGAGCTCGGCGACATGCTGCGCCCGCGCATCGGCATCTACGCCGTCGAGGCGATGATCGAAGGCGAGACCGCCTGGCGCGGCGGCGTCGCGTCGCTCGGATACCGGCCGACGGTCGGCGGGCGCGATCTGCGCTTCGAGGTCCATCTGTTCGACTTCGCGGGCGACCTATACGATCGCGCGCTCCGCGTCCGACCGGTCGCCTACCTGCGCGACGAGCTCGTGCTCGACGGGCTCGAGGCGCTGACCCGCAAGATCAAGGAAGACGAGCATGAGGCCCGCGCCGTGCTCGCCCGCGCCAAGGTTGACGCGGATGCTTCGAATCAGACCAAATCCACCGCGCGCCCGGGCGGTCGTTGACCGGGCTGGAACCTGAACATGGCCGATTACAAGTCCACCGTTTTTCTCCCCAAGACTGCCTTCGCGATGAAGGGCGGCCTGCCCAAGCTCGAGCCCGAGCTGCTCGCGCGCTGGGAGAAGATCGACCTGTTCGGTAAGCTGCGCGCCAAGGGCCAAAATGGGGGAAAGGGGGGCCACGAGAAGTTCGTGCTGCATGACGGCCCGCCGTACGCCAACGGCAACATCCACATCGGCCACGCGCTCAACAAGATCCTCAAGGACGTCATCAACCGTTCGCGGGCGATGCAGGGCTTCGACGTTCCTTACGTGCCGGGCTGGGACTGCCACGGTCTTCCCATCGAATGGAAGATCGAGGAAGAGTACCGCGCCAAGGGCAAGGACAAGGACCAGGTTCCGATCAACGTCTTCCGCGACGAGTGCCGCGCGTTCGCGGCGCGCTGGGTGAAGATCCAGGCCGAGGAGTTCAAGCGCCTCGGCATCGTCGGCGACTGGGCCCATCCCTACACCACGATGGAGCCCGAAGCCGAAGCCGCGATCGTCAACGAGCTCGGCAAGTTCCTCTTGAACGGCGGCCTCTACAAGGGCGTGAAGCCGGTGATGTGGTCGGTCGTCGAGAAGACCGCGCTCGCCGAGGCCGAGGTCGAGTACCTCGACCACACCTCGACCACGGTGTGGGTCAAGTTCCCGGTGGTGACGGCGTCCGTGCCGGCGCTCGAAGGTGCGTCAGTCGTGATCTGGACGACGACACCGTGGACGCTGCCCGCCAACCGCGCGATCGCCTACGGCGAGGAGTTCGCCTATGCCGTCGTCGAAGTGCTGTCGACGATGGAGACGAGTCTCGCCAAGGTGGGCGACAAGGTCGTTGTCGCCAAGGATCTGCTGCCCGAGGTGGCGAAGGACGCCGGCATCGCCGACTACAAGGTGCTGGCCGAGATCGAAGGCGCGCAGCTCGCCGGAACCATCGCCGCTCATCCGCTGCGCGGCGCCGATGCCGGCTACGGCTTCGACGTACCGCTGCTCGCAGGCGCCCACGTCACCGTCGACCAGGGCACCGGCTTCGTCCACATCGCGCCGAGCCACGGCCCCGACGACTTCGTGCTGGGCCAGCAGCATGGCCTCGAAGTGCCGGAGACGGTCGGCCCGGACGGCCTCTACACCGCGCAGGTGCCGCTGTTCCAGGGCGCTCACGTGTTCAAGGCCGACAAGCCGGTGGTCGAGAAGCTGATCGAGCGCGGTGCGTTGCTGGCGCGCGGCACTCTGGTCCATTCGTACCCGCACTCGTGGCGGTCGAAGGCGCCGCTGATCTACCGTGCGACGCCACAGTGGTTCATTTCCATGGAAAAGAACGGCCTGCGGGAAAAGGCGCTCGACGCCATCGCCGAGACCAAGTTCTTCCCGGAAATGGGGCGCAACCGCATCCGCGCCATGGTCGAGCAGCGGCCCGACTGGTGCGTGTCGCGCCAGCGCGCGTGGGGCGTGCCGATCACCGTCTTCGTCAACAAGAAGACCGGGGAGGCGCTGCGCGACGAGCGCGTCATGGCGCGCATCGTCGAGGCGGTGCGCAAGGGCGGCACCGACGTGTGGTTCTCGGCCGACCCGCAGACCTTCCTCGGCAACGAGTTCAAGGCTGCTGAGTGGGAGCCGGTGCGCGACATTCTCGACGTCTGGTTCGACTCGGGGTCGACGCACGCGTTCGTCCTCGAGCAGCGGCCCGAACTCAAGTGGCCGGCGTCGCTCTACCTCGAGGGCTCCGACCAGCACCGCGGCTGGTTCCAGTCGTCGCTGCTGGAATCGTGCGGCACGCGCGGCCGCGCGCCCTACGACGCGGTGTTGACCCACGGCTTTGTGCTCGACGAGCAGGGCCGCAAGATGTCGAAGTCGCTGGGCAACGTCGTCGCCCCGCAGGAGGTGATGGACTCGCTCGGCGCCGACGTGCTGCGCCTGTGGGTGATGGCCTCCGACTACTCCGAGGACCTGCGCATCGGGCCCGACATCCTCAAGCACCAGACCGAGGCCTACCGCCGGCTGCGCAACACGCTGCGCTATCTGCTGGGCGCGCTCGACGGCTTCAAGGACACGGAAGCGGTGAAACCCGCCGACATGCCGGAGCTCGAGCGCTTCGTGCTGCACAAGGTGTGGGAGCTCGATGCGGCGCGGCAGCGCGCCAACGAAACCTACGAGTTCCATAAGTTCTACACCGCGCTGCACGCGTTCTGCGCCTCGGATCTGTCGGCGTTCTACTTCGACATCCGCAAGGACTCGCTCTACTGCGACCGTCCGGATTCGCTGCGTCGCCGCTCGGTGCGCACGGTGCTGAACCACCTGTTCGAGACGCTCGTCGCGTGGCTCGCGCCGGTGCTGGTGTTCACCGCCGAGGAGGCGTGGCTCGCCCGTCACAAGGATGGGGGCGACGCCGCCGGCAGCGTCCATCTCACCGACGTCCCGGTGATCCCCGCGTCGTGGCGCGACGACGCGCTGGCGGGGAAGTGGGAGAAGATCCGGGCGTTGCGCCGCGTCGTCACCGGCGCGATCGAGCTCGAGCGCGCCAAGGGCGTGATCGGCTCGTCGCTGCAGGCCGCGCCCGCGGTTTACGCGGAGGATGAGTACCGCCAGGCGCTCGACGGTCTCGACCTCGCCGAGATCGCGATCGCCTCCGACGTCATCCTTCATCCGTTCGCGCCGCCGGGCGAGGCGTTCCAGCTCGCCGACGTGCCGGGCGTCGCGGTCGTGCCGCTGCGCGCCGGCGGCAGCAAGTGCCAGCGCTGCTGGCGCGTGCTGGAGGAGGTTGGCAAGGATGCGCGGCATCCCGACATCTGCGGCCGCTGCGCCGATGCCGTCGGCGCGGTGGGCGCGTGAGCGAGATGAGACGTTCCTCGACGATCTACGTCGCCGCCTTCGTCACCGCGGCGCTCGTCATCGTTCTCGACCAGGCGACCAAGTGGCTGATCCTCGAGCGAGTCATGCAGCCGCCCCACGTCGTCCCCGTGCTGCCGTTCCTCGACATCGTCCTGGTGTGGAACCGCGGCATCACCTTCGGCCTGTTCAACAGCGGCGACGGCGGCGGGTGGGCCCAGCCGCTGGTGTTCACCGCTCTCGCCGCCGTGATCGTCGCAGGCCTCCTGTACTGGCTGCGGCGGGTGTCCCGGTGGTGGGTCGCGGCCGCGATCGGCGCGGTTTTGGGCGGCGCGGTGGGCAATGTCGCCGATCGGCTCCGCTTCGGTGCGGTGGTCGATTTCATTGATGTTCACGTCGCCGGCTGGCACTGGCCGGCGTTCAACGTGGCCGATTCGGCGATTTGTGTCGCCGTGGCACTTCTGGCACTCGACGCCTTGTCTGCGCCCAAGGAATGACTAAACTCCAGCCACCAATGGCAGGATCGAGGCTCATGACCGGGACCACGCTACCGCGCGTTACGCGCGCGTTCGCCGCACTCGCATTCGTCGCTGTTGCCGCGAGCGGATGCTCGACCCTGCGCTCCGTGGCCGGCCTCGACAAGTCAGCGACGCCCGACGAGTTCCAGGTGGTGTCGCGTGCGCCGCTGTCGATCCCGCCCGACTTCGGCCTGAAGGCGCCCGATCCGGGCGCACAGCGTCCGCAGGAGACCTCGCCGACCGACCGCGCGCGCCAGATCGTCATCGACCGCCAGGTCGGAGCCGACCCGGTGCCCTCGACGGTGGCCGGCCTGTCGCCGTCGGAGAGCGCGCTGCTGCGTCAGGCCGGGGCGACGAGCGCCAATCCGAACATTCGCCGCGACATCGATCGCGAAACCACCACGCTCGCCCAGGCCGACAAGCGGTGGATCGACAGCCTGCTGTTCTGGCGCTCGACGCCCGAACCCGGCGAGATCGTCGACGCCGACAAGGAATCGCAGCGGCTGCGCGGCAATGCCGCGCTCAACAAGCCGACGACCGAAGGCCAGACGCCGAGCATCAAGAAGAAGCAGTCGGCCCTGTTCACGTTCTAAGCGCGTTAAGGTTCGAGTACGTTCTAAGCGGTGCCCTGCGCACCGCTGGGTGATTCCGCGCATCCCGACGCATCCCGATTTGACATGTCGCTGTCCCGGCCCGGGGTGCCTTCCTTGCGCCATATTTCGCGGTAAGCTGACCATCGTCATCAGCCCATAACAGAGACGCGCTGCGCCAGGGGGCTTTCCTTGCCGTTCCGATTGCCTTCCGCTTCGCGCCGTCGCCTGCTTGCCTGGGCCGCGCTGGTCACGCTCGTCCTGTCCACCGCGGAGCCCGCACGCGCGGCGATGTACAACTCCGAGAGTTTCACGCTCCCTAACGGCATGCTGGTCGTGGTGGTGCCCAACCACCGCCTGCCCGTGGTCCATCACATGGTGTGGTACCGCGTCGGGGCCGCCGACGATCCCGTCGGCAAGTCGGGGCTCGCGCACTTCCTCGAGCACCTGATGTTCAAGGGAACCAAGCAGGTGCCGGCCGGTCAGTTCTCCCACATCGTCGCCCAGAACGGCGGCCGCGAGAACGCGTTCACGATGGAGGACACGACCGCATACTTCCAGACCGTCGCGCGCGACCGTCTCGAGATGGTGATGAAGCTCGAGGCCGACCGCATGCACAACCTGGTGATCGCCCCGGATCAGGTCGACTCCGAGCGCGCGGTGATCATCGAGGAGCGCCGGATGCGGATCGACAACAGCCCGGCGGCCCAGCTCAACGAGCAGATCGGCGCCGCGCTGTTCGTCCGCAACGAGTACGGCACGCCGACGATCGGCTGGCTGCCGGAGATGGAAGGGCTGACGCGTGACGACGCGCTCGCCTTCTACCGCCGCCACTACGCGCCCAACAACGCGATCCTGATCGTCGCCGGCGACATCACCGCGAAGGAACTGAAGCCGCTCGCCGAGAAGTACTACGGCGCGGTGCCGCGCCGCGACATCGCGCCGCGCAAGCGCCTGATCGAGCCCGATCCGCTGGCGGCGCGCCGCGTCGTGCTGAAATCGCCGCGGGTGCGTGAGCCCCAGATCACCCGCGCCTACCTCGGGCCCGCCGCCGACGCCGGCAAGCCCTCGCTGGCGCTCCAGGTGCTCGAGGACATCCTGTCGGGCGGCGCCACCGGGCGGCTCTACAAGAAACTCGTGTTCGAGGACAAGGTCGCGGTCGGGGCCGGCGCCAACTACGACGGCGACGCCATCAAGTACGCGACCTTCACCGTCTCGGTGCAGCCCGCGCCCGGCGTCGAGGTCGAGAAGGCGGAGAAGGCGCTCGACGGCGAAATCGACCGGCTGGTGAAGGACGGCGTCACCGACGCCGAGGTCGAGCGCGCCAAGCAGCACCTGCTCGACAGTGCCGCGATCGCCCGCGATTCGCTGCGCCGAGGCGCCTACGCCTTCGGCCTCGCGCTCACCACCGGCCGCTCGATCGAGGACGTCGAGAACTGGCCCGATCGCATCAAGGCGGTGACCACGGCCGAGGTCGTTGCGGCGGCGCGCGCGGTCCTCAAGCCCGAGCGCTCGGTCACCGGCGTGCTGCTACGGGGCGAGGGCCCCGACGGCACAGGCGGCCCTGCCGCCGCCGTTCCAGTCGATGTCCGCGGAGCCGTGCGATGAAGAAGGCGCTGAAGCCGTTCCTGGTCGGCGCCGTCGCCGCGCTCACGCCATTTTTCCTCGAGGTTGCCCCCGCCGATGCCGCGGTCTCGGTCAAGCGCGTGGTGTCGCCCGGCGGCATCGAGGCGTGGCTCGTGCAGGACCG
>DATJIG010000273.1:0-12395 GCA_035493495.1 Alphaproteobacteria bacterium
ATCAAGTTCGCGCCCGCGATTTACAATTGGCAGGTAAGCCGCCGCATCCTCAAATGGTATCGTCACCTGAAGGCGATCGAGGTCGAGGCGCGCGATCCGATGACACCCGAGCGCCGTCACGTCCTGATGACGCGCCTCTCCGCGATCGAGCGCCAGATCGAGGACGTCAACGTGCCGAGCGGCTATGCCCAGAGCCTCTATGACCTGCGCGGCCACGTCGAGCTGGTGCGACGCTATCTCGAGGGTCGCGCAGCCGCGCCGCCGGCCATTCCGGAACCTGTGGCAAACATCGCGGCAGCCAGCTAAAACCGCGGGGAACTCAACCGTTCTCCCATTCCACTTGGTTGTCGCTGTCATTCCATGTCCACCTCCACCGAAATCGCCGTGTTCGCGCTCGCGCTCGTCGCGACAGGAGCGTTCAGCGGCTTCCTCGCCGGCCTGCTCGGAGTCGGCGGCGGCATCGTCGTCGTCCCGGTCCTCTTCCTGGTCTTCGACGCCTTCAACGTCGACCCGTCGATCCGCATGCAGGTCGCGGTCGGCACCTCGCTCGCCACCATCATTCCGGTGTCGATCACCTCGGCGCGCAGCCATCGCAAGAAAGGCGCGATCGACGAAGAACTGTTGCGACGAATCGCGCCGTCTGTGTTCGTCGGCGTGATCGCCGGGACCGCCATTGCAGGCTACGTGTCGGGCCATGTGCTGACGGCGGTGTTCGCGACGGTGGCGCTGGTCGTCGCCATCAACATGGCGTTTGGCGCGGGCAAGTTCACGATCAGCAAGGAGCTCCCCGGGCGCGCTGGGTTGAGCAGCCTCGGCTTCTTCATCGGCGGCGTCTCGGCGATGATGGGCATCGGCGGAGGAACCTTGAGCGTGCCGACGTTCTCGCTGTTCGGCTATCCGATCCACCGCGCGGTCGGAACCGCCTCGGCGCTCGGGCTCATCATCGCCGTCCCAGGCGCGATCGGCTTCATGATTACCGGCTGGAACCAGCCCAACCTGCCGCCGTTCTGCCTCGGCTACGTGAACTGGGTGGGCTTCCTGCTGATCGTGCCGAGCTCGATCCTCGTCGCCCCGTGGGGCGCCCGGACCGCCCACGCCATCAGCCGCCTGGCCCTGTCGCGCGCGTTCGCGGTGTTCCTCGCCATCACGGCGGTGAAACTGTTCATGAGCCTGATGCGTTAGGGTTGTTGCGTCAGGCTTCCTGCCTCAGTCCGGCAGAACCGGAGGAGCGCCATGGCCGACAAGCATCCCACGCTGAAAGTCGAACGCGGCGACATCACCACCTACGCCGTCGATGCGATCGTGAATGCCGCCAACGAGGCGCTCGCGCCGGGCGGCGGCGTGTGCGGCGCGATCCACCGCGCGGCGGGAGCGGAGCTCGCTCAAGCCTGCGCCCGCATCGGCAGCTGCCCGACCGGCGAGGCGCGCCTCACGCCCGGGTTCCGCCTCCCCGCCCGCTTCGTCATCCACGCCGTCGGACCGGTGTGGCGCGGCGGCACTGCCGGCGAGGACCGCCTGCTCGAGAGGTGCTACCGCTCGATCGCCGCGATCGCGCGCAGCGAATCGTTCGGCACCCTGGCGGTGCCGGCGATCTCGACCGGAATCTTCGGATTTCCCTCGCAGCGCGCCGCGGGAATCGCGATGAACACGCTGGCCGACGCGCTCGACGGCACCGACACGTTCGTCACGTTCGTCGCGTTCGCGGTCGACAGCGAGCGCGACCTGAGCGCGGCCCTCGCCGCGCTCAGACGGCCACTCACTTCATCGAATTAGCGACCAGATCGACGATCGGCTTCGGCGTCTTGTAGATCTCGTCGACCAGCGCTTCGACGCCCGCACCGTCAAGCGGCAGGTCGGGCTCGAGATGCCGTTTGCGCGCGTCCGCGAGGTACTCCGGATCCTTCACCATCTCAGCGAACGCGGCGCGCAGCGCCGCGACGCGGTCGGCCGGAATCTCCGGCGGGCCGGCGATCGGGCGACCCATCTCATCGGGGGCCAGAAGGAACTTGAGCGCTTCCATCACGTCCTCGCCCTTGCCGCGCGACTTGGCAATGTCGACGATGGTGACGATGTTCGGCAGATCGGGATGACGCTTGAGCGAATTCTGGAACACGATCTTGATCGTGCCGTCGTCGAGCATCTGCTTGCGGGTCGCCTTGAGGCTGTCGTAGCTCATGAAGCGGCCGTGGGCCTCGCCTTGCTCGATCGCTTTCAGCGTCTCCTGCGAGCCGACGTAGCCGGTGATCAGCTTGAACTTGGTGCCGAGCACGCTGTTCATGAACTTCGGATAGAAATCGGTGTCGGAGGCGGCACCGGTGCCGGCCACCACCATCTCCTTCGAGAACAGGTCTTCCGGAGTCTGGATCGGGCCGGTCTTCCACTCGATCAGCAGCGACTGCGATGCGGCGAGGCTACCGATCCACGAAAAGCGCCGGGGATCGAACTTGGTGTTCGGTGCGTTCGGGTTGAACAACGGCTGCATGGCGATCGGCCCGACGTAGGCGATGACGGTGCCGTCGCGCTTCTGGACGTTGTAGAGCGAGTTGGCGAGCGTGAGCCCGCCCGCGCCCCCCATGTTCTGGGCCACCATGTTGGGCTTGCCCGGCAGAAACCGCGGTAGGTGCTGCGCCATCAGCCGCGAGTAGGCGTCGAAGCCTCCGCCCGGCGTGCCCGCGATCAACACCGTGATGGTGTTGCCGCGATAGAAGGATTCGACGGACTGGGCGGATGCCGCGGCCACAAAGGTGAATAAGGCGGCAACAGACGCTGTGACGGCCAGGGCGACCGCAGTCGTGGCGTATTTCATGATGGTTCCTGCTCGAATGTGGTGGCGGCATCATACGAGGCGAAGCGCGCGCGCGGAAGATACACGGAGGGCCTAAGCGGACTCGCTCAGGGCCGCGGCGATCTTGCGCCCGAGTTCGGACCAGCGGTACGGCTTGGCGACGAGCTGCCAGCCGCGCTCCGCGACGTCGTCCGGCATCACCGCCTTCTCGGTGTAGCCCGACGTGAACAGCACCTTGAGGCCCGGCCGCCGCAGCGAAGCCTCGCGCGCGAGGTCGAACCCCGTCATGCCACCGGGCAGCAGGACGTCACTGAACAGGAGATCGATGGTCGGCTCGCGATCGAGGATCTTGAGGGCATCGAACGCGTTCGCGGCCTCGAGTGGCCGATACCCGAGGTCCTTGAGGGCCGAGACCGACAGAACGCGCATGTCGAGGTTGTCCTCGACCACCAGCACGGTCTGGCCCGAGCCGCGCGGCACCTGGACGATGGCGTCGCTCTCGGCGCGTTCCTCCGCCTCTTCGCGCGAGCGCGGCAGATAGATGCGCACCGTCGTGCCGTAGCCGGGCTCACTCTCGATGTTGACGTGCCCGCCCGACTGGCGAACGAAGCCGTACACCATGCTGAGACCGAGCCCCGAGCCCTTCCCCACCTCCTTGGTGGTGAAGAATGGATCGAAGCAGCGCTCGAGAATATCGGGCGGCATGCCGACGCCGTTGTCCGAGACCTGGATCATCACGTAGTCGCCCGGCTCGGCGCCGGGGTTACGCTCGGCGAAGTCGGTGCCGAGCGTCACGTTCGCCATCTCAATGGTCAGCTTTCCGCCTTCCGGCATGGCGTCGCGGGCATTGATCGCGAGATTGAGGATCGCGCTCTCGAGATGCCCCGGGTCGACCTTGGCCGACCACAGGCCCGGCACTTCCTTCGCCGAGACCTCGATCGCGCCCCCCAAGGTGCGCCGCAGCATGCTCGACATGCCGGAGACGAGGCGATTGACGTCGAGAAGCTGCGGATGAAGCGTTTGGCGCCGCGAGAAGGCGAGCAGCCGGTGGGTGAGCGACGCACCGCGCTCGGCGGCGTCGAGCATGCGGTCGACAAGCTCGAGCTGGCGCGGAATCGGATGGCCCTCCATGTCGAGCCGCAGGAGGTCGAGATTGCCGACGATAACGCCTAGCAGATTGTTGAAGTCGTGGGCGATGCCGCCGGTGAGCTGACCGACCGCCTCCATCTTCTGCGCCTGCCGAAGCTGCGCCTCAATGGCGCGACGGTCGCTGACGTCCTGGGCGACATACAGCGCGGCAACGACCTCGCCGGTCCAGTCACGCAGCGGCACGGCGGTGACGACCACAGCGCGCCGCGCCCCCTTCAGGCCCTCGACGTCGAACTCCTCCGTCGCGACTTCGCCGCCGAGCACACGGCGGTGGAGCGCACGGAAGTCGGAGCGCTGGGCCGGAACGACCCACGGAAACGCCGACTTGCCGACGATCTCATTGGCATCGCGCGCCTCCCACATCGCGAGACCGGCCGGGTTGATCTCCAGGACGACGCCCTCGCGCGAGATCAGTTGCAAACACTGCGGCTCCGCTTCGAAAATCGCGCGCATACGGGCCTGGCTCTCGCGCAGCGCGCCCGTGCGCTCAATGACGTCGCCCTTGAGGCGTGCGTTGAGGCGCCGCAGTTCTTCTTCGGAGCGCTTGCGGCGGGTGATGTCGCGCAACACGCCGAACAGCGCGACGACGTTGCCGTTCCCGTCGGTCTCCGGACGAGCGACGATCTCGACGTTGCGGATGTTGCCCTCGGGCCGGACGATGCGGACGTCGAGGTTGTAGCCCGTCGCGTTCTCGAGCGCCTCGCGCAGCACGCGCTCGACCGTGGAGCGATCTTCGGGGTGATATGCGGTGAGCACCGATTCGAACGTGGGCCGGAACGTCTCCGGCGCGCGGCCGTGAATGAGGTAGACGCCGCGCGACCACGTCAACTCGCGTGTCTTGGCGTCGATCCGCCAGTGGCCAAGATTGCTCAGTTCCTCGGCGAGCTCGAGCATGCGGTTGCGCGACAGCAGCGCCTGGGCGTGCTCGGTCGTGATGCGGCGGAACTCGGCCAGGGCACGCGCCATCTCGCCAATCTCGTTCTGCGAGCGCAGCCCCTCGATCGGCGCCGACATATCGCCGGTTGCGAACCGCCGCATGGTGCCGGTGGCCGATTCGATTGGGCCGATGATGCGGCGCATCACCAGCAACATGGTCATGGCGGCGACGAAGAGCCCAGCGATCAACCACAACGTGTCGTTGATGAGCTCTGAGCGAGCATCCAGGCGATCGCGATGCGCCTGGGCGACCGACGCGCGCTCGGCCGCCTCGACGATCTCGATGATCGAGTTGAGGGCATCGGTCGATGCTTCGCCGAACGTCTCCCGGGTGAACGGATAGGTGCCGCCGGCCGACGCGGCGGCCAGCGCCAGCTCCTGCATGCGGTTGAACTCGCTGAAATAACGCTCGCGCGCCTGAGTCACCGCATCGTCGATACCGGCATCGCCGACCAGCGCCGCGAGGCGCTCGACGCGCTCCCATTCGCTCGCCACCCGGCCCGACAGACGGGCCGCCTCGGCGAGTTGAGGCCCGCCCATCGGCCGGTTCGAGGCGATCGCTGCTCCCATCAGAGACGTCTCCGTGCCCGCCGAGAGCCGGAGCGAAAAACCCGCGACCTTGAGGTCGGACAGGATCGACAGATCGCCGCCACCGACGCCCTTGCCGAGCACGAGCGACAGGTCTTCGAGCCGCTCGACCAGCCGCGTCATCGTCGGATACCACAGCTCGACGATCGACAGCGTGCGCTCCGCCGGCGCCTTAGCCAGTTCCTGGTCGATGCGCCGCCGCAGGTCCTCGACGCGGGACTTGAGGATCGCGATCTCCGAGATGCGCGGACCGATCTCCTCGTCGGCGATATCTGTCAGGCCCGACAGGATCCGCCCGAGCGCCTCGTCGCCGAGCCTGCGGTGCTCGGCGATGAAAGCGAGGTCGGAGTCGTTCGGCGGATGGTCGGAGCGCAGCAGCAGGTTGGCGCGGCCACGCTCGAGCGCGTAATGCCGTGCCGCCGTGATCAGGCCGTCGACGTGGGCATTCAGCTCCTCGACGCGACGGGCGTCGGTGAAATTGGTCCACGCCTGTCGCAGGTCATTGAGCGTGACCGCAACCAGCGCAAGCGTCACCACCAGAATCCCGCTGAGAATCTGACCGCGTATGCCGAGCGCCAGCTTCCGCAGCGTGGAAAGTGTCTGCATTAAATCGACTCGTCGTACGCGCGTCGCTGGCCGTTGGCCACGAGGCGCTTCGCCGCCATCATTTCACAAGTGGCGGGGCCGGATCATCCGATTTCGTGCGGACTGCGACGGTTGGACCGATGCGAATCAGCGCTTTGCTCGGTTTTCGACGATCGCCTTGAGCACCAGTGTCAGAACCGCGAGCACCGTCAAGACCGCGGCGGCGGTGAATGCCGCCGGCGCGTTGTAGCTGTGGTACAGAACCTCGACATGCAAGGGCAGCGTGTTCGTCGCGCCGCGGACGTTGCCGGATACGACAGACACAGCGCCAAATTCCCCCATGGCGCGCGCATTGCACAGCACCGCCCCGTACAGCAGCGCCCACTTCACATTGGGAAGCGTGACGCGGCGGAAGATCTGCCAGCCGTTGGCGCCGAGCGTCGCGGCCGCCTCCTCCTGATCGCGGCCCTGCACCTGCATCAGCGGGATCAATTCGCGAGCCACGAACGGACTGGTGACGAACAGCGTCACCAGAATGATCGCCGGCACGCTGAACATGACCCGGATGTCGTGATCCATCAGCCAGCCGCCGAACAGCCCCTGCGCGCCGTAGAGAAACAGGTAGCAGACGCCGGCGACGATCGGCGAAATCGAGAATGGAACCTCAATCAACGCGATTAACGCCTTCTTGCCGCGAAACGAGAATTTGGTGATGGCCCAGGCGGCGGCGACGCCAAACACGATGTTGATCGGAACGACGACGACTGCGGTGAGCACCGTGAGGAAGATCGCGTGCTGCATTTCGGGATGCACCAGCGACTCGACGAACACCGACCAGCCCTTGGCCAACGCCTGATCGAACACGACGATCACCGGCGCGACAATGAACAGCGCCGTCAGCACCAGCGCCGCACCGACCAGGATCCGCCGTGTCAGCGGCCGAGCATCGGCACGCGTCCGCACCATCGGTTGAGCAAACTGCGCCATCTTAGTTGTCTTTCTCGACATAGCGGAGCTGCCACGCCTGGATCGTGTTGATCGTCAGCAGCAGCAGGAACGCCGCGCCCAGCAGCACGGTGGCAATGGCGGCCGCCGCCGGGTAATCGAACTCCTCGAGGCGGATGAAGATCAGCAGCGCCGCGATCTCCGTCTTCATCGGCAGGTTGCCAGCGATGAAGATCACCGCGCCGAACTCTCCGAGGCAGCGGGCGAAGGCGAGCGACAGGCCGGTGACGTAGGCCGGCGCGATCGCCGGGAAGACGACACGGCGGAAGATCTGCCACGGCTTCGCCCCGAGCGTTGCGGCTGCCTCCTCGTACTCGGGATGGAGGTCCTCCAGCACCGGCTGCACGGTGCGGACGACGAACGGCACGCTGGTGAACGCCATGGCGACGACGACGCCGGGCAACGCGTAGGCGATCTTAAGTCCGGCGGGCTCGAGGAACTGGCCGAACCAGCCGTTGCCGGCGAACAGCGCCGTCAGCGCGATGCCCGCGACCGAGGTCGGCAGTGCGAACGGCAGGTCGATGATGGCGTCGACGATGCGGCGCCCCGGGAAGCGGGTGCGTACCAGCACCCACGCCATAAGGAGACCGTACACGGCGTTCAACGCCGTCGCGCAGGCGGCGGCGAGGACCGTTACCTTGATTGCGGCAAGAGTACGCGGCGCGCTGAGGATGGCGATCAGCCTGTCGCCGCCGATCTCGCCCGCCTTGAGAACGAGGGCGGCGACGGGAAGCAGGACGATCAACCCGACGTAAAACAGCGTGACGCCCATGGTCAGGCCGAAACCGGGCAGCACGCGGCGCGCCACCGGGCGGGCGGCGCTGACAGTATCTGTCGTCATGAATTCTCGTCCGCGCCTGTGCCTAACGATTTACGAATACCTGATCGAGGATACCGCCCTCGGCGAAATGCACTTTCATCGCCTGGTCCCACCCGCCGAACACGTCCTCGACGGTGACGAGCCGGACCTGCGGGAACTGGTCCTTGTGCTTGTCGACCACCTTGGGATCGTGCACGCGGTTGAAGTTCTTGGCCAGAATCTCCTGAGCGGTCGGCTCGTACAGCCACTTGAGGTACGCTTCGGCAAGGATTCGCGAGCCGCGACGGTCGACCACCTTGTCGACGACGGTCACCGGGAATTCCGCCAGCAGGCTCACCGAGGGCGTCACCACCTGCAGTTTCCTGTCGCCGTACTCGCGCTTGATTCCCTGCACCTCAGCCTCGAACGTGATCAGCACGTCGGCGAGACCGCGCTCGACGAAGCTCGTCGTCGAGCCACGTCCGCCGGTGTCGAACACCGGCACGTTAGCGAGCATCTTGCGCACGAACTCCGTCGCGGCTGACTGGTCGCCCTTCGACTGCTCGAGCGCATAGGCATACGCCGCGAGATAGCTGTAGCGGCCGTTGCCCGACGTCCTAGGATTCGGGAACACCGCCCTGACGTCGGGACGGACGAGATCGTCCCAGTCCCTGATGTTCTTTGGATTGCCGGCGCGCACCAGGAACGACGGCAGCGAATAGTACGGCGAGCTGTTGTTGGGCAGCCGCTTCCGCCAGCCGGCCGGGATGAGATTGGCCTGGTCGTGCAGCGTCTGTACGTCCGTCACCTGATTGAAGGTGACGACGTCGGCGGCAAGTCCCTCGAGGATCGAACGCGCCTGGCGCGACGAGCCGCTGTGCGACTGCTTTACCTCGATGCTCTGGCCGGTCTTGTCCTTCCACTCCGCGATGAACGCCTGGTCGAGGTCGATGTAAAGCTCGCGGGCAACGTCGTAGGAGACGTTGATGATGTCCTTTGGCCCATTATAGGTCTGGGCCGAGGCGCCGAAGGCGGCGGACACGACGAACAGAGAACCCAGCACGACTGTGCGGGCGAGACGGCGGGTCATGGCGCTTCCTGAGCGTCGATGGTGTCGCGAAACGTGTTCGTCGGATCAAACGGCACCGACGGTATAGGCCTCGGCCTTCGCCATAACGCCGAGGCGGCCGTACGACTCGGTGCCGATGAAGCGGGCGACGGCCGGCGTCGCCGGCCGGCGGAGAATGTCGTCGGGGCTGCCGATCTGATCGATCTGCCCCTCGGTCATAACCACGACGCGATCGGCGAGTTCGAACGCCTCTTCCTGGTCGTGGGTGACGAAGACGGTCGTCATCGACTGCAGTTGCTCGTCGTGAAGACGACGCAGCCACTGGCGGAGATCCTTGCGCACGCGTGCATCCAGCGCGCCGAACGGCTCGTCGAGCAGCAGCACCGCCGGATCGATGGCGAGGGCGCGCGCGAGAGCGACGCGCTGGCGCTGACCGCCCGAGAGCTGCGACGGATAGCGTTCGGCCAGATCGTCGATCTGCACCAGCGTCAGCAAGTGCTCGACGCGGGCGCGGATCGCCGACTCCTCGGGGCGCTGGGCGCGCGGACGGACGCGCAGCCCGAACGCCACGTTCTCGAACGCCGTGAGATGCGGGAACAGCGCGTAATGCTGGAAGACGAAGCCCACACCGCGGGCCTGCGCCGGGCGCGCGAGCCAGTCGTCGCCCTCGACCCTCAGGCTCCCGGCGTCCGGCCAATCGAGTCCGGCGAGGATGCGCAGCAGCGTCGTCTTCCCCGATCCGGACGGACCAAGAAGGGCCACGAGCTCGCCCTTGGCGATCGACAGGTCGATCCCTTTCAGGATCGGCGTGTTGCCGAACCGCTTCGCGATCCCTCTGAGCTCGATGCCCATGCTCTATATCCTCTTACCGACGCTCGGATGATGGCGAGGGACAACGATCTTCAGTGCTGCCGCTCAGGCCAGCGATCTACGGTGCGCCAGCCCCCAATTCAACATAATTTTTTAGAGCAAAATATTTATTCAACAATTTTTATAAGTATTAAATTCGGCGTCCGCTCATCCTATCGAGGGGCCCGAGGCCAGCCTGTGTCTTTTGAAGCTGAGCAAAGCAGCGCCATTTGCGAGCCGATAAAGGTCTGTCCGGAGCAAAGAACGGGGCGGGCGACGGTTCATTGCCCCTCCCTATTCTCATAGGGATCATGCAGAATCAGCAGGCCAACGGGACAGCGATTGTGGCCCAATGCCGCCCCGCTCGGAGGCCCCTGGACCGCAACGGTGGTCCGTATGGGGTCAAAACAACGAGGCTCCGGCTGCCAAGCCGTTTGTTCAACGCCCGCTCCTGAGCGCAAGTCCAAACCGCCATCCCGATCATGACCGCTGCCTGTCCGCCGTCCGCCAACGCCTGCCGTCCGTCCGCGCTCGGCCGGCTGGCTTTGGGAGCCATCGGCGTTGTCTACGGCGACATCGGCACGAGCCCGCTGTACGCGCTCAAGGAGTGCTTCGCCGGCACGCACCCGCTGGCGCTCGACGAGCCGCACATCCTGGGTGTGCTCTCACTGGTGTTCTGGACGTTGGCGGTGATCGTCTCGGTCAAGTACGTGTCGGTAATGCTGCGGGCCGACAACCGCGGCGAAGGCGGCAGTCTCGCGCTCCTCGCCCTCCTGACCACGGCGACGCGCGGCGGCAAGCTCGCCTACTTCGTCACGCTGCTCGGCATCTTTGCCTCAGCCCTCTTCTACGGCGACAGCATGATCACCCCGGCGATCTCGGTGCTCAGCGCGGTCGAGGGACTGCATGTCGCCCTGCCGGACCTCGGCCGTTGGGTAATCCCGATCACCCTGGTCATCCTGGTATCGCTGCTGCTGATCCAGCGGCGCGGCACCCATTATGTCGGCGCGCTGTTCGGCCCACTGATGTGCGTGTGGTTCGCGGTCATCGGCACGCTCGGGCTGTTCAGCATCCTGCGCCACCCGCACATTCTGGTGGCGCTAAACCCGATTCACGCCATCACCTTCTTCGCCGCCGACGGCTGGCTTGCGTTCCTCGCGCTGGGCTCCGTGGTTCTGGCGGCGACCGGCTGCGAGGCCCTCTACGCCGACATGGGCCACTTCGGCCGCAGGCCCATCCGCATTGCCTGGTTCAGCATCGTATTCCCGGCACTGCTGCTCAACTACTTCGGCCAAGGTGCGCTGCTGATCGACACGCCGTCGGCGATCGACAGCCCGTTCTACCGCCTGGCACCCGAGTGGGCCCTGCTCCCGCTTGTCTGCCTCGCGACCATAGCCACCATCATCGCCTCGCAGGCGGTGATCTCCGGCGCGTTCTCGGTCACGCGGCAGGCCATCCAGCTCGGCTTCCTGCCACGCATGAACATCATCCACACGTCGGAGAGCGAGATCGGCCAGATCTACATTCCGTTCGTGAACTGGTCGCTGTTGATCGCCGTCGCCGCGCTGGTGATTGGCTTCGGCTCATCGAGCAATCTGGCCGCCGCCTATGGCGTCGCCGTCACCGGCACGATGGTGATCGATACGCTGCTGCTCTCAATCGTCGTGTTCACGATGTGGAAGTGGAACCCGATCGCCGCGGCGGCACTGATCGGCCTGTTCCTCACCTTCGAGCTCGCCTACTTCGCAGCGAACCTCACTAAGATTCCGCACGGCGGCTGGTTCCCGCTGACCATCGGCCTCGTCATCTTCGTCCTGCTGACGACGTGGAAGCGCGGTCGCGCGCTGCTCAGCCAGCGGCTGCAGAGCGATCTGATGCCGGTTGAGACGTTCGTTAGCTCGCTGACCCCGCGCATTCAGCGAGTGCCGGGCACGGCGGTTTTCATGACCGGTGCGCGCGAGGGCATCCCGCACGCGCTGTTGCACAACCTCAAGCACAACAAGGTGCTGCACGAGCGCGTCGTGCTGCTGACCGTTCTGGTCGAGGACATGCCACAGGTTCCGGAGAGCCAGCGCATCGAGGTGCGCCCACTCGCAGGACGCCTCTACCGAGTCGTCATCCACTACGGCTTCATGGAGACGCCGAATGTGCCGGCGGCGCTGATGCTCGGCGAGAAAGCCGGCCTCGCATTCGATCTGATGGATACGTCGTTCTTCCTGTCGCGCGAGACACTGATTCCGAGCGCTCTTCCCGGCATGGCGCTGTGGCGCGAGATGCTGTTCTCGTGGATGACGCGCAGCGCCGCGACGGCGATGAACTTCTTCCGACTGCCGCCCAACCGAGTCGTCGAGCTCGGAACCCAAGTGGAATTTTAGGGCACACTTTAGGCAATTAAAGTTCTCCGCCTCACAGTGAAGATTCACTTCGCTTCGTCGACGCGCGGCACTCCGGTCTTGCAATTCAGGGGGAAACAGCGTTCGATTCTCACAGAGCAATCGACGACTTTGGCTACGCCTTGCCGATCGCGCCCGCGCGCCGCACAAGACCCCCCAAAATCCAGGTTGTTTCGGATCGCCCGATGGTCGAGGTGATTCAGTTGAAGATCTCTAGGAGACGAGTATGGCTACCGG
>DATJIG010000274.1:0-11411 GCA_035493495.1 Alphaproteobacteria bacterium
CTCGCGGTGTGCGGCTATCCGCCCGAAGACCTCGTCATGAAGCCCGCGTTCCTGCGCGCGGTCTCGGCCGGGATCGAGGCGCTGGCACTCGCGACCGTGTCCGGCCCGGCGATGCTGGTCGGCGCGCCACTCGCGGAGAACGGGCATCGCTACAACGCCGCCGTGCTGCTCGACGGCGGTCGCGTCGTCGCGGTGCGCGCGAAGTGGGACCTGCCCAACTACGGCGTGTTCGACGAGAAGCGCGTGTTCGACTCAGGCCCGCTGCCCGAGCCGATTCCGTTCCGCGGCCGAACCCTCGGCGTCATGGTCTGCGAGGACATGTGGAAGCCCGACGTGACGCGCCATCTCGCCGAGCGCGGCGCCGAGGTGCTGATCGTCATCAACGGCTCGCCGTTCGAAACCGACAAGACGGGCGTGCGCGCCGCACTCGCCCGCGACCGCGTCGCCGAGTCGGGCCTGCCGCTGGTCTATGTCAATCAGGTCGGCGGCCAGGACGAGCTGGTGTTCGACGGCGCGTCGTTCGCCATCGGCGCCGACGGCAAGCTCGCGGCGATGCTGCCGTCGTTCCGCGAGAGCGAAGGGCTCGTCCGCTTCGAGCGGCGCGGCAAGGCGTTGGTGCCGCGCCAGTCGGATCTGGCGCCGGTGCCGGGCCGGCTCGACGCCATCTATCAGGCGATGATGGTGGGCCTGCGCGACTACGTGAACAAGAACCGGTTTCCGGGAATCCTGCTCGGGTTGTCGGGCGGCATCGATTCGGCGCTGTCGGCGGCGGTGGCGGTCGATGCGCTCGGGCCTGAGCGCGTGCGCTGCGTGATGATGCCGTCGCCCTACACCTCGCAGGAAAGCCTCGACGACGCCGAGCAGGTGGCGAAGGCGCTGAAGATTCGCCTCGACAGCATCGCGATCGTTCCGGCGATGGAGGCATTCGCGACCATGCTGGCGCCGGTGTTCGCCGGCACCAACGCCGATACCACCGAGGAGAACATCCAGGCCCGCTGCCGCGGCATCACGCTGATGGCAATGTCGAACAAGTTCGGCCACATGGTGCTGTCGACCGGCAACAAGTCGGAGATGTCGGTCGGCTACGCCACGCTCTACGGCGACATGTGCGGCGGCTACTCGGTGCTCAAGGACGTCTACAAGACGACGGTGTTCGAGCTGTCGCACTGGCGCAACGCGCACGTGCCCGAAGGCGGCCTCGGACCCGCGGGCCTCGTCATCGGCGAGCGCGTCATCACCAAGCCGCCGACCGCCGAGCTCAAGCCCAACCAGAAGGACGAGGATTCGCTGCCACCCTACGCGGTGCTCGACGAGATCCTGAAGGGGCTGATCGAGGACGAGCTCGGCCCGGACGAGGTCGCGGCACGCCGCTTCGACGAGGCGACGGTGCGGCGCGTCTGGCGCATGCTCAACATTGCCGAGTACAAGCGCCGGCAGGCGCCGCCCGGCGTCAAGATCACGCGCCGTTCGTTCGGCCGCGACCGCCGCTACCCGATCGTCAACGCGTTCTCGGGTGCGACGTCGCTCAAGCCGCCGTCGGAAACCAAATGAACGAGGTCCGGACCCGATTCGCGCCGTCGCCGACGGGCCTACTTCACGTCGGAAACGCGAGAGTCGCGCTCGTAAACTGGCTGTTCGCTCATCAGACGAAAGGAAAGTTTTTCCTTCGTTTTGATGATACCGACGTCGACCGCTCCACGGCCGATTTTACGCTCGCAATTCGGCAAGACCTCCGGTGGCTTGGGATTCTCCGTCCTTATTTGGACGATGAGTTCAAGCAGATGGATCGCCTTGATAAATATTCGACTGCTGCTGAAAAGCTAAAGCAGATAGGGCGGTTATATCCCTGCTACGAGACTCCGGATGAACTTGAGCGCCGCCGTCGCCTTCAGGCATCCCGCCACCTACGACCAAAGTACGATAGGGCGGCCCTTCGATTAACCGATGAAGATCGCCGAAGACTAGAGAGCGAAGGGCGTCGGCCCCATTGGCGCTTCTTACTCCACGAGCGGCAGGTGACATGGAACGATGTCGTCCGCGGTCCTGTATCGATTGACGCTGAATCGTTAAGCGACCCGGTGCTAATCCGTGAAGATGGCGTTCCGCTGTACACGCTTACGAGCGTTGTCGATGACGCCGAGTATTCGATCAGCCACATCATTCGTGGTGAAGATCATCTGACCAACACCGCAGTGCAGATCCAGCTTTTCGAAGCTCTCGGCGAATCAATTCCGAACTTCGCGCACCTGTCGCTGCTTGTCGGAAAGGGGGGTGAGGGACTGTCTAAGCGCACCGGTGCATTGTCGCTTCGATCCCTGAGGGAAGAGGGCATCGAGGCAATGGCACTTAACTCGCTGCTCGCGAACTTGGGGACTTCAAACCCGGTGCAGCCGCTCGTTAATCACGACGAACTGTTGGAGCATTTCTCGCTCGAAAAATTTGGAAAGTCGCCTGTGCAGTTCGACCTTGGCGAGTTGAATGATCTCAGCGCAAAGGTGCTCCACCGGATGCCTTTCGACGTTCCGAAACAGGTCCCCGAGGGCTTGCCATCGATTAGGGAACGGTTAGTGGAGATCGGCCTCACGGAGGCCGACGAGCGGTTCTGGCTCGCGGTGCGCGGCAACATCGCCCATCTCGACGAGGCGAAAACCTGGTGGACGGTGGTGCGCGGTCCCATCGCGCCGGTGATCGAGGACGCCGTCCTGAGCACCGCCGCCCGCGAGCTGCTGCCCGAAGAGCCGTGGAGCGAGGCGACCTGGCCCGTGTGGACGGGGGCGGTGCGCGAGCGCACCGGGCGCTCCGGAAAGGCGCTGTTTCACCCGCTTCGGCTCGCGCTGACGGGCCGCGAACATGGACCCGAAATGAAGAATCTGCTACCCCTCATCGGCCGCGAGCGGGCAGACAAGCGCCTCGCCGGCGCTACCGCCTGATGCGGCGCATCCCACGGAACTCCCAGTGACGCTCACCCTCCACAACACGCTCACGCGGCGGCAGGAGCCGTTTCAGCCGCTCGATCCCTCGAACGTGCGCATGTACGTGTGCGGGCCGACCGTCTACGACCGCGCCCACATCGGCAACGCGCGCCCCGTCGTCGTGTTCGATGTGCTGTACCGGCTGCTGCGCCACATGTACGGCGCCGACCACGTCACCTACGCGCGCAACATCACCGACGTCGACGACAAGATCATGGCGGCCGCCAGGGAGCGTGGCATCGCCATCGACCAGCTCACCGCCGAGACGACGGCGATGTACCACGAGGACATGGCGGCGCTCGGAGCACTTCCGCCCGACATCGAGCCGCGCGCGACCCAGCACATCGCCCAGATGGTCCGCATGATCGGCGAGCTGATCGAGTCGGGCCACGCCTATGCCGCCGACGGCCACGTGCTGTTCCACGTGCCCTCGATGAAGGATTACGGCAAGCTGTCGCGGCGCTCGCTCAAGGAGATGATCGCCGGCGCACGGGTCGAAGTCGCTCCTTACAAGAAAGACCCCGCCGACTTCGTGCTGTGGAAGCCGTCGGCGGCCGACCAGCCGGGCTGGGACAGCCCGTGGGGCCGCGGCCGTCCAGGCTGGCACATCGAGTGCTCGGCGATGTCCGAAGCGCACCTCGGCGAGACCTTCGACATCCATGGCGGGGGCCTCGATCTGATCTTCCCGCACCACGAGAACGAGATCGCCCAGTCGACCTGCGCCCATCGCGGCAGGGAGTTCGTGCGCGTCTGGCTGCACAACGGATTTTTGTCGGTGAACGGCGAGAAGATGTCGAAATCGCTCGGCAATTTCTTCACCGTCCGCGACCTGCTGGCCAAGGCGCCGGGCGAGGCGATTCGCGCCTGCCTGCTGTCGGCCCATTACCGCGCTCCGCTCGACTGGACCGACGAGGCGCTGAGTAATGCCCGCCAGGGACTCGATCGGCTGTATGGCGCGCTGCGCCAGGCCAGTCCCGGCCCGGTTGCAAAGGAGATCCCGGCGGGCGTCCTGGCCGCACTCGACGACGATCTCAACACGCCGAAGGCGGTCGCAGAGTTGCACGAGCTCGCGGGCAGGATCAACAAGGCCCCGGAGGCCGAGCGCGCAGGGCTAGCCTCGTCGCTCCGGGCCGGCGGTGCGGTCCTCGGGCTGTTGCAGGCCGATCCCGAAACATGGTTCAAATGGCAACCGGAAGGTGGCGCCGGGCTGACCGACGCGGCGATCGACGATTTAATCGCACGTCGCGCCGAGGCCAAGAAGTCTCGGAATTTCGCCGACGCCGACCGCATCCGGGACGAGCTGAAGCAGAACGGCGTCGTCCTCGAGGATTCGTCTAAAGGGACGACGTGGAAGCGGGTGCGATGAGCGATCGCGTCTATCTGTACGACTCGACGCTGCGCGACGGTGCGCAGACGCAGGGCGTCGACTTCAACGTCGCCGACAAGACGGCGATCGCGGAAGCGCTCGACTCGCTCGGCATCGACTATGTCGAGGGCGGTTGGCCGGGTGCCAACCCGACCGACGACGCGTTTTTCGCGACCCCTCCCAAATTGAAACACGCGCGCTTCACCGCCTTCGGCATGACGCGGCGCGCGGGCCGCAGCGCCGACAACGATCCGACGCTGGTGGCGCTGCTGTCGACCAAAGCGCGTTCGGTCACCATGGTCGGCAAGACCTGGGACTTCCAGGTCGAGGTTGCGCTCGGCATTTCCAAGGACGAGAACCTGCGGATGATCTCGGACAGCATCGGCTACGCGAAGTCGCGCGTGGACGAGGTGATGTTCGACGCCGAGCACTTTTTCGACGGCTACAAGGCGAACCCCGAGTACGCGCTCAAGGCGGTGAAGGCGGCGTACGACGCGGGCGCCCGCTGGATCGTGCTGTGTGACACCAACGGCGGCTCGCTGCCGCACGAGATCGAGCGCATCGTCGGCGAGGTCGCGAAGACGATCCCCGGCGACCATCTCGGCATCCACTGCCACAACGACACTGAAAACGCCGTCGCCAATTCGCTGGCCGCGGTGCGCGCCGGCGCGCGCCAGATCCAGGGCACGCTCAATGGCCTGGGCGAGCGCTGCGGCAACGCCAACCTCGTCTCGCTCCTGCCGACGCTGATGCTGAAGATGGGCTTCGAGACCGGCGTGTCGAAGGACGGCCTCAAGAAGCTGACGCACGTCTCGCATCTCCTCGACGAGCGCCTCAACCGGGCGCCCGCGCGCAACGCCGCCTACGTCGGCGAATCGGCGTTCGCCCACAAGGGCGGGCTGCACGTCTCGGCGGTCGAGAAGGACCCGCGCTGCTACGAGCACGTCGATCCGTCGACGGTCGGCAACCACCGCCACATCGTCGTCTCCGACCAGTCGGGCCGGTCGAACATCATCGCGCAGCTGCGCGAGGCCGGGATCGAGTTCGATCCCAAGGACCGGCGCGTCGTCGATCTGCTGGAGACGGTGAAGGCCAACGAATACGAGGGCCTGTCGTACGACGGCGCCGAGGCGAGCTTCGAGCTCGTCGCCCGGCGCGCGCTGGGCGAAGTGCCGGAATTCTTCAAGCTGACCAGCTTCCGCGTCCTCGACGAGCGGCGCTGGAACGCGCGCGGCCAGCTCATCACCCTGTCCGAGGCCACCATCAAGGTGTCGGTGAAGGGCGAGAGCGCGATCGAGGTGGCCGAGGGCAACGGCCCCGTCAACGCGCTCGACAACGCGATCCGCAAGGCGCTGGCGCCGTTCTATCCCGAACTCGCCGACATGCAGCTCACCGATTACAAGGTGCGCATCATGACGCCGAAGGAGGGCACGGGCGCCGTGACCCGCGTGACGATCGAGAGCCACGACGGCCAGGGTGAGCGCTGGTCGACCGTCGGTGTCTCGACCAACGTCATCGACGCCTCGTTCAACGCGCTCTACGACGCGATCATCTACAAGCTCCTCCGCGCCGGCGCGCGGCCATCCTGACAATGACCGCCGGCACGAAGAACGCGCGGCGCGCGGCACCGGCGACGCCGGGTCCGGCCATTGTGCTGGTGCGGCCGCAGCTCGGCGTGAACATCGGCTCGGCGGCCCGCGCCATGCTCAACTGCGGTCTCGCCGATCTCAGGCTCGTGGCACCCCGCGAGGATTGGCCCAACGAGCACGCTCGGGCGTCCGCTTCGGGCGCCGACGTGGTGTTGGAGCGGGCGCGGGTGTTTCCGACCGTGGCCGACGCCATCGCCGACCTGCACACGGTCTACGCGACCACCGCGCGCGGCCGCGACATGATGAAGCCCGTCGTGACGCCGCGCGTCGCTGCGGAGAATATCCGTGCCGACGAGGCGGGCGGAAAGCGCGTCGGCATCCTGTTCGGGCCCGAGCGCACCGGGCTCGAGAACGACGACATCGCGGTGGCGTCGACGGCGATCGCCGTGCCGCTCAACCCGACCTACTCGTCGCTCAATCTCGCCCAGGCCGTGCTGCTGATCGGCTACGAGTGGTTCCAGGCAAATCCAGCCGAGGTCCCGCCGTTGCCGGAGTGGACCGAGAACGATCCAGCGACCGGCCAGTCGCTGACGTCGCTCTACGAGCATCTCGAGAGCGAGCTCGACCGCGCGGGATTCCTCTATCCGCCCGAGAAGCGGCCCGGCATGGTCATCAGCATCCGCAACATCTTCGCCCGCGTCGGCCTCACTGAGCAGGAGGTCCGCACTCTGCGCGGCATCATCAAGGCGCTGGTCGAGCCCCGTGCCCGGGGCGAGAGCGCCGAGCGGCCACTCGGCCGCAAGCCCCGCGAGCACTGAGGATCAAACGGGCCGTCAGCCGTTGTCGTTGTCACTGATGAGGGGCATCCGCCGAAACCGTCGATCACGCTGGGCAACAGGCGCTCGCCTTGCCGTCGCACCTCGGCGCGATAAACGGTGAGCAGTCGCTGTGCTTCGGTGACGACCCAAGTCGCGAACCCTTGCCCCGGCTCTCCTCGCCGAGCGCGCTAGGGCACAGGTGGGCCTGCCGGCTGGCGGCGATCTCGCGGTGGAGGGCGTCGATATGGGCGTCAAATTCGCCGGCCGGCTCGGAGGCGATTCCCAAGGGGGCGACGGTCGTCGGACACTAGCGTAAGCGTGCTCGGGACTGGGGCCGGAGGACTACACCGGCGCGGTACCCGAGTGTGCGAAAAGGCAGCCCGATTCGGTCAATTCGTCGCGGGCGAGGGCCCGGAAACGGCCGTCCGGCGCGGTTTGACAATCAGACAGGGCTGACTATAGTGCGCCCCTCGCGCCGGAAGCCCCGGCGCGTACTCCCGAGAACGCGGGTTGTGGCGGTCGTTATCGGCCGGTCCAAAATCCCGTCCAAATCAAAGGCTTACCGGCCTGAATTTGGGCCTATCGGGACACCTCAATAACTCCGCCAACACGGGTATTCCATGACCAAGCGCATCCAGTCCAAGTACAAGATCAACCGCCGCCTCGGCCTCAACCTCTGGGGTCGCCCGAAGAGCCCGGTCAACAAGCGCGAATCCGGCCCCGGCCAGCACGGCGCCAAGCGGAACAAGCCGTCCGATTACGGCATCCAGTTGATGGCGAAGCAGAAGCTGAAGGGCTACTACGGCAACATTGGCGAGCGTCAGTTCCGCCGCTACTACGAGGAAGCGATCCGCTCCCGTGGCGACTCAGGCGACCACCTTGTCGCCCTGCTCGAGCGCCGCCTCGACACCGCGGTGTACCGTCTCAAGTTCGTCGTGACCCCGTTCGCCGCGCGCCAGCTCGTCAGCCACGGCCACATCACGGTCAACGGCAAGCGCGTCAACATTCCATCCTACATCCTCAAGGAAGGCGACGTGATCCAGGTGCGCGAGAAGTCGCGCCAGATGACGACGATCCTCGCCGCCGTCGAGAGTCCGGAGCGCGACGTTCCCGACTATTACGACGTCGATCACCGCGAGATGAAGGGCACGTTCGTCCGCACCCCGAAGCCGGCCGACGTGCCGTGGCCGGTGCAGATGGAGCCGAACCTGGTGATCGAGTTCTACTCGCGCTAACGCGAGCCAGAGCAGCGAACGAAAAGCCCCGGACCGAAGTCCGGGGCTTTTTGTTTTTGGCACGCTCACTCACCGCTCGACGATACCGCTCTCGGCGAGCTTCATCTCGCGGTGCAGGTGCTCGATCGTCGACGGCGAGATCGCGTACACCCGCTTGACCAGCGCTGCCAGCTCCTCGCCGGGCGACGGGTCGATCGTCAGCTTCATCTTTTCGGCCTCGGCGATGAACTCGGGATCCTTGGCGATCTTGGCGAAGATGCGCCGCTGCTCGGCGACGACCTCGGGCGCCATGCCGGGCGGCGCCAGGAACGGCCGGCCGATGTCCTGCTTGGCCAGCAGTATTTGCAGCATGTCGCGATCCTCGTCCGACTTGATGTAGTTGACGATCGTCGGCACGTCGGCGAGCTCCGGCACGCCGGTGAACGTCACCTGCAGCAGCAGGCGGATCTTTTTCTCCGCGAGCCAGTTGGCGCGGGTCGACTTGATACTGCCCCATTCGAGATTGATGGTGCCATCGACCTCGCCGCGCTCGACCGCGAGCGCCACCGCGTTGGTTCCGGGATAGCCGGTGATGATCTTGAATCGGGTGCCGAGCAGGCGGTTGAGCATCGCCGGGATGATCGACGAGTCGCCGGCGACGTTGCCGAGCGCCATGCCCTTATCGAACACGTCGGCGAGCGTCTTGACCGACGAATCCGTACGCACGATCAGGATGTTCTTGAGGTCGCCGAGGCTGATCAGCCAGTTGAATTCGCGCGGGTCGTACTGCGCGCCGGCCATGCCCTGAAGCGGCGCGAACACCGAGCTGCCCTGGGTGCTGGCGATGGCGGTGCCGTCGCGCGGTGCCGAGTTGTACATCCAGTTGAGGACGACGATGCCGCCGGCACCGGTCATGTTTTTCGCGATCACCGTCGGGTTGTCCGGCAGCTCACGCTGCAGATAGCGCGCGGTGAGCCGCGCGTACTGGTCGTATCCGCCGCCGGCGGCCGAGCCGATGGCCAGGGTCACCGGGCCGCGGCCCTGGGCCAGCGCCGGAGACGCGAGCGCGGCGACCGCCGCGAGGATCCACGCCAACGCCCACACGCACCGCCACTGCTGCGCCATCGCGACACCCCTTGGACCCGCACTGGTCGAATCTGGACTGGCCGAACGTGACCGGCTACTTGGCTCCCTCGGTCAGCTCGACCTCGAAGCCGTCGGGATCGAGCGCGTATGCGAAGCGGATTCTGCCGCCCAATTCGCGGTGCGGCTTGGCGAAGCGGACGCCCTCGGTTGCCAGCCGCCCGCACAGTTCGGTCAGGTCCGACACCGCGACATTGATGTGGCCGTGCCATTTGGCGCCGGCGTGCTCGGTGCCGGAGATCAGCTCGAGCGCCGGATAGGTCGCCTCGTCGCCATAGCCGACGTAGACCGTCGGCGTCGGCGACTCGCGGCGTTCGCGCATGACGCTCATGCCAAGCAAGCGGGTGTAGAAATCGACCGAGCGGTCGAGATCGACAACCGGCAGCATGGTGTGGCGGAGGCGGAATCGCAGGTCGGTCATGACGTCACATCCCCGGCTGGCCGCGCACGACCTCGCCCGGCGTGTGCGTCACCTGCCAGACCAGCGCCGGAGTCGAGCCGGTGTTGACGAACTGCTCGTGCTCATTCGCCGCCACCAGCGCGCAGTCGCCGACCTTGAGCGTCTTCTGCGTCACCTTGCCGTCGGCATGGCGCGTCCGCACGGTGAACTCGCCTTCGATGACGTAGAGCGCCTGGCTCGTGCCCTCGTGGAAGTGGAAGTCGTTGCCCTCGCCGGGCTGGTACTGGATGCGGGCGACCGTCAGGTAGTCGTCCTTCATCAGCACCTTGCGACGGCCGCCGTCGACGTGGGTGAGATCGCGATTGGGCCGCCAGACCTCGAGCATCTCGGTCATCGTTCGCTCCCTGTCTATGTCTGGCCGTGGTCGTTGATCGCCCAGCCTGCCGGAATGGTAGTGCCGGCGGGTCGCTCGCGCCAGCGGCTCACCCAAGACCTGGCTGATCCAGATAGCCGAGGGCGCGCCAGACGCGCGTCGCCGCCGGGTGCAGCGGCACGAGTTGCGGGGTGTCGGGCGCCTCGCGGCACATCCGCGCCACCGGGAGGGGCCCGGGGCTCTGCCATGGAATCCTGTCCGCGCGGGCGGCCAGCGCCTCGCACACCTGCGTCACGAACTCGCCCGAGGCGTCGGCGCGGACGAGGATCGGCCAGCCGCTGAAGTCGAGCGACAGCACGTCCTCCTGAAGGTTCGGGAAATCGGCCTTGGGAACGATCCCGCGCCGGTAGCCCAAGGCTTCGAGTTTGCGCACCGTGTCCTCGCGCATCTGGAGGAAGCGCATGCCGATGGTCGGCGCATCGTTGCACCAGTTGGTGACCGACTCGTCGAAGATCGCGTCGATCTCGCCGTTGCGGTAGGCGTCCATGCGCGGGCCGTTGAAGTAGGGCAGGGTGCCGCCGTAGGCGATTTTCCCGCCCCAGCGCTCGATGTCGGCGAGCGAGCAGCCGCAGGCGGCGAGGATGTCGTCGAGCATTGGCTGGAGGTAGTGGTCGCGCTCGCCGCGCAGGCTGAGCCGGAGCGGCAGCTTGCGCTCGGCGATCTCCTCAATATGGGTGATGCCGAGATCGCCGCGCACGCCGAACAGGCAGAGGTCGAACGATGGGATGACGGCGATCGGCCGCACCGGCTGCGGCGCCTTGAACATGCCGTTGCCGCGAACCGCGACCGACAGCGCCGCCGACGGGTTGGTGATGGCGAGATCGGCCTCGCCGCTCGCCACCGCCGCGATACCCTCGGTGGTGCTGGAGCCGAACAACGCGAGACGCCACTCCTTGTCGCCACGCGCCGGGCGCAGAAGCACCTTGGCCTGGATGTTGGTCTGATCCTTGCGGCCGACCAGCTCGGAAGCGATCTCCAGCACGACACGCGAACGGATCGTCGCGGTGGCGGGCCGCGTCTCTCTCGGAAGCTTCATGTTTCCCCCTGTTTTCACCATCATCGGCGCGTGCGCGACTGCGGTAAAGTGCGCTTGGCATCGCCCTGGCTGCGGAGCAAGATGCCGCCCCGCACATGAGGCACCGTATGACCGAGCAAAATCCTCCCGCATCGCTGAAGCTGACCACCGGCCCAATCCGCTACATGGTCGACAGCTACATCGAATGGGCGAAGAACGAGGGTCCGCCCATCGTCGAGGATTTCGGCGTCAATCTTCTGGAGGTCGAGACCGGCCGCTGGCCGCGCTTGGGCGATGGCTGTAACGGCACGATCGTCCGCCTCAAGGGCGGCGGCGAGCACATCGGCGTGTTCGTGCTGGAGATCCCGCCGGGCGGCAAGTCGGCGCCGCAGCGCCGCGCCTTCGACGAGGTGATCGTCTGCCTCGCGGGCCACGGCAGCGTCGCCGTCGAGACCGCCGAC
>DATJIG010000275.1:0-23824 GCA_035493495.1 Alphaproteobacteria bacterium
GCCGCTCTACGTCGTCTATCCCTACGGCGCGATGCCGCCCAAGAAGGTGCGGCTGTTTGTCGACTTCATCGCGGCGTGGTTCCGCGTTCCGCCGTGGGAGCGTTCGAGCGAGGTGCGTTCGAGCGAGACCGCGGACAGCAAGCGGAGGCCCAAAGTCGCCTGAGGCGAAAGCCGCCTGACATCATCGGTTCGCGTGAAGAGTGAAGGCAGCCATCGTCGGATAAGGCGGGGCGCATAAGCCGGGGCATCCAACAGGGAGATCGCCATGTCACTTAGCACCGTGGAGCGTTGCGTCGAGCGTGCGTGTGTAAGGCTTCTCTTCGGAATTTGCTTGGGCATCGTCTTCGCCACCGCGCCAGCGGTCGCCGAGGACGTCGCGGCGTTCTACAAGAGCCACAAGCTGACGATGGGTGCGCCGTCGAACGCCGGCGGCAGCTACGACGCCTACACGCGGCTGCTGGCGCGTCACATCGCGCGGTTCATCCCGGGCGAGCCATCGACCGTGGTCCAGAACGTCGGCGCCGGCGGCGGCATGGTGCTCGCCAACCAGATCTACAACACCTCGCCCAAGGACGGGTCCTACATCGGCATGGTGCGCGGCACCGCGGTGCAGGAGAACGTGTTCGAGAACCCGCAGGCGAAGTTCGACGGCCGCAAGTTCGAGTGGCTCGGCAACATGAAGTTCGACTACGACACCTGCATCGTGTCGGCCTCGAGCGGCGTGAAGACGATCAAGGACTTCTACACCCGCGAGGTGGTGGTCGGCGCGTCGGGCGTCGGCGCCCAGGCCTACTCGTTCCCGATCGTCTACCGCGATCTTCTCGGCATGAAGTTCAAGGTGATCGCGGGCTATCCCGGCACGCCCGAGCGCCTGCTCGCGATGGAGCGTGGCGAGATCGCCGGCGCCTGCGGCATCACCACGACGTCGTACCGCACCGTCGCCGGGTCGGCCGCGGCCGAGGGCAAGGTAATCCTCGTGGCCCAGGCCGGCAGCCGCAGCGACCCGGCGTTTCCCGATGTGCCCAACATCCTCGACGAGGCGAAAACGCCGGACGTGCGCGCAGCGCTCGAGTTCCTGTTCGCGCCGCTCGCGCTCGGCCGTCCGCTCGCCGCCCCGCCGGGGACGCCCAAGGACCGCGTCGCGGCGCTCGGCAAGGCTGTGGTCGACACCATGCGCGACAAGGAGTTCCTGGCCGACGCCGACAAGGCCCAGATCGACATCGAGGTGTCGGATGGCGCCGAGACCGCGAAGATCGTCGACAGCTTCTACAAGGCGCCCAAGGACGTGGTGAAGCGGGTGCAGACGGCGCTGCAGGCCGCCAGCGGCACGGCCAACTAGCGCCGGTCTTTAAAGAGCGGCGGGGTGCAACCCGCCGCGTCTAGCGTTCCTGGACTGCGTTCGGAATCTCGTTCCTCTGGCTCGGCACCGGCGGGAACTGCGGGCCAAGCGCCACGGCGCACGCCTCGATCGCCGCGAGAATGCGCTCGACCAGCGGCCGTTCGGATTCGCGGAAGCGCGCGACGATGCCGCTCCAGGTGTCGTCGCCGATGCGCGCCCTGATGGCACGGTCGACCAGGATCACGACGGTCCGCTCGGCGACCGAGACGTAGAGCAGCATTCCGTTCAGGTCCTCAGTCTGCTGCGCGACCAGCGTCGCGAACTCGGCGCGCGCGGCACGGTTCACGTGCCGCTGCTTGAGCGCGTCCGGCACCAACGCGATACCGATATCGGTGAAGTGCAGCAGCAGCCAGACGAAGGCGAAGACCATCCCCTCGATCAGCACCACATCGACACCGGTGAGGACCGGCCAGCCGAGCGCCACGACGATACCGACGACGAATGCCGTGAGCGAGGCCCACAGGAACGGGTGCGAGGCGTAGTCGTGGCTGCGGCGCGCGACGACGACGGCGAGCTCGGCCGAGGTCCGGCTCTCCAGGACTCCGATCGCGCCCTCGATGCGCGTCCGGTCCTCGTCGCTCAGCGGATGCGTCGCCATGTCACCATCTCCCCGTCGCGCCTCCGCCGCCGAAAGAGCCGCCGCCCCCGCCGCCGAAGCCGCCTCCACCGAACCCACCACCACCGAAACCGCCGCCCCCGCCGAAGCCTCCGGGGAAGATGACCGGATAGACGCCGCGCGAGCTGCGGCGCCACGGGCCCGTCGCCGACGAACCAACCCGGCTCTGCGCGCGCAGGAACGCAAACAGCAGGAAGACGAAGATGAAGAACACGAACGGCGGAATCTGCCCGGTGCTCTTCGCCGGCACCGGCGCCGAGGCACCCGCGCCGCTCGGCTGATAGCCGAGCGCCGCCATGATGCCGCGCACGCCCGCGATCACGCCGCGGTCGAAGTCGCCGGTGCGGAACGCGGGCAGGATGCTCTGCTCGATGATCTGGCGCGACGCCGCGTCGGTGAGCTCGCCTTCGAGGCCGTAGCCGACCTCGATGCGCACCGCGTGGTCCTTCGGCGCGACGAGCAGGATGGCGCCGGTGTCCTTGCCCTTCTCGCCGACGCCCCAGGCGCGGCCGAGCTGGTAGCCGTAGTCCTCGATCGGCGTGCCCTGCAGATCCTTGATCGTGGCGACGACGATCTGCTGATGGCGCGCCTGCTGCATGGCCCCCAGGTTCTGGGTCAGCCATGCCTTGGCCTGCGGCGACAGAATCCCGGCGTCGTCGACGACATAACCGGTGAACGCGGGGAATTTCGGCTGCTGGGCGAGCGCCGGAACGACCGCCAGCCACGCGAGCGCCGTGAGCGCCGCGAGCGCGACGCGGACGACCGACACGCGCGCGAACGCCACGGTCATCGCGTCAGAACTTCACTTGCGGCGCGCGCTGGCTCTCGGCGTCGGCGGTGAAGTTCTCCTTCGGCTTGGCGTCGGGATAGAGGATCGCCGCGACCCAGCGCCCCGGGATCGTGCGCAGGTTGGTGTTGTAGGCCTGCACCGCCCCGATGTAGTCGCGGCGCGCCACCGAGATGCGGTTCTCGGTGCCCTCGAGCTGGCTCTGCAGCGCGAGGAAGTTCTGGTTCGACTTGAGGTCGGGGTAGTTCTCCGACACCGCCAGCAGGCGCGCGAGACTCGACGACAGCGCCGCCTGGTTGTCCTGGAATTGTTTGAAGGCCTCGGGGTTCTCGGTGATGTTGGCCGGGATCTGCATCTGCGTCGCCTTGGCCCGCGCCTCGACCACCGCCTGGAGCGTCTGGCGCTCCTGGTTGGCATAGCCGCGCACCGTCTCGACCAGGTTCGGCACCAGATCGGCGCGGCGCTGGTACTGGTTTTGCACCTGCGACCATGCCGCCTTCACCTGCTCGTCGAGCCGGGGCACGTCGTTGACGCCGCACGCCGACAGGGTGCCGGCGAGGAAGAGCAGCGCGGCGAAGCTGAGGACCCAACAGGGGAAGAGGCGCATCACGGTCTCCATTCTTCAGGCCCGGGCGCGGCCCGGAGCGAGCCGTGGCTACATGTAGGGACGATCCGGCCCGCCGTCCATGGCGGACGACTACGCCATACGCGGCCTTGATTTCAGGCGGGTTTCAGCCGGCGGCGCGGGACGCCACCGGCGCGGCTTTCGGGATCGGCGGGGCAAAGCCGAAGGCGATGGCGATGCGGTTCCAGGTGTTGATGGTGGCCACGGCGACCGTCAGGAACAGGGCCTGGGTGTCGCCGAACGTGGCGACCACGTCGGCGTAGAGCTCGTCCGGCGCTCCTATGCGCGACACCTCGGTCAACGCCTCGGTCCAGGCGAGCGCAACCTCCTCGCGCTTCGAGTAAATCCCGGCCTCGTGCCAGACGGCGACAAGATCGAGCTTCTCCGCGGCGACGCCGAGCTTGCGCGCCTCGTTGAGGTGGTACTGCAGGCAGAAGGCGCAGCCGTTGATCTGCGACGCCCTGATCTTGAGAAGCTCGATCAGGTCGGGCTCGAGTCCATTTTCCTTGGCCGTCTTGCTGATGGCGGTCAGCGCGTCGGCGACCGTCGGCGCCTGTTTGCGGAACGCGGCGTAGTCGAGACGGACCTGTGACATGGCTCACTCCTTCGGCTTGGGCACGAAGTGTGGCGCGCGCCGGCGCTCACGCCAAGTGCGAACCGCTCACGTGAGCTATTCCGCCGCGGTTGCGGTGCGGGCGCCGAGCCGCTTCAGGCACCGGTCGATCCACTGCGCCGTCAGCTTCTCCTGAACGCCGTTCTGCGACAGGCGATCGCGGAGTCCCGCGAAGTTAACCTCGTCGAGCGGCTGATCCTGGTTGAAGCACGAGAACACGACGGTGGTCTCGCCGGTTTTGGGATCGACGTGCGGCTGAAGGCACTGCGCGCAGATCTCCTTCATCATGCACTGCATCGGCGAGTTGATGGAGCCGATGGCGGCATGCTCGGGCTTCAGCAGCGGCTGCAGCACGCCGTGGCGGGCGCGGCCGACCGCAGCCATCATCGCATCCGAGCCGATGGCGACGATGCGGTCGACCTCGGACAGATTGATCGCGGGCGCGCCGAGCTTGCCCTCGCCGTAGGCCTTGATCGCCTCGACGATGTTGCCGACGAACGCCGCGTCCTGCGGCCGGTCGGCGGTGAAGCCCGGAGCTTCGTCGCACGCCCAGACCACGACATCGGCCGCGGCCTCGATCTCCTCGACCTTGTAGCGGTCGATGCGCTTCTTGTAGCCAGCGAAATACAGCACCTTCGAGCCGGCGGCGCGCAGCGCCTTGCCGATCGAGAACAGCACGGCGTTGCCGAGACCGCCGCCGACCAGCAGCACGGTCTCCCTGGCTGGCGTGTGGGTCGGCGTGCCGGTCGGGCCCATCAGCACCACCGGCTCGCCCGGCTTCAGCATCGCGCAGAGATCGGACGAGCCGCCCATCTCGAGCACGATGACCGAGACCAGGCCCTTGTCCTTGTCGACCCACGCGCCGGTGAGGGCGAGGCCCTCCATCGCGAGACGCGTGCCGTCGACGACGGGTGCGGTGGTCTCGAGATTCTGCAGGCGGAAGAACTGGCCCGGCCGGAACGCGCGCGCCGCGGCCGGCGCTTCGACCACCACCTCGATGATGGTCGGCGTCAGGCGGTTGACCGCGTGGACGCGCGGACGGAGATCGCGGTTGAGAGTCGCGAACAGTTCGCGGGCGCTCGGGCCTTCGGCCTTGCGCTTGGCGAGCGTGCGGCTCACCACCGGATAGCCGCGTTTGGCCGACGCCATCGCCTTGACGACGTTGCCGGCGAAGGACGGATGCAGGTCGCCGAAGAAGCTGACGCGCTTGCCGTCTTTTTCCACCGCCATCAGCACCTGGGTCTTGGCGGGCTTCGGCGAGCGCTCCGGATGGACCGGATTGCCGTCTTCATCGACCGCCTGGAAGTGACGGCCGTCGAGCGCGATCGGCGTATTCGATTCGCGCGCGAGCACGGTGTTGGGCTGGGTGCCGGCGGCGACCAGGATCGTGCGAGCCGGCAGGAACACGGTCTCGCCGGTATCCTGCAGGCGGCCGTCGTCGCCGGACTCCATGCGCGCGCACTCGAGCGCCTTGGCGTGACCGGATTCGTCGATCTCGACTTCCACGGGGCTCAGGCCCTCGGCGAAGGAGATGCCCTCTTCCATCGCCTTCTCGACTTCCTCGTGGTTGAGCGTGTAGCTCGGGCTGTCGATCAACCAGCGGCGGTAGGCGATGGTGGCGCCGCCCCAGGACTGGACGAGCTCGCGGATCTTCGCCTCGCGGTTCTCGCGCTTCGCCGCATCGCGCTCGGCGCGGATCGCGCGGCCATGGGCGAGGAACTCGTCGGCGAGCTCGGCCTCGGACGGCGTCCAGCGCGCGCGGACCGCGGCCTCACCGCGCTCGGCAATCAGCGTCTCGTAGCGCGAGAGGAACTTCTCGACCTGGACCGGATAGTAGGCGAGCGACTCGGTCGCGGTGTCGATCGCGGTGAGGCCGCCGCCGATGACGACGACCGGTAGCCGCACTACGAGATTGGCGATCGAGTCCGCCTTGGCGGCACCGGTGAGCTGTAGGCCCATCAGGAAGTCGGAGGCCTGGCGCACGCCGCGGGCGAGCGCGTTCGGCATGTTGATGAACGTCGGGCGGCCGGCGCCGGCGCACAGCGCGATGTGGTCGAAGCCCATCGCGAACGCGTCCTCGACGGTGATGGTGCCGCCGAAGCGGACGCCGCCGTAGAGCGCGAACGAGGCGCGGCGCTCGAGCAGGAGCCGCACGAGCTTGAGGAAGTTCTTGTCCCAGCGAACGGTGATGCCGTACTCGGCGACGCCGCCGAAGCCGGCCATCGTCCGGTCATCGAGGTTCTCGCGCAGGCTCGTCCAGTCGCGCACAGGCTTGAACGGCACGCGCGAGCCGTCGGCGTTCACGCCCGACAGCGCCGCGTTCAGCGGCTCGATCTTGAGACCGTCGATGCCGGCGACCGCGTGCCCCTCGTTCAGCAGATGGTGCGCGAGCGTGAACCCCGCCGGCCCCATGCCGACGACCAGCACCTTGTAGCCGGAGTCGGCCTTCGGGACCGGGCGACGCAGGTTGAGCGGGTTCCACCGCGTCAGCAGCGAATAGATCTCGAAGCCCCACGGCAGATCGAGCACGTCGGTGAGCGAGCGCGTCTCGACCTGCGGGATATTGACGGGCTCCTGCTTCTGATAGATGCAGGCCTTCATGCAGTCGTTGCAGATGCGGTGCCCGGTCGCCGCGGCCATCGGGTTGTCGATGGTGACGGCGGCAAGCGCCGCGATCGCGTGGCCCTCGGACTTGAGGGAATTCATCTCGGAGATGCGCTCGTCGAGCGGGCAGCCGGGCAGCGACACGCCCAGCGCGCTCTTCTGATAGGCGCCGGTCTTCTTGTCCTTGAGCCCCTTCGAGCAGCTGTCCTTGCCCTGGTTGTGGCAGACGATGCAGTAGTGGGCATGGTCGAGTGCTCCGACCATGTCCATGCGCTCGTCGGTCAGCGCGAAGCCCTCGCGGCGGCGCTGCTTCTCGGCCGGCAGGCCGAGCATGGTGACGCCGTCGCGGTTCGTCTTCTCGACGTGGACGAGGTGGATCGGATCGAGCTTCGCCGGGATGTGGAACAGCACGCTGCCGGCATGGCGCGCGCGGCCCGCCTGCGACAGCGTCGCCCACGCGGCGTAGCGCGCGGCGAACGCGAGCGGTGATTCGTGCGCGGGCTCGTCATCGAGCCACGACATCACGGCGCGCGCGAACGCGAGCTCGTCGAATTTGGAGATGCCGAGGACGGCGAGCAACTCGGCCTCGAGCTCGCGGCCGTCAAGGCCCTCGATCTCGTCGGCCTTCACCGCCTTGGCGGCGCGGCGCTGCACGAACAGGCGCTTGCAGGCGTAGAGCGGCGACAGCGCGTTGTGCTTCGCGGCCAGGACCTGGACCTCGGACGAGATGCCGAACAGATCGGCGACAAAATCCTCGAAGTACGGCGCGACCGCGAGCAGCAGGTCGGCTTCGGGCTTCGGGCCCAGCGAATCGGGGTCGAGCCGTGCGGCGTCGAGTCGCGCGGCCAGCTCGGCGTCGGACTTGGCGAGCTCGGCGCGGAAGGATTGGTCGAGGCGGGCGAGACCCGCATGGCTATAGAGGTCCTCGAAGCGAAGACCGTGCTTCAGGCTGAGCTCAGACACCCGTTACTCCGGAAATGCGCCGCCCGGCTCCCCTTCTAGCGCATCGGACCGGGCGGCGTGAACTGAACCCGGCGCATGGCTGCCGGGCAACTTCATAGATAGGCGGCGAATCAGGCTCCGCTACCCCTCAGCATCGCCGCCACCGAACCTCCGGAATCGCCGAGCATGGCAGGATCGAAGGCCGGCTGCACGGCCGGCTTCTCCATCACCTCGGTCACGGTATCAATCCACAGCGCAAGCGCCTCGCGCGCCGCCTCGACCGCGGCAAGACCGTCGCGGCCGGCGCGGGCGGTCTCGCGCGCCTTCAGCAGGCGATCGAGATTGGCGAGCAGGTCGGCCTCGTCCGCGAAGAAGGCGCGGATGCTGCCCAGCACGACGGACTCATCGTCGCTCTCGGCACCCGCTGCGGCCGCCTTGATGCGCAGCCGCTGCGCCGAATAGCGCAGGCCGCCAGTCGCGCGCGCGAGTGCCACATCGGCGAGACCCGCCTCGATGGCGCGATCCATGTCGACCAGCGCGTCGTCGGCGAGGTCCTTCTGCAGGTCATCGTCGGCGAATCCCGCCGCGCACTCCGACGTGCGGCCGGCCGGCGGGGAGAACTCCCAGTCCTCGCCGAAGTCGTAGAACAGGCCTTCGTCGGCAGGATTGATCTCGGCCTCGATCGGCGCAACCAGCGCCTTGAGCCCGTCCTTGCCGAGCCGAAGCGCCCAGTCGCGGACCGACTCCGACGCGCTCGCGCGGCCCGCTTCGTAGCCCTTCATCATCAACCGCAGCGCCTTCTCACCGAGGCGAGCCGGCACGATCGGGCCCGACAGGCCGATATGGCCGACCTGGCGGAAGTCGCCGCCGATGTAGATCTGGTAATGCGGCGCGTTGCGGCTGCCGATCTTCTTCCCCATGCCGCGGAAGCCGAAGTCGGCGACGTGATGCAGCCCGCACCCGTTCTGGCAGCCCGAGATCTTCACCGAGACATTCGGCTTCGCGGTGAACTCGCGCACCGCGTCCTGAACTTCCTTTCCGAAGTTCTGCGAGTTCGTGATGCCGATGCCGCAGGTGGTGGTGCCGGGGCAGGCAACGACGTCGGGCGCGTCGCCGACGCGATTCTCGACGTAGAAGCCCATCACGCGCACGCGGTCGACCAGCGCCGCGACCTTATCGGGCCGCGGCGACACAATGATCAGGTTCTGATCGCGCGTGGTGCGCAAACCGCTGGCGCCGGCGCCTTCCGCCAACGACACCAGATGCTCCATCTCGTCGGCGGTGTAGATGCCGAGCGGCGCCTTCACGACGACGCCGACCTGGCCGTCATCGCGCGTCACCACGCCGCCGGGCGAAGCCGGAGGCGGCAGCGATTCGTCGCCCTGGCGCCACGCGAGCTTGTCCCACGGCCGGGTCGGCAGACCCCGCACGCGCGCGTATTCCTCGTCGAACAGCGCCTTGAACTTCTCCGCGCCGAAGCGCTTCAGCACGAACTTCATCCGCGCCGCATTGCGGTTGCGGCGGTTGGAGTACTTCTGGTGCAGCCGAACCAGCGCCTCAAGGATGCTCGGCACCTCCGACTCGTCGGCGAACTCCTTCACCAGCACCGCCGATATTGCCTGACCGCCGGTGCCGCCACCGGCATAGACCTTGAAGCCGGGCTTGCCGTCCTTGTGGGTGGCGACGAGCCCGAGGTCATGGATGCCGCTTGCGCCGCAATCCGCCTCGCAGCCCGATACCGTGACCTTGAATTTGCGCGGCATGTGCTGGACCGCCGGATGGCGGATCCACACCTGCGCGAGACGCGCGGCGACCTCGCCGGCATCGACGTGCTCCTTCGGGCAGACGCCCGCGAGCGGGCACGAGGTCATGTTGCGCAGCGTGTTGCCGCACGCCTCGCGCGTCGTCATGCCGTGCGAATAGAGGTACTCCAGCATCTCGGGCACGTCGTCGGGCTTCACGAAGTGCGTCTGCAGGTCCTGGCGCGTGGTGACGTGGACCTTACCGTTGCCCCAGCGGCGGCACGCTTCCGCCGCGGTGCGCGCCCAGGCGAACGGCATCACACCGCCCGGAATCTTCATGCGGATCATGTGCACGTTCGGCTGCAACTGCCCGTAGACGCCGAAGCGCAGGCGAAACGGCTGCCACTTGGCGTTGTCCCATTCGCCCGAGACCTTCTTCGCATAGGCAGCGCGGAATTCGGCCGCGTCCTCCAGGCGGGAGAGCGGCTCAGCGGCCTGCGTGCCCACGACGATTTCCCCCGAGCGGAAATGCACGTTGGCGGAGGTGGACTGGGACATGACGATCTCCTAAAAAACAGCCGCCCGGGTCTACCAGGGCGGACATACGACACCGCCACGGCGCGGTCGAAAGCGATGTGTCGGAATCGCCCGCATCCTATTCCCGGACACGGATTTGTCAATGAGAACGGTGTGAAATCCAATAAACAACAATATTACTTAGTAATTAATAAAGCAGCCTCTCCGCTGTTCCGCACAGGCCAGTCCGCCCTTATCCTTCAAAGCCTTGCGGCACCACCGAGCCGCAGCCGTCACCCGAGGCCACCATGCTCCCGCTTGCCGCCTATGACCATCCCCGCCGCCGCGCGATCGTCGCCTGGGTGTTCGTCCTCGCCTTCATGACGGCGATGATGGTGCTGATCGGCGGCCTGACCCGGCTCACAGAGTCCGGACTCTCGATCGTCGTGTGGCAGCCGTTCACCGGGGCGATCCCGCCGCTCACCGATTCGGCATGGGAGGAGGCGTTCCGGCAATACCAGCAGTCGCCCGAGTACCAGATGCTGAACTACGGCATGGCGCTCGCCGAGTTCAAACGCATCTTCTGGGTGGAGTTCGTCCACCGCCTGTGGGGGCGCCTGATCGGCGTCGCCTTCCTCCTTCCGTTCGTCTGGTTCCTCATCAAGGGCGCATTCCGCGGCGAGACCGGACGCGCGCTGCTGGTGCGCCTGCTCGCGGTGTTCGGCCTCGGCGGCGTGCAGGCGGTGATCGGCTGGTTCATGGTGGCGAGCGGTCTGATCGACCGCCCCGAAGTCAGCGCCTATCGCCTGGCGCTCCACTTCGCCGTCGGCGTGCTGATCTTCCTCACGCTGCTGACCATTGGTCTCCGGCTGCTGCACCGGCCGCTGCCGTCTCCGGCGGAAGCGGCCGCGGCCCACGAGATGCGCCGCCGCGCCGGCGCGCTACTGATCCTCGCGTTCGTCACCGCGATCGCCGGTTCGTTCGTCGCCGGCAACAAGGCCGGCCTCACCTACAACACGTTTCCGCTGATGGACGGCCAGTGGATTCCGGACGGCTTCTTCGACATCGAGCCGTGGTGGCGGAATTTCTTCGAGAACGTCGCCACGGTGCAGTTCGACCATCGCGTGCTGGGGATCGTCACCGCGATCGCCGCGATCGCGCTGTGGGTCGCCGCTGTGTCCCGACCTCTGCCACGCAAGGCGCGCGCCGCCCTGCACCACGTCGGCGCCATGGCCCTCGTTCAGCCGACGCTCGGCATCGCGACGCTGCTCTACGTCGTGCCGATTCCGCTCGCTCTCGCCCACCAGGCCGGCGCGCTCGCGCTGCTCGCCTCGATCCTGTGGTACCGCATCGAGATGGAGCGGACCCGGCTCGTGCTCGACCTCTCCGCCGACTCCTGACCGCCAACCTCCGAAACCGAGGTGCCCGTGCATCGCGTCCCGCTGACCGTCGCCTTCTCCAACTACGACCGCACCCGCCCGCTGCTCGAGGGCAAGGTCTCGATCGAGGGCTGCGAACCCACCTACTTCGACCTCGAGCCCGAGGAGATGTTCCACCGCGCATTGCACCACGAGGAGTTCGACGTCGCCGAGCTGTCGTTCTCAAACTACGTGGCCCTGCGCGCGCGCGGTGAATGCCCCTACGTCGCGATCCCGATCTTCCCCGGCCGCAAGTTCCGCCACTCCGGCATCTACGTCCGCACCGACCGCGGCATCACCAAGCCGCAGGACCTCAAGGGCAAGCTCGTCGGCGTGCCCGAGTATCAGGTGACCGCCGTCGTGTGGATGCGCGGCGTGCTCGAGGACGAGTACGGCGTGAAGCCGTCCGACATCCGCTGGCGCACCGGCGGCCTCGAGCAGGCGGGCCGCACCGAGAAGGTGGCGCTGAAGCTGCCGGCCGGCGTCGAGCTTGAGCTGATCCCGTCGACGCGCACACTCTCCGAGATGCTGGCCTCGGGCGAGCTCGACGCGGTGATCGCCCCGCGACCGCCGAGCGTCTATCTCAAGCGCGCGCCCAACGTCGCGCGGCTGTTCGAGGATTTCGTCTCGGCCGAAAAGGCCTATTTCAAGAAAACCTCGATCTTTCCGATCATGCACCTGGTCGGCGTGCTCGAATCCAAAGCCAAACGCTATCCGTGGCTGCCCGCCAGCATCTACAAGGCGTTCGACGCGGCGAAGGAGCTGGCGCTCGCCGAGCTCCGCAGCATCAATATCCCGCCCGTGGCGCTGCCGTGGGTCGAGGAGATGGCGAACGAAGCCATGTCGCTGTTCGGCCGGGATTTCTGGCCCTACGGTGTGCAGGCCAACAAGGCGACGATCGAAGCCTTTCTGCGCTACCACCACACCCAGGGGTTGTCGGCCAAGGCGATGTCGATCGCCGACCTGTTTGCGCCCTCGACCCTCGAACAGAGCAAGATCTGAGCGCGGGGCGGGCGACATGCTGGACGCATTCCCCGCCCGCCTGTTCCGAGGCCCCCTCTTTCGCGTGGATGTCTGGTTCGCGATGGGCGCGCGCCGCTCGCCCGAGGGCTGGGCGGCATG
The DNA here is from genome assembly GCA_035493495.1 of Alphaproteobacteria bacterium. GTDB lineage: Bacteria > Pseudomonadota > Alphaproteobacteria > SMXQ01 > SMXQ01 > DATJIG01. Next base: position 12,385 of record DATJIG010000275.1, read on the forward strand.
GGCGTTCGCGCTGGGATCGGCCGCGCTCACTCTGTACGTGATCGCTTCGGCGGTGCTGCCGACGGTGAGCGACTGGCGCGTCGCCATCAATTTCCTCACCGGGTCGCTCGCGCTCTGCTTCCTGATGATCGCGCCGTCGCCTCACGCCGATGTCCGTCGCGTGCCGTGGTACGACGGGGCGCTGGCGGTGGCGGCCGTCGCCCTCGGCGGCTACTTCATGCTGAACGCCGCGCGGATCGAGGGTCGCATTCCATTCCTCGATCTGATGTCGCGCTGGGACGTGATCTTCGGCACTGCGCTGATTCTGCTCACCCTTGAAATGACGAGGCGGGTGGTCGGCTTCGCCTTCGCGCTGCTGACGCTCGACTTCATCGTCTACGCCCTGCTCGGCCACCATCTCGGCGGCATCCTGACCCATGCCCGGGTTCCCTACCGCAACTTCATCGACACCGAGGTGCTGACCGACGAAGGCATGCTCGGGCTGCCGCTCGAGACCGCGGCCAAGTACGCGTTTCTATTCGTGCTGTTCGGCGAGATCATGCGCTTCGCGCGGAGCGGCGCCTTCTTCAACGATCTCGCCACGGTGATCGCCGGACGCCGGTCGGGCGCGCCCGCCAAGATCGCCGTCATCTCGTCGGGGCTGTACGGCGCGATCTCGGGCTCGACGACGCTCGACGTCGTCACCACCGGGTCGATCTCGATCCCGATGATGAAGCGCCACGGCTACGGCCCGAACCTCGCGGCGGCGATCGAGCTCACCGCGTCCGCGGGCGGCGCGATCATGCCGCCGGTGATGGGCTCGGCCGCGTTCATCATGGCCGAGTACGCCGACATCCCGTACCGCGAGGTGGCGCTCGCCGCGGTGCTGCCGGCACTTCTCTACTACATCGCCGTCTACGCCCAGGTGCACTTCCAGTCAGTCAACCAGCGGCTGCCACGGCTGCGCGAGGACGAGATCCCGAAGCTCGGCCCCAACCTGCGCAAGGGCGCGATCTTTCTCGCGCCGACGCTGATGCTGATCCTCGGCCTGGTCGCGGGGTTTGACGCGCCCCACGTGGCGATCGCCGCGGGCGCGTTCGCGCTGCTGCTGGCGAGCGTCCGCCGCGACAGCCGGTTCGACGCGCTGATGCTCTTGCGCACCGCCGCTGACACCGTGCTGCGGATGATGCCGATCATCGCCGCGTGCGCCGCCGCCGGGCTCATCACGACGCTGATCACCGTCACCGGCCTCGGGCCGAAGTTCGCCGAGATCGCCTACGTCGTCACCGGCGACAGCATGCCGTGGACGCTGTTCATCGCCGCGGTGTTCACGATGACGCTCGGCATGGGCATGCCGATCCCCGCCGCCTACTTCCTCGCCGCGGTGCTGATGGCGCCGGTGCTGCAGAACCTCGGGCTGCCGGAGATCGCGACGCACATGTTCCTGCTGTGCTTCGCGGCGATGAGCGCGATCACGCCGCCGACCCACGCGGCGTCCTACGCCGCCGCCACCATCGCCGGGCGCGGCACTAATCCACTCCACATCAGCATCACCGCCGTCCGGTTCGCGCTCGCCGCGTTCGTGGTGCCGTTCGCGTTTGCCTTCTCGACCACGCTGCTGATGATCGGCTCGCCGTGGCGCATCGCGATCGACTTCGCCACCGCAGCGCTGGGCTTCATCCTGATCGCCGCCGCCTGCGAAGGGCACCCGCGCCTCGGCACGCTGTGGTGGGAACGGATGCTGCTCGGCGCCTCGGGGCTGTTCTTCGTGGCGCCGCCGCTGTGGGGCAACTGGGTCGGACTGATTCTCGCCGCCCTCAGCATGGCCTCGGTGGGCTGGCGGAACGCCTCGACGCGCCCGGCTGGACGCCCGGAAAAGCACTGAAATTCCGGCCGCCGGCCGTTTGGCGGCCTTGAAATCGGCGAAATACTTTGATATCTATCCTTTGTCCGGGTTAGCCCGGATCCCTCGATCACAACCGCGACGGCACGTCGCGGCAGACTGCGGCGCCCGCCCCTATATTTCTTATCGGGAGCGGACGTCGATTCGGCCGGACAGGCCGGCGCCATCATGTCGTTGACTCGGGAATGGATATGGCCACCCAACTCAAGAATTCGCCGCTGAACTTCACCTGGCCCGAGGAGGGCTTCACCCGGGTTCCGTACTGGGTCTACACCGCGCCCGAGATCTACGCGCGCGAGCAGGAGGTCGTGTTCGGCGGCTCGGCTTACAGCTTCATCGGTTTCGAGTGCGAGATCCCCAACACCGGCGATTTTCGCGCGACCAAGGTCGGCTCGAAGCCCGTCATCTACACCCGCGACGAGACCGGCCAGGTGCGCGTGTTCGCGAACCGCTGCGCCCATCGCGGCGTGCAGTTCTGTTACGAGACCCACGGCAAGGGCAAGACCGAGTTCATCTGCCCGTACCACCAGTGGACCTACAACCTTCACGGCGAAACCATCGCCATCCCGTTCCGCCGCGGGCTCAAGAAACAGGGCGGCATGCCGAAGGACTTCGACATGAAGCAGCACCGTCTGCAGGAGCTGAAGGTCGCGACCTACAACGGCACGATCTTCGCCTCCTTCGATCACGGCATGCCGTCGTTCGAGGAGTACCTCGGGCCGAAGATGCTGCACTGGGTCAACCGGGTGTTCAACGGCCGGCCGCTCAAGGTGCTGGGCTACCAGCGCCAGCGCCTGCGCTCGAACTGGAAGCTGATGTTCGAGAACATCAAGGACCCGTACCACGCGTCGCTGATGCACGTGTTCCTGGTGTCGTTCAGCCTGTTCCGGGCCGACAACCCGTCGAAGGTCCAGCTCGACGGCACGGGCCTGCACGGCGTGCAGATCTCGCAGCGCGGCGAGCAGAAGCACGACGAGGGCACCGAGGACATCCGGCAGAACATCGCCCACCTCAAGCTCGCCAACCCGAACATGCTGCAGCCGGAAAAGGAGTATCCGGGCGAAGCGACGGTCGTGATGCAGACGATCTGGCCGAACCTGATCATCCAGCAGCAGTCGAACACGCTCGCCATGCGCCAGATCCAGACCGTCAGCCCGCAGGAGTTCGAGCTCCACTGGACTTACTTCGGCTACGCCGACGAGTCCGAGGAGATGACGATGAAGCGCCTGCGCCAGGCCAACCTGATGGGACCGGCGGGCTTCGTCTCGGCCGATGACAGCGAAGTCATGGAGGCGACCCAGTTCGGCGTCGCCAACTATCCCGAGGCCAAGGCCGTGGTCGAGATGGGCGGCCGCGACTTCGAGGACACCGACCACATGGTGACCGAATCGATGATCCGCGGCTTCTACAGCGGCTATCGCAAGATCATGGGCCTGTAGGCTCGCTCCTCTAGGCCCGCACGAGATACGGATCATGGACGCCAAGACCGCCAATACCAAGACCGGCAGCAGCAAGCCCTCCGACGCGCGCGCGCTCCGCGCCGACATTTACGACTTCAACAGCGCCTACGCCGCCTGCATCGACGACGGCGACATCATGCTGTGGCCCGACTTCTTCACCGAGGACGCCGTCTACAAGGTGATCCCGCGCGAGAACTGGGACCAGAATCTGCCGCTCGCGACCATCTTCGCCGAAGGCCGCGGCGGCCTGATCGATCGCACCGTCGCCATCACCAAGACGACGGTGGCGCGCCCGCGCTATCTGCGCCACTTCATTTCCAACATCCGCGTGCTCGGCACCGATACCGGCGTGATCCGCGCCGAAGCGAACTACATGGTCGTCGAGACCATGCCGACCGAGGTCACGCGAATCCTGAGCGCCGGTCGCTACCTCGACAAGTTCGTCTACGAGGGCAAGGAGCTGAAGCTCAAGCAGCGGTTCTGCATCTACGACTCCGAGATCGTTCCCGCGACGATCGTCTACCCGTTCTAGACGGCGGATTCCGACGATGACGGCGCCTCCCTCCGACGTGTCGACGGCGGGGCGCCGCTCTTCGGCGCCACGGCGTGAGCGCGTTCCCTTCGGCGCCGGTCTCGCGATCGGCGCCGTTCTCATATGCGTGCAGGCGCTTGCGCTAACCACCTTCGGCCAGCCGCTGATCTGCACCTGCGGCGTCGTCCGGCTGTGGGTCGGCGACGTCACCAGCGCCGAGCTGTCGCAGCAGATCGCCGACTGGTACACGTTCTCCCACGTCATCCACGGCTTCCTGTTCTACGCGGCACTCCGTCTCCTGTTGCCCCGGTCGTCCGTGGGCCTGCGCTTCGCACTGGCGGTCGGCATCGAGGCGGGCTGGGAAATCCTCGAGAACACGCCGATGATCATCGAGCGCTACCGCCAGTCGGCGCTGGCGGCGGGCTACGTCGGCGACAGCGTACTCAACTCGGTGTCCGATACGCTGGCGGCGACGCTCGGCTTCCTGCTCGCGCGCCGGCTACCGGTCGCGGTGACGGTCGCCATCGCGATCGGCTTCGAGGTGTTTACCGGCGTCATGATCCGGGACAACCTGACGCTCAACATCCTGCAATTGCTGCATCCGACCGAGGCGGTTTCCCGGTGGCAAGCGGGGCATTAGAGCCGATAAGCCGCCACCTGCGGATGGCTGCGTTGCAGACTTTGCGGCCTTTGGTCACTGCCGCGGGCGCGCGGTTTCCAATATAAACGGCAGACCCGCACGGCTCACCGCCGCGCGGTTTTCGTTTCAGTGGAGCGGCGGGTGACGGACATCACTAACGGCAAGACGGTTGCGGCGGCACGGACGGAGGACGACACCGTCCTTCGCATTCTGCTCGCGATCAGCTTCTGCCACATGGTCAACGATTCGCTGCAGGCGCTGCTGCCGGCGATCTACCCGATGCTGAAGGACGACTTCGGCCTCGACTTCGGCCACATCGGGCTGCTCACGCTCACCTACCAGCTCACCGCCTCGGTGCTGCAGCCGCTCGTCGGCCTCTACACCGACCACCGGCCCAAGACCTACGCGCTCTCCGTCGGCATGGCATTCACCATGGGCGGACTGCTCCTGCTCGCGTTCGCGCCGAGCTATCACGTGCTGCTCGCCGCCGCGGCGATGATGGGCATCGGCTCGTCGATCTTCCATCCCGAGTCGTCGCGCGTCGCGCGCCTCGCCTCGGGCGGACGCCACGGCTTCGCCCAGTCGCTGTTCCAGGTCGGCGGCAATCTCGGCTCGGCGATCGGACCGCTGCTCGCCGCCTTCATCGTTCTCGCCGACGGCCGCGGCAGCGTGTCGTGGTTCTCGGCGCTGGCCATGCTCGGCATCGTCATCCTGTGGAACGTCGGCACGTGGTACGGCGCGCACCGCCGCGCCAACGCCAAACGTCCGGCGCCGGCCACCGCGGCTCCGCTGCCGCGCGGCCTCGTCGTCGGCGCGCTCGCGATCCTCATCGCGCTGATGTTCTCGAAGTTCTTCTATCTCGCGAGCCTGTCGAGCTACTACACGTTCTACCTGATCCACAAATTCGGGGTCAGCGTGCAGTCGTCGCAGATCTACCTGTTCGTGTTTCTCGCCGCGGTCGCGGTCGGAACCATCGCCGGCGGCCCGATCGGCGACCGCTTCGGCCGCAAGCACGTGATCTGGTTCTCGATCTTGGGCGCGCTGCCGTTCACGCTGGCGCTGCCTTACGCCAACCTGTTCTGGACCGCGACGCTGAGCATCCCGGTCGGCCTGATCCTGGCGTCGGCATTCTCGACCATGGTGGTCTACGCCCAGGAGCTGATGCCGGGCAAAGTCGGTGCGATCTCGGGCCTGTTCTTCGGCCTCGCCTTCGGCATGGGTGGCATCGGCGCCGCCGTACTCGGCTGGCTCGCCGACACGACGAGCATCGACTTCGTCTACAGCGTCTGCTCGTACCTGCCGGCGATCGGGCTCTTGGCCGCGTTCCTGCCCCACATCGAGAGTCGCAGCCGCCGCGCCTGATCGAGGTCAGACCTCGACCCGGTCAGACCTCGATCAGGTAATGCCGGATCGGCCCGCGCGGAGGCTCCGGCAATCCTTCGGTCGGAACGTCGGTCGTCTCGACGACGCGAAAGGCCGCCGTCGACAGCCCGTCTAAGCCCGTCAGTTCGGGCAAGCGGTCGCGCCGCTCCAGAAACAGCGACCGATTGGCGCTGGCCTCGGCGGTGAGTGTGCGATCCTCGTTGTAGCCCGCGTTCGGGTGCGGCAGCGCGCGATAGGTGCCGTCGCGCCGCGCCCGCTGAAGCCCCGCGATGTCGCAACGCAGGCCGAGCTCGAAGTCCTCGAGCCCCCAGCCCCAATAGCCGTTGCTGTAGCCGTTGACGCGGGCGAACGCGTCGTTCGGGAAAGCGATCACGCCGCCGAAAAACGTCTCGGGATTCTCCCGCTCCCTGAGGCCGTGCCAGATCAGCCGCGTCGGCGACGGCGTGTAGCTGTAGTCGGCCCACAGCGGCAGATAGTCGACGTCGTGGAAGCAGACGTAGTCGCAGGAATCCCCGGCGATGCGGAAGCCGGCGTTCTTGAGCAGCCCGCGGTTGAACGGCTTGCCGGGCGCCTGCTCGACGATGTGGATCGCGTAATCGATGCAGCGATCGAGCTTGTCGCGGGCGAAGTAGGCGACGACGTGCGGAAGGAACATCTGCACGTGCTCCCGGCGGTCGCGGTAGGGGACGATGATCGCCAGGCGCTTGCCATAGGCGTCGGCGTCGACGTGCGGGGCGGTCATCCCGGTTCCGAGGTTCTTGATCCCGCGCTGCTGTAGCACACGGGCCGGGCGCGGTCAGCCTCCACCCATCACGGGCCCCCTCAGCGGCCGATCCAGTCGAGAATGTCGGGGGCGATCTCGGGGGCGTTGGCCGGTGTCGCGACCACCGTGCCGGAGTCGGCAGCCGGCTCATTCGCGAGCGGCGCCTGGCTATCGGCGGCCGGCTGGGGAACGGGCGGACGCATCAGCGTGTCGACGCTCTTCATCTCGAGCGCGTCGACCTGCTGGGCGGTCAGCGTTCCGGTCGGCGGCATCCCGACACTGCGCTGGTAGCGGCGCACCCCTTCGGCGGTCAGCGGACCGTAGATGCCGTCGATCGGCCCCGGCTCAAAGCCAAGTGCATCGAGCGCGCCCTGGATGCGGATCGTCAGCAGCCGCTCGGTGCGATAGGCCGCGACCTTCTGATCGACGTAGGCGACGCTGTCGTCGTCAAGCGCCGCGATCGGCGGCTGCTTGTCCTGACGGCGGAGCCCGTTGACCGCGGCGAGCACGCTCTTCGCCGGATCGTCGCCGGGAGTAACGTCGAGGCCGATCTCGAGGAGACTCGGGAATATCTTGAACGCGAGATCGCGCTGCTGGTCCTCGGCATCCGCCGCAGCGGCATCGGCGGCGGGATTTTCGAGGCGCGAATCGGGGGGCGTCCGCTCCTGGGACCGGGCCGGAGCGACCATGAGCATCGCCGCGAACGTACACAACGCGGTGACCCTCAACGCATGCCGGGAACCACTGCGAGCGACCATCGTCCCTCCAGATCGCCAGTATAGGAGCCGATGGCCGGTGTCGTTCACGTGAGCAAAGTGTGCCACGCTTCGCTTCGCCGTTTGCCCGATGACCATTATTGTCGCGGCAGATCCCCGGAGGGCCTGTCTTGAATACCGCTCAACAGATTGTCGGTTTTGCCCGCGCATCCCACGCGACGCTGGGGGAGATCGCCGCCCTGCTCTCGTACCTCGAGCTCGGCCACGCCCGCGCCGGGTCGGCCCGGATCGCCTCCGACCTGGCGCCGATCGCCGCCGTCATCCACGCCGCCGCCGTCGAGCGGCTGATCGACGCCGTCGTGCGCCTCACCGATCCGCGGGCCGACGCCCCGGCGAGCCTGGCGCCGGTGTTCGTGGCCCTGGCGGACGGAGGCACGTTCGACGAGGTGGCGAGCGGCGGCAACGGCGAGCGACTGGGCGCCGCGGTGAAGCGCTGGTCAGCGCTGCCGGAACATGCCTCGCTCACAGTGATGCGCGCGGCATGGAATGCCGAGCGTGAGCATCTCCTGCCCAAGTACGACGAGGTGCCGCCGGCGGTGTACGGCGGGTTCGTCACCGCCGCCAACGAGGTCCTGCGGGTGATCGTCGATCTGATCGCCGGCTGCGGGATCGCCGACGTGGAGATCGGCCCCATCCTCACGACGCGCCGCGCCCAGGCCGACGCCTACTGGACGGCGTTGACGCGCGGCAAATCGGGATCGTCGCGCAAATAAGGCGCTAACGGGCCTCGCCGATCCCGCCGAGCATCCCGGCAAGCCGCGCCGCAAGCTCGGGCGGCGACGACATCACATCGGCGATGATGCGCTCGAGCTCGGCGCCCGACATCGGCGTGACGTCGAGCTTCATCCGCTCCGACTCGGCGATCATCGCCCGGTCCTTCATCGTCGCATCGAACGCGGTGCGCAGCAGCGCCTTGCGGTCGGCAGCCAGCCCCGGCGTCGACACGAACGGCCGGCCGATGGTCGCCGGCGCCGACAGCAGCTTCAGCATGATGCGGTCGTCGTCGTTTGAGGCGAGGTCCATCAGCAACGGCACGTCCTGCAGGTCCGGCGCCTTGACGAGGCCGATCTGCACGACGACGTGCAGCTTGCCATCCTTCATCCACTGACTGGACGTCGCCTTGGTCGAGGCCCAGGTGTTGGTGCGCGCCGCGACCTCACCCCGCTCGAGAGCGAGGTTGATTTCACTGCCGCCGGGATAGCCGAGGACGATCTTGAAGCGCGTCCCGAGGAGCAGGTTCATCATCTTCGGCTGCTGCGACGAGCCGCTGCCGGTGGCGCCGAGCGGCACGTCCCTGGTCTTCGCGTCGGCGATCGTCCGCACGCCCGAGGTGTACCAGGTCGTCAGGACGTTGGTTCCGGCGGCCATGTTGCCGATCCAGGTGAACGACGTTGCGTCGAAGTTGAGCTTCTCGCCCATCGCCTGCTGCAGCGGCAACGACTGGTCGATCGTGCCCAGCGTCGTGCCGTCCTTGGGTGCCACGTTGGCGACGTAGCCAGCCACGGCGCGGCTGCCGCCGCCCGGCATGTTGTGCGGCACCATCTGCGGCTTGCCGGGGATATGCTCGATCATGAACTTCGCCAGCAGTCGCGCGTACAGGTCATAGGAGCCGCCCGGGGCGAAGCCGATGTACATGTTCATCGTCTTGCCGCGATAGAACGAGTCGGCCGGTTGCGCCGACGCCGCGGTCGCGAACGCCGTCGCAACCGCCACGATGCCGAGAATGACTGCCCGCATGTTTCCCCTCATTCGCCGCCGACCATCGCCGCCGCTGCGCGCTTCAGCACCGGCTCCGGTTGGCTGTAGACGTGGGCGATGATCTGCTGAATCGCATCGGGCGAGACGTAATCGACCTCGGCGTGCTCCTTCTCCGCCTGGGCGACGAAGCGCGGGTCCCTGACCGTCTTCTCGAACGCGGTCTTGAGCGCCGCGTAGCGATCGTCCGGGATCGCCGGTGCCATGAATACGCGGCCGATCGAGAAGCTAGCGAAGATCGCCTCCAGCACCTCGCGGTCATCGTTGTTCCTGGCGAACTCCTGGATCAGCGGCACGTCGGGCAGGCTGTGGCTGCGGGTCGTCCCCATCTGGAACAGGATGCGGGTCTCGACGTCGCCCGCCGCGCGCGAGCCGCGCAGGCTGTCAAGGCCGATGCCGACCACGCCCTGCACCTCGTTGCGGGCGGTCGCCAGCATGATGTCGTTGGTGTTCTTGTAGCCCTTCACCAGCTTGAGCTTGGTGCCGAGCACCCTGTTGATGGCGAGCGGCAGATACATGGTGGTGCCCCCCGAGCCGCCGATGATGACCTCGCGCTCGAACAGTTCCTTGGCAGTCGATGCCGGCGCGTCCTTGCGGAACACGCCGATCACCGCGATCGGCGTCACGCTGCCGAGCCAGCGGAAGGTGTCGACCTTGTAACGGACCTCGCGCGGATCGAGAACTGGCTTGAAGATCGTGCCGTGCATGACAATGGCGAACGCCGAGCCGTCCTTGGGCGCCACGTTGTAGAGGTAATTCATCTGCGTGACGCCGCCGGCGCCCGGCATGTTCTGCGGCACGATGTTGGGCTTGCCGGGAATGAATTCGCCGATGTAGCGGCCGACGAGACGCCCGTAGGTGTCGTAGCCGCCGCCGGCGGCGTCGGGCGTCACCAGCGATACGTTCTTGCCGCGGTAGAAATCCTCCACCGCGTCGGCCCTCGCCGGTCCCGCGTACAGCATGGCAAGCGCAAGGCATCCAGCCGCCACGCCGCCCCAGAGCGTCTTCATTGCCGTCTCCCCTGTTTGCCTGTTTGGGACCGCGCGTCTTTGCGCGCTTACCCCTTCGTCATGCTGGCTGCGGCTTCGGTATCGCCGTGTTGCGCACGCTTCTGTCCCAGGTGCGGCGCAACGGATCGCGCACCTTGACGCTCAACCGGCCGACGCGCTCGATCTCGATCGTCAGCGTCTCGCCATCCTGCACCGGGCCGAGACCGATGTGGTGCGTGCCCGTGGGAAAGACGTCGCCGGGCTGCAGCGGGCACACCGACGAGGCGACCTCGATCAGCTTGTCGATGCGATTCGCCATCTCGCCGGTGTTGAAGTCCTGGCGCAGGTCGTCGTCGACCCACATGCGGACCCGCAGGTTATGCGGATCGGGAACCTCGTCGGCGGTGACGATCGCCGGCCCCATCGGCCCGAACGTCACATACGACTTGTGGATGTAGAACGTCGGGCTGACGCCGCGCGCCGAGACGTCGAGGAAGCAGGTGTAGCCGAACACGTACTTCATCGCGTCGGCAGCCTTTACGTTATCGGCAACCTCGCCGATGACGAAGGCGAGCTCGGGCTCGGCGTGGAAGACGCGCGCCTCGACCGGCGGCAGCTCGACAGTGTCGCCGGGGCCGATGATGGTGCCCGGCGCTTTCAGGAAAAAGTCGGCCTTGGGCGTCTCGCGGCCATCCTTGTAGTTCTTGGCGGCGCACAGGAGCTGCACCGGATCCGGCACCGGCTGGCGCAAGCGCACCGACGCGACCGGCACGTCCTTGAGTGAGTCCAATTTGCCGCCGATCGAATCCGCGGCTGCGATGATCGCGCGCACCACCGCACGCGGATTCCCGGGCTCGACGCCGCGGAGCAGGCCCGAGATGTCGAACACCTTGTCGTCCCTGATGACGCCCGGCTTGAAATCGTCGAACAGAACAAAGCGCATGATGTCCCCTCAGATCGTCGGCCCGATGGCCGCGATTACATGAACTTGTAGATCTTGTTGGCGTTGTCGCGACCGAGCTTGCGTTTGATCGCCGGATCGAGGCCCTCGCAGTTCTCGTCGAAGATGCGCCGCGAATGCGGCCACGGCGTCTGGAAATGGGGGTAGTCGTTGGACCACATGAAGTTGTCCTTGCCGAACAGCGGCGCAGTCAGCACCGTGGCGCGACTGTCCTCGAACCCGAAGTAGCAGTTCTCGGCCAGATACTCGCTCGGCCACTTCTTGTTGAGGTTGCGCTCGCGGTCGTAGGTGGCGGCGCG
>DATJIG010000276.1:0-2488 GCA_035493495.1 Alphaproteobacteria bacterium
CCAGAAGTGCATGAAGAAGAGGTGCGGCTGGTCGTCGATCATGTGGCTGTGGAGCGCGGTGACATCGATGCCGCCGTCCCGCAGCGCCTTCAGGACGGGTTGAACTTCGCTCGCCGCGAGAACGAAGTCGCCGGTGATCGCCGCCTTGCCGCCGCCGGTCGGCTGGAAGTTGATGCCGTTGGCGACGCCCATGGCGGGAGGGACAGTCATGCCGTTCTCGGTGATCGCGTCGCCCCGCGGAATCGAGAACTGCAGCACGCCGCCGTTGTTGTTGCCCTTGGTGCCGAGCGTGCTTTCGATCGCGGCGGTGTCGAGGTCGAGCTGCGGCGGCGGACTCGCGGCCGCGGCGATGAGCGGCGTCTTGCTCAGTTGCAGCGCGGCGTGCAGGGTCTTCGCCATCGCCACCGGATCGGCGTCTCCTCCGACATGCATGTAGTACAGCGCGGGCGACGTGCGCAGGAGATGATTGTGGACGGCGGTGACCTGGATGCCGCCGTCGAGCAGGCGCTTCATCACCGGGTTGATCTCGGCCTCGGTGAGGACGAGGTCGCCCATCATCATCGCCCGATCACCCGTCGCCTTCATTTCGATATGGGTGCCGGATGCGAAGCCGGGCTTCAGGCTCACACCGTCCAGCTTCACCTGGAGGTCGGTGCGCGGAAACGTCGCGCGATACACGTCGCCGGCCTGCATCGCTCCCTTCTTGCCGAAGGCGTCGTCGACCTTCGACCAGTCGACCTCGGCGGCGGCGACCGGCGTGGCGGCGACGAGAAGCGCGGCAAATCCAAAGTTCGCAAGGGTCCTCATGGCTTTCTCCTGTGGTGAGACATCAATGGAGCCCTGCGACATGCAGGGCGATCCCCACCCCTGAGCGGATCATCCCGATCTTGCGGCGCAACATGGCGATCCTCGCCGCGGCTATCGTCCGCCGTAGCCGAAGCCGTCGAACACCGTCACGCTGTCCGCCTTCGTCCAGAGCCCGACCATGCCGGGACCGGTGAAGGTCATGTCGTCCACCTCGAACATCCGCTTGCCGTTAAATGTCACCGTGAAGCGAGGACCGGCGAAGTCGACGCGCAGTGTGTGCCACTGCTCCGACGGTACTGCTACCTTGACGCCATAGCCTCCCGTTCGGCCCACGATATCCAGCGGACTGCGCTTGCCGTCCACGGTCTTGTACAGCACGACGTTATCCTCGAGGGCATTGGCACGAACGACGTAGTAATTGTTCGCGTCAAGGGCTCGCCACACGATCCCGCCCGCGCGATCCTTCGATCCCGCGAGCGCCCGGAACTTCACTTCGGCGTATCCGTCGCGGATCTCTGTCCCGAGCTTCAGGGCCACAGGGAACGTGGCGTTGCCGGATTGTTTCAGGACATTTGTCGGAGCGCTGTCATCGGTCTCGACCGTCCATACCGGCGTGCCCGCGCCCGTCATGGTGAGCATCCACCCGGCGGGTGGCGAGCCAATCCGGTCGTGTTCGAAGCTCGGTCGCTCGGCCATCGCGTCAATCCCCGCCATTGTCAGATAACCCCGGCGACGTAGAGGATGAGCCCGACGCCGGCGCAAGCGAGCAGCGTCGGGATCATCCCGACCTTGAAGCGGAAGATGGCGACCATCGCCGCGGCAGAGAGTGCGAACGCCCATGGATCGATGGTTCTCACGACCGGGACGTCGAGGGCGAGCCCCGGGACCGTCCGCACCTCATGGAACAGCGTGTGCAGCGCGAACCAGACGGCCAGGTTCAGGACGACGCCGACCACGGCGGCGGTGATCGCCGATAACGCGGCGCTCAATCCCTTGTTCCCGCGCAGCGCCTCGATGTAGGGCGCTCCGACGAAGATCCAGAGAAAGCAGGGCACGAAGGTGACCCAACTCGTCAGCATCCCGCCCAGCGTCGCGGCCATCAGCGGATCGAGCGCACCCGGATTCCGGTAGGCCGCCATGAAGCCGACGAACTGCAGGACCGTGATCAGCGGCCCCGGCGTCGTTTCGGCCATGCCGAGGCCGTCGAGCATCTCGCCGGGACGGAGCCAGTGGTAGGTGTCGACAGCGGCCTGGGCGACGTACGCCAGCACCGAGTAGGCGCCGCCGAAGGTGACGACCGCCGCCTTCGAGAAGAACACGCCGATGTCGACGAAGACCGGCGGGGCTCCGGCATAGGCGGCGGCGAACACCGGCGCAAGCCACAGAGCCGTCCAGAGAACGGCCACCCGCAACACGCGGGCCGTCGAGGGCCGGGCATGTGGCGGAATCTCTTCTCCAAGGAGGGAGTCCTTATCGGCCCAGGCGGCACCTTTTCCGTTCGGCCCGTGGCCGCTGCCCGGCGCGAACGCGGCCAGCCCGACGCGGTTGCCCGCGTAGCCGACGAGGGCGGCCGTCGCGACGACCCATGGGAACGGAATGCCGAAGACGAAGATCGCGACGAACGCCGCGCCGGCAAGGCCGACCATCATGTTGTTGCGCAGCGCCCGTTTGCCGATGCGGA
>DATJIG010000277.1:0-3506 GCA_035493495.1 Alphaproteobacteria bacterium
GACATCCTCCTCCGCACCTACGCCGCGGGCATCTTCCCGATGGCGGAGTCGGCCGACGACCCGACGCTGTTCTGGGTCGATCCCGACCGCCGCGGCGTGCTGCCGCTCGACACCTTCCACGTCTCGCGCAAGCTGCAGAAGACGCTGCGCTCGGAAAAGTTCGAGGTCCGCCTCGACACCGCCTTCACCGACGTGATCACGTCGTGCGGCGAGGCCCACGAGGGCCGGCCCAGCACCTGGATCAACGGCGAGATCATCCGGCTCTACGCCGGGCTGCATCGCATGGGCCACGCCCACTCGATCGAGACGTGGCGCGACGGACGGCTGGTCGGCGGCCTCTACGGTGTCGCGCTCGGCGGCGCGTTCTTCGGCGAGAGCATGTTCAGCCGCGAGCCCGATGCGTCGAAGGTGGCGCTGTGCCATCTCGTCGCGCGGCTCAGGCGCGGCGGCTTCAAGCTGCTCGACACCCAGTTCGTGACCAAGCACCTGAGCCAGTTCGGGGTGCGGGAGATCTCGCGCGCCGAGTTCCGCAGACTGCTCGCCCACGCGCTCGACATCTCGGCCGAGTTCGATCGCGGGCCGCTCGACGAGTCGGACCTCACCTTCCGGCGCTCCAATCACTGAGCGAATTCCGTGGGCCGTGCTTGCGCGGCGGCGCCTACTTCGCGTTCCGGCAGTCCTTGACCCAGACGTCGTAGACCGGGTGGCTCAGCGCCGACAGCGCCGGCGACGAGGCCATCATCCAGCCGCGGAACAGCTCGTTCGCGGGCTCGCCCGCGCGCGTCTCCCGAATCACTAAGAAAGCGGCACTCTCGGGCGGCTCTTCGGGCGGCGCCTTGGTGCAGCGCTCGACGGTGATCTCGAGGGTGCCGAAGCGCACCGGCTGGTTGAGCGGCGCCTCGATCGTGCTGATGCGCGCCGTCACCTTGTCGAGTCCCTGCAGGATCGCACCGTCGCCTTCAAGAGCGGTGGCGGGGAAAGCGAACGTCAGCGACGCCAGGGCGACGAAAGCGGATGCGAGCAGCGCGCGACGCAGCATCTATGTCTTCCGGTAGGGATTGGTCAGCGACGCGACCATCTCGGTCAGCACCTGACGCACCTGGGTCTCGTCGCCGCCCATCAGCACCGCGTCCTCGAGCGCATCCTGGGCCATCGCCTTGAGCTCGACCAGGTTCTCGTTGAGCACCTTGATCTTGTCGCGGCAGGCGAGCGGCTCGCCCTTGGTGTCGAGCCACTTTTCGGGAGGCCGCCAGTCGGATCGGGTCACGGGTCCCTCCGCGCGGGCGCTGGTCCTACAGGGTCGGGCCGGTGGGCGCGCGCGGCGCGGGCTTGTCACCCTCGGGCTTGTCGCCCGGAGCTTTGTCACCAGGCGCGGCGCCCTTCTCGCCCGAGTCGTCCTGCTTGTCCTTGTTGCCGGCCTGGTTCGAGAAGATGAGCTGGCCGATCATCTGCTCGAGGTTGATCGGACCCTGGGTGTAGCGGATCTCGCCGCCCGGCTGGATCGTCTTCTCGTCGCCGCCCGGAACCAGCGACAGGTACTTGCCGCCCAGGAGACCGTCGCTCGCCACCTCGGCCGAGGTGTCGGCCGGCAGCGCGACGTTGCGATCGACCGTCAGATGGACGACGGCGACGAAGGTCTTGGGATCGATCGCGACGCTCCTCACCGTGCCGACCTTGATGCCGCTCATGCGCACGTCGCCGCCGGGGTTGACGCCGTCGATGCGGTTGAAGCGCGCGACGTAGTCGTTGCCCTGGATCTGGCGGAGGTCGGCGTTCGAGTAGGCGAAGATCATGAAGATCGCCGCGACGACGAGAACGACGCCGCCGAGGATCGTTTCAATGAGATTTCTACGCATGGGATCAAGCCCTCCGGGGCTCGCTCGAGACCGGATCCGGTCTCACGGGCGTCATTCCGGACGCCACGGCTCGTAGTCGGCGGTGACCTTGTCCTCGCGCCCGCCGCGCAGGATCGAACCCGGCGGACGGTACGCGAGCGGCGTCCCCGTCATGTTGGGCTGATGGGGCTGCTCCCAGGCGTAGGTCGGGCCGTCGGCGCCGACCGGCGCGACGTCGCTCGTGTGGTGCAGCCACGCGTGCCACACCGGCGGCACCTTCGAGCCCTCGGGCGTGCCCTTGTAGATCACCCAGCGGCGCTGGCGGCCGTTGTTGCGGACGTTCCGCTTGCCGCCGCGCTCGCGGAAGTAGCGGTTGCCGTAACGGTCCTCGCCGACGAACTCGCCGTGCAGCTTGGTGAAAAGCCAGGTGCCGATGTCCATCAACTGTATTCCCGGAAACGCTGAAAAGCCTTGAAGATGAATGTGCCGGACGGTCGCGCGGCGCGACCGATGCCGCGCGCGCGGCGCGAATATGGCACCGCCCCTCCGCTTCGTAAAGCGACGCGGCCCCGTGGGTTCGACGATCGGAACGACGCGTGGCGGGGGCTTCGGGAGCGCTCCAGGCGCACCGAACGGTCGCCATTCCCCCTTGGTTAATTATCCCCAACAAAGTCGTTCGAAGGCGAAGAATCGGTTCTCCGCGTCAAATCGATGTGGAACGCCGTTTGTCTGTTTTGTCACCACTGGATTTAGTGGTCGCGACGAAATTTGAACACATTATGTGTTTGACGCCCCAATTAGCGGGGGCTCATAGTTCCCAACTCACAACATACAGTACCGACACCGAAGCGTCAGGCGTCAGCCTCGTTACAACCAGAAACGCATTCGGAACCAAGGGCTTAGGGGGATCATCATGCGGATCGCGCGTCACTTCACGAAGGCCGGCCAATCGCCGTACGCCGACATCACCTTCAAGAGCGCCACCAGCGAAATTCGCAATCCGGACGGCTCCATCGTGTTCCGTCTCGAGGGCATCGAGGTGCCGAGCGAGTGGTCGCAGGTCGCGTGCGACATCATCGCCCAGAAGTACTTCCGCAAGGCCGGCGTCGCCAAGCACCTGAAGAAGGTCGAGGAGAACGACGTCCCGTCGTGGCTGTGGCGCAGCGCGCCCGACGAGGAGGCGTTGGCCGGTGAGTCGAAGTCCGAGCGCTTCGGCGGCGAGAAAAATTCGCAGGACGTATTCCACCGCCTCGCCGGCACCTGGACCTACTGGGGCTGGAAGGGCGGCTACTTCGACACCGAAGAGGACGCGCGCGCGTTCTACGACGAGCTCTGCTTCATGCTGGCGCGCCAGATGGCGGCGCCGAATTCGCCGCAGTGGTTCAACACCGGCCTGCACTGGGCCTACGGCATCGACGGCCCGGCCCAGGGCCACCACTACGTCGACTTCAAGACCGGCGAGCTGACCCGCTCGACCTCGTCCTACGAGCACCCGCAGCCCCACGCCTGCTTCATCCAGTCGGTGTCCGACGACCTCGTCAACGAGGGCGGCATCATGGACCTGTGGGTGCGCGAGGCGCGTCTCTTCAAGTACGGCTCGGGCACCGGCTCGAACTTCTCGAAGCTCCGCGGCGACGGCGAGAAGCTGTCGGGCGGCGGCCGCTCGTCGGG
>DATJIG010000278.1:0-9351 GCA_035493495.1 Alphaproteobacteria bacterium
TTCCTCGATCGTACCTACGACGAGGCGCTGGCGTTGACGCGCGCCGCGCGCGACTGCATCGCCGCGGGCGTGGTGCTGCCGCCCCGTGGCTCGTCTCCGGTGGCCTCTATGGTCGCTTCGGTCGAGTCGATGCGGCTGACCACGCGCATCACCCAGGTGATGGCGTGGTGCCTCGCGCAGAAGGCGATCTTCGCCGGCGAGGTCGCGCGCGACGCCGGGACCGTCGAGCGGTTTACCCTGGGCGCGCGCGAGCTCTGCCTCGGCGAGGACAATGAGCACAGCGAGCTGTTGTCGCCGCCGCTGCAGGCATTGCTGGAGAGGAGCCGCGCGCTCTACGTCCGCGTGTTGCGGCTCGACGACCTCATGCACCGCGAGGTGGTCGGCCAGGCGTAAGGGCGGGTGGAAACGCGCAACAAAAAAGGCCGGCAATTGCCGGCCTTTTTGATTCGGTGCGCTGATGCGCAGTTACTTCTTGGCGCCGAGCCCGAGGCCCTGGAAGCGCTTGTTGAACTTCGCGACCTGGCCGCCCGAGTCGAGCACGCGCTGGACGCCGGTCCACGCCGGGTGCGAGGCGGAATCGATTTCGAGGCGCATGGTGTCGCCCTTTTTGCCCCACGTCGAATGGGTCTTGTACGTCGATCCGTCCGTCATGATGACGGTGATCTCGTGGTAGTCGGGATGGCCTTCGGCTTTCATGACGCCCTCGCTTCAGAAGGGCGGTTGTATAGCCGATGGGGTGGGCTCGCGCAAGGCTCGGGGCCGGAGCCCGAAAATGGCGGGAATCCGCCGGTCCTGGCCGGGCCGGGCCGGGCCCCGTTTACCGCTGGTCGAGCTTGAGCTCGATCCGGCGGTTGCGCCGGTAGGCCTCGGGGGTATTGGCGGGGTCGAGCGGCTGGTACTCGCCGAACCCGGCCGCAGCCAGGCGCATCGGCGGAATACCGTCCTCGATCAGGGCCTTCACCACCGCCGTGGCGCGCGCGGTCGACAACTCCCAGTTCGACGGGAACTGGGGCGTCGAGATCGGCGCCTTGTCGGTATGGCCGTCGACCCGGAGCACCCATGGAATTTCGTTCGGGATGCGGGTCGACAGGTCGGTAAGGGTCTCGGCCAGGCTGTCGATCTGGACCCGGCCTTCGGGGCTCAGGTCGGCGCTGCCCGAGGCGAACAGCACCTCGGACTGGAACACGAAGCGGTCGCCGACGATGCGAATGTCCGGGCGATTGCCGAGGACCTCCCGCAGGCGCCCGAAAAACTCGGAACGGTAGCGGGCGAGTTCCTCGACCCGGCCGGCCAGTGCGAGATTGAGGCGTTTGCCGAGGTCGGCGATCTGCGCCTGGTCGGCCTTGGCTTTGGTCTCGGCGTCCGACAGCAGCTGTTCCAGTCGCGCCATCTGCTCCTTCATCGCGTCGATGGCGTTCGTCAGCTCGGCGATCTGATCGCGCTGCTGCTTGGTCAGATCTTGTTCCGAGGCGAGCGCTTCCTGCAGGCGTTGCGATTCGGCACCCGCCGACTGGGCCTGCGATTCGAGATCGGAGCGCTGGGCGCGCAACTGGTCGCGCTCGGTCTGGGTCGCTTGCAGGCTCGCCGACATCTCCGCGAGCGAGCGCTTCAGATCGTCGTTGGACAGTCGTTCGAGACGCAGCACCTCCGACAGATCGGCGAGTTGGCGCCGCACCTGTTCGAGGGCCTCGTCGCGGCCCGAAATCAGTGCGTTCGCCGTGACGTGGGCGAGCGCGAACAGCGTCAGCAGGAAAATGACGATGATCAGCAGCGACGACAGGGCGTCGACGAAGCCCGGCCAGATGTTGAGCGTGGATTCGGAGCGCCGGCGCATGCCGTGCTACCGATCCCCGGGGGCGAGCGGGCGGCCCTGCGCCGCGGCGATGGTGCGGGCGAGCACCCTGAGCTCGGAGCGCAGCTCCTCGACCGACTGCGCGCGTCCGCTCGAGGTCTCCTCGATCAGCCGCGCCAGGTAGACCTCGATGTTGCGCAGCGGCCCGGCCAGCGCGTCGATGCCGCCGGTGCGAGTCGCGTCGGCGAGCTTGGAGATCGCGGTCCTGAGCTCGGCATCGGTCTCGGCCATCCGCACCAGCAGCGTCTCCTGGGACTTCAGGCGGTCGACTAGCGCTCCGAGGCGCTCGACGAGCTGTACCGAAACGCCGGACGAATGCCCGCCGCGCTCTTCGGAGCGGGCCATCAGGCGCTCGAGACGGCCGAGACTCTCGGCGGTTTCCTCGAGCAGCGCCTGCACGTATGCGGGGACCGCTTCCTCGCCGCCCACCACGCCGGTGCCGGATGACAGCCGGGTCTGCCCCGACATCCACTCCTCGAGTCGCTGGATGAACCGGTTCTGCGCCTGGCCCGCCTGCAGATCGAGGAAGCCCAAGACGAGCGAGCCGGCGAGACCGAACAGCGACGACGAGAACGACGTGCCCATGCCGGCGAGCGGGGCGGACAGCCCGGTCTTCAGGCTGGCGAAGGCCTCGTTGACGTCGCCGCCGACGGTCAGGTTGCCGACCACGTCGCCGACGGCGCGGATGGTGTCGAGCAGGCCCCAGAAGGTGCCGAGGAGGCCGAGGAAGATGAGAAGGCCGATGAGGTAACGCGCGATCGCTCGCTCCTCGTCGAGTCGCTGGTCGATTCCGTCGAGCACGGCGCGCGCGGCGAGCGGCGAAAGCTTGAGCGGCGTCTGGCCGTCGCCCAGCGCCACCGCGATCGGTGCGAGCAGGCGCGGCTTCGGTCCGGGCGCGTCGCCTTGGGCGGCGGCCGCGGCGCGGCCGCGATCCCGCATCAGCATGTAGAGCCACGTGAAGTCAGGCCCGAGGCGAGTCACCTGGCGAACGATGTAGATGATGCCGAGGAACGCCGAGCCGAGAATGAGCGTATTCAGCGCCGGGTTGGCGAGGAACACCCCGATCAGCCGCTGCGACAGCAGGCCGACCACGACGCCGACCGCGATGATGAACAGCGCCATCCGTAAGAGGTAAACCCTGAGGGTTCCCATGCCTTCGCTCCGGATCGAATCGACGGTTCAGTGATCTCCGCGACGCCTCGCGCTCCCGCGAGAGCGACCGGCTCTTTTAGCGCGCTGCCAGCGCGATATCGACGCGGTCGGGCGAACCGCTCTCGACCTGATGCCCCAGGGCGCGCACATCAAGCCGCGTCGAGGCAATGCCCTTCTCGATGAGATAGGAGCGGACGGCGAGCGCGCGCGACAGCGACAGGCGGCGCGCCTGACTCGCGGTGTCGTTGGTGCCCGCTGCGTAAGCGATGATCTGGGCGCGCACGCGGTCGTTCGCCGTCATGCTGCGCACCACGCCGTCGAGGCGACCCTTGGCGTCCTCAGGCAACGACGACGACTCCGCCTTAAAGGCGATGGTCAGCGCCGAGGCGGAGGTGGTCGCCACAGGCGACGGCGCTGCGGGCGTAGGCGGAGCGGGGGGCGGGCTTGGCGGTGGCAACGAAGCGACTGACTGCGGCGGCGACGGCGGCTGCCGGGTCGGCGCGGGCGCCATGCTGGGGGCCGGCGGCGGAGGCGGCGGGGCGAGCTGCGGCACTTCGGGCGGCAGCGGCGTGCGTGCCGGAGGCGGCGCGGACGCCTGCGTTCCCTCCGGCGGAACCGCGGTCACGGCGGGCGGCGCCGGTGCCGGGGGCGGCGGAGGCGGAAGATCGGGGATCGGCGTGACCTCGCGGGTCGGAGCCTCGGGAGGCGCCGGAGGCTGTGGCGCGGCGGCCTGCGGAGCGGGCGCCGGTGCCGGCGCGACCGGCGGTGCCGGCGGACGAGGAGCCGGGGTATTGCTCGCGCGCTGAGCCGAGGCGGAACGCTGCGTCGAGGACGAGCGTTGCGTGGATGCCGAGCGCTGCGTCGAGGACGCACGCGGAGCGGAGGTCGCGGTGCGCGGGCGCGACTGCGTTTGCGTCTGGGCCCGAGGCGGAGCCAGCACAAGCGGCCCGTTAGCAGATTGGCTGTCGGTCGGACGCGCGCCGCCGCCGAGCGAGTCGAGCACGCTCCAGTCGACGGTCACCGATCCGTTGGGGTCGTTCTGGACAGTGAGGTTGTAGCCCCGACTGGTGTCGATGCGGCCGTTGCCGCCGACGATTACCTGCGCGTACGCCGAAACCGTCAACAGCGGGAGGGTAACGACGCCGCTCGCGAGCAGGCGGGAAACAGAACGAGCGCGGAATATAGAGGACGCGATGTGAAGCCCCATCCTATCGCTTTCCGGCAATGGTCACGCCGAGCCGGCGGCAAAATGCGCGGCCACAGTAGCTTAAGGGCGCTCCGCCAGCAACCGAGCGTTGCAGGCGTTCAGGCGACCGAAGCGTCGGCTTCGGCGATCAGGCCCGAGAGGATGGGATGCAGCGTCGGATTGGAGGCGAGGATGCTACCGCTGCCGAGCGGATCGTTTCCGCCGCCGATTTCCGTGACAAAGCCGCCGGCCTCGCGGATCAGGAGAATTCCCGCGGCGACGTCCCAGCGGAACAGACCGATCTCGAAGAATCCGTCGTAGCGGCCGGCCGCGACCCAGGCAAGATCGAGTGCCGCCGCTCCGGCGCGATGCACCGACGCGACGTTCTCCATCAGCTTGCCGAGGCGCGCGAGGAAGATGATGTGGTTTGAGCGGCCCTGGGTCGGGATGCCGGTCGAGACCATTGACTCGGCGAGCCGCTTGCGGCTGGAGACGCGCATGCGGTGCTCGTTGAGGAAGGCGCCCTGGCCCTTCTCGGCCCAGAACATCTCGTCGCGCGCCGGATCGAGGATCAGCGCGGCGATGATCTCGCTGCCTTGCGCGGTCTTACGCTCGACCGCGATCGAGATCGCGAAGTGCGGAATGCCGTGGAGGAAGTTGGTGGTGCCGTCGAGTGGGTCGACCACAAAGCGGTGCTCGCCGTCCTTGCCCGGAATCTCGCCGCCTTCCTCGAGCAGGAAGCCGAAGTCGGGGCGGGCCTTCGCGAGCTCGGCGCGGATCGTCTTCTCGGCGCGGACATCGGCGGCCGAGACGAAGTTGGCGGGCCCCTTCTCGGAGACCTGCAACTGCCCGACCTCGCCGAGGTCCCGCAGAAGACCACGGGCGGCCTTGCGAGCCGCCCGTTCCATGACGTTGATCAGCGCCGACTTGATGGCCACGGTCAGTCCTTGGCGCGCTCGACGTACGAGCCGTCCTCGGTGTTGACGACGATACGCGTGCCGGACTCGATGTGCGGCGGCACCATGACCCGCGCGCCATTCTCGAGTACCGCCGGCTTGTAGGACGACGACGCGGTCTGGCCCTTCACCACCGGATCGGCCTCGACGATGCGCATCGGCACCGTCTGCGGCAGATGCACCGAGACGGGCGCGCCCTCGATCAGGTCGATGGTGATCGGCATGTTCTCCTGAAGGAAGATGCCTTGGTCGCCGACCATTTCCTTGGGCAGGGCGATCTGCTCGAACGTCTCGCCGTCCATGAAGGTGAGCTGGTCGCCATCGGCGAACAGATAGGTGTACTCGCGCTCGTCGACGTTAAGACGTTCGACGGTATCCTGGGTGCGCCACCGCTCGTTCGTCTTGTTGCCGGACTTGATGTCCCGCATCTCGACCTGGATGAACGCGCCGCCCTTGCCGGGCTGGATAAGCTGAATCTTGAGCACGTTCCACATACGTCCGCTGTGGTCGAGGACGTTTCCGGGGCGGATCGTGTTCGCCTGGATCTTCATGTTGGGGAGCCGTTTGGGGGTTGGAAAGCGGCCGGGAAACTAGCAGCTTGCCACGGGCGCGGCAACCCGCGCCGTGGCCCTTTCATGACGCGCGGAGGCCGCCTACAGGCCGAGCCGCTGCAGTTCGACCATTGCGCCCTGATGCTCGTAGAGATGCGTGGTGCCGACCCCAGCCGCCTGGCGAAACAGCCGCGCCGCCTCATTGCGGTCACCGCGCATGAGTGCATCCTCGCCGAGATAGAAGCTCGCCTCGCAGACCTGCGTGCGCTTTTCGTAGTCGCTGCCCTTCTGGGTCGCGCGCATCACGTCGTCGACGCTCGCTTGGCCGAGGAAGTACTTGATCACCGGGCCCGGGAAGTTGTTGAGGTTGAACTGGCGCGCCTCATCGCGCAGCGTTGCGCTGCCGTCCTTGTTCTGATGCCGGCGCGCGATGTAGAGCCACAGCGCGCCGTACGGATTGCGGGGATCGAGCGCCGCACTCGCCGCGAGGTCGGCCTCGGCCTCGGGATAGCGCGCGACGAAGAAGCGCGCGACACCGCGCGCGGCGAGATTGCCGGGCGAGTTCGGATTGATCTGCACCGCCTTGTCGAAGTCGGGCAGCGCATCCTTGTACTTGCGCTCGGCGACCCGCACGAGCCCGCGACGCACGTAGGCGCTGTCGTAGTCGGGCTTGAGCTTGATCGCCGCGTCGAAGTCCTGGCGCGCGCGGCGGTAGTCATTTGTCATGCGCCACACCTCGCCGCGGTTGTGGAACAGCACCGGGTTGCGCGGGTCGTTGGCGATTGCGGCGGTGTAGTCGGCGAGCGCCTTGTCCCAGTCGCGCTTGGCGAAGTAGGCGTTGCCGCGCTCGTTCAGGATCGCCACCTCGCGCGGTGCCAGCTTGATCGCCTCGGAGAAGCTCGCGACCGCCGCGTCCGCCTCGCCGTTCCCCATCTGCGCCAGGCCGAGGCTGTAGTAGCCCTGGATACTCGGACCATCGAGCTTCAGCGCGGTCTGGAAGTCGGCAATCGCCTGGACGTACTGGTTGCGCGCCATCGACGCCTCGCCGCGGGCGTAATAGTGGGCGGGCTTCTGCGGGTCGAGCCTGATCGCCTCGGTAAAATCGAGGATCGCTTTCGGCAGATCGCCGGCGCGAACGCGTGCTATGCCGCGGTTGTGGATGGTGCGCGCCTTTTCGACCGTGGTCAGCGCGCCGGAATTGATCGCGCGGTCGCAGGCCGCCAACGTGGCATTGGGATTGGGCGCCCCCGACGCGCAGAGATCGGCGTCGTCGGTCCAGCGCGCGGACGCCGGCACGGCGAGGACGAGAGTGGTGAGGGCGACGAGAAGAGCGGACGCGGAGCGGATCATGGCCTGGACGATGTGTTGGATGGATAGCTGTGCATGTGGCCGTCGGGATCGGTGACGCTGCCGTCGGTGCCGACGTACTCCGGCCCCACCGGAATCTTGCCGTGGCCGCCGGGCACGTCGAGCACGTAGGTCGGCTGGCACAGCCCCGAGACGGGACCGCGCAGCGCGCGGGCAATCTCGCGCCCGCGTTCGAGCGACACGCGGAAATGCGAGGTGCCGGGCGCGAGATCGGGGTGATGGAGGTAGTAGGGTTTCACGCGCGCACGCACCAGCGCCCGGAACAGCGCTTCGAGCGTCGCCGCGTCGTCGTTGACGCCCTTGAGCAGCACCGTCTGCGACAGCACAGGGATTCCGGCATCGACGATGCGCGCGATCGCGGCGCGCGCGGGTGGCGTCAGCTCGCGGGCGTGATTGCAGTGAACGACGACATACGTCGCCTTTTCGTGCTCGATAGGCGTGCGCAGAGCCGCGACCATTGCCGCGTCGATGGTCTCCGGCACCGCGATCGGCGCACGGGTGTGGACGCGGACGACGCCGAGATGCGGAATCGCCGAGAGCCGGGCGAGAATCTCGGTCACGCGGCGGACCGACAGCAGCAACGGCTCTCCGCCGGAGAGGATCGTCTCCCAGATTTCGGAGTGCCGCGCGATGTAGGCGATGGCGGCGTCGAGCTCGGCCATCGACAGGGCTTCCTTGCCGGGGCCCACGGCCTCGCGCCGAAAGCAGAAGCGGCAGTAGACGGGGCAGGCGTGCTGCGGCTTGAGCAGCACGCGGTCGCGGTAGCGGTGGACGATGCCCTTGACCGCCGCGTGCGCCGAGTCGCCGATCGGATCGGCTAGTTCCTCGGGCGTCGTAACGAACTCGGCTTCGGTCGGGACGAACTGCCGCCACAGCGGATCGTCGGGACCCGTGCCGTCGAGCGCACGGGCGAGCGTCGGCGGAACAGCGATGGCGTAGCGCTCGGCGACCCGAGCTATGGCCGCGGCGTCGCCCGCGTCGATCAGCCCATGCGCGCGCAGATCCGCGGCTGAGCGCAGGGTCGCTTCGCGAGCGCCGGAACCTGCCTCGGGCTCGGAGATGTCGATGCGGCCATCAGGTGGGGTCATGACGAGGTCCCTAGGGCATTTGCTGCGCCGGCGTTGCCGGGCCACGTCGCGGCCCGTATCCTCGCGGCGGCTCACGCCTTTTAGCGCGCCCGGCCCGGTCGCGCGAGGTCCCTCATCAGAGACAGCCATTCTGACAGCCATGGCCGAACACCGTTCATCGCCGAACACGGCACACGCGCCCTGGTGGGACGCCGAGGTCTTCGCCCGGCGGCGAGCGAAGCTCGAGGCACGCTCCCGGATGACGGTGGCGATCCGCGCGTGGTTCACAGGTGAGGGTTTCTCCGAGGTCGAGACGCCGGCGCTGCAGGTGTCGCCCGGTATGGAAGTGCATCTGCGCGCCTTCGCGACCCGGCTCGACGAGCCGTTCGGGCAGGGTGGCGCCACTCTCTATCTCCACACCTCGCCCGAATTCGCGATGAAGAAGCTGCTGGCCGCCGGCGAGCCGCGCATCTTCCAGTTCGCGCGCACCTATCGCAACGGCGAGCGCTCGGCGACGCATCATCCCGAGTTCACGATGCTCGAGTGGTATCGCGCGCATGCCTCATGGCGTGAGGTCGCCGAGGACTGCCGTCGGTTCGTCGTCGCCGCATGGAACGCGGTGCCATCAGCAGTGCGCGCGGCACCGATGATGTGGCAGGGCCGCGCCTGCGATCCGACGCGGGACTGGGAGTATCTGTCGGTCGCCGATGCATTCGCGCGTCACGCCGGTATCGATCTCGCGGCGTGCCTGGCACCCGATCCGCTGAATCCCGACCCGGCGCGGTTCCGCACGGCCGCGGCCGCCGCGGGCCATCGGCTGCCCGAGACCGGCGAGTGGGACGATCTTTTCTTCCATGTCTTCCTCGCCGCGATCGAGCCGAAGCTCGGAACGCCGGTGCCGACCGTGCTCCACGACTGGCCGGCGGCGATGGCGGCGCTCGCCAGGATTTCAGACGCCGACCGCCGCTTCGCCGAGCGCTTCGAGGTCTATGTCGCCGGCCTCGAGCTCGCCAACGGCTTCACCGAACTGACGGACGCCCGCGAGCAGCGCGCGCGCTTCGAGGCTGATCAGGCGAAAAAGCAGCGGCTCTACGGCGAGCGCTATCCCATCGACGAAGATTTTCTCGCTGCACTGGCCCATATGCCGCCCGCTGCCGGGGTCGCGCTCGGTTTCGACCGCCTCGTCATGCTGGCGACCGGCGCCGAGCGCATCGACGAC
>DATJIG010000279.1:0-5584 GCA_035493495.1 Alphaproteobacteria bacterium
GGGCGATTATGTGCGGCGCTGGGTGCCGGAACTCGCCAAGCTCCCGACGCCACTGATTCATAAGCCGTGGGCGGCAAAGCCGCTGGAACTGGCCGACGCGGGCATCCGCCTCGACGAGACCTATCCCAGGCCCGTGGTCGATCACGGCTTCGCCCGGCGGCGTGCCCTCGCGGCGCTGGCATCGTTGAAGTACGACCGCTAAGTCGCAGGCCTGAGGCCCCACACGGCGCTTTTTGAGGTCGAATACCTAGGGTTTATCGGCGTATCGCTTGGCTGCGCTGCGCGCGGCCGTTCATGCTAAAAACGTGGGGCCGTGCCTCAAGTGCACCGGCTTGACCAATAAGGGGGCTTCGATGCATCGCGCCTTATCGCGTGGCTTGGAGTGGGCTTTCGCCGCTGCGGTCGGCGTCGTGTCGATCGCCGGCGGACCGGCGGCGGCGGACGATTTCTACAAGGGAAAGACGCTGACCATCGTCGTCGGGTTCACGCCCGGCGGTGGCTTCGATCTCAATGCGCGACTGCTTGCCCGTTACATCGGCAAGTACATTCCCGGCAGGCCCGATGTCATCGTCCAGAACATGCCGGGCGCTGGCAGCTTCACTTCGGTCAAGCACCTCGAAGCCGTGGCGCCGAAGGACGGTACTGTCATTAGCACCTTCAACTTCGGCCTGATCGCCGAATCGAAGATCCGTCCCGAAAAGACGCCGCTCGATTTCAGCAAGTTCGCCTGGATCGGCAGCATCAGCCAGGACCAGTCGGTGTGCTTCGTCTGGCACACGCTCGGCGTGAAAACGATCGACGATTTGAAGCAGAAGAAGAATATCCACTTCGGCCTGACGGTGGTCGGCGCCAATGAGGATATTCAAACCCGCATTCTCAAGTACATCTTCGGCGTCGACATCCATCAGGTCTCGGGCTATCCGGGCAGCGCCGAGGAGAAGTTGGCCGTCGAGCGCGGCGAGCTCGACGGCGGCTGCGGCGCCTGGAGCAGCCTGCCGGACAACTGGGTGAAGGATAAGCTCGTCGCCTCGGTGTTCCGCTCCGCGTCCACCGTGCCGCCGGACATGCCGAAGGACATCCCTTACCTGATGGACCTCGCCAAAAGCGACCATGACAAGGCGATCATCCGCCTGCTCGTCTCATCGGGCGATGTCGGCCGGCCGTACATCGCGTCCATGCAGGTGCCGGCCGATCGCCTCGCGTTGCTGCGCGCCGCGTTCGACAAGTCGGTCGCCGATCCGCAGTTCGCCGCCGATGCCGCCAAGCAGCGCCTACCGGTATCGCCGAAGAACGCCGACGAGGCGCTGAAGACCGTCGAGGCGATCTACGCGACGCCGGACGACATCGTCACCGCCGCCAAGCAGATCTCGGGGGGCTGATGGCGTCGGTGCGTAAGCGCAAGAGCGCGGGGACCAATAGCGTAGCGAAAAAGGTGAGGGGGCGGGCCGCCAACAGCGAGGAGCAGAATCTCCTGCGTGGGCTGACCGATCCCGGACTTCTCGTGAAGTTGTCGTGGGACGGCTGGCTCGGCATCGGCGCGCCCTATGCCGAGGTGCCTTATACGACCAGGGACGTGACGGTGCGCTACACGCGCAACGGCTACGCCTGGGACATTCACGGCACGCTCTACATGCCGGCGCGCGAGACCATGCCGGGAATCGCGTTCTTCCTCACCCATGGCGGCGCCGGCAGCGAGAAGGAAGTGCACGAGACGCCCGACGGCCGCCCGGGCCTGGCGCCGGCGCTGGCCGCCCAAGGCTTTCCAGCGCTGGCCGTCACCTTTCCCGGCCACTATCCGCCGGGTGGGGAATGGACCACGCCGGTGGACGAGCGCTGGCCGATCTATCTGTTCGACCGCAAGCTGCGGCTGGCCGAGATCAAGAAGCGCAATCTGGTCTGCACCTTCAACGTCATCGTCGAAGGCATGGCGCGGCTCACCGACAAGTGCCTGCCGGGCTACAAGGTGTTCTCGTTCGGTCATTCGACCGGCGGCCCGATGGCGATGGCCCTGCAGAAATTCCTCAGGAAGGCGGAGGTCGGCGGCATCGTCGGCTGGGCCAGCGGTGGGCCGGACGGCTGGGCCAAGGAATGGACTGAGTGGCTCGGCGAGAAGCCGCCGCGCGTGCGCCCGATCGATTCGATGCAGTGGCGCTCGCCCGATTCGTTCCGTGCCTCGGGCTACGAGGACGCGCGCGAACTGACGCCGTGGGGCGCCGCCGAGGAATACATGGTGTGGGGCAACCGCACGAAGTCGCAGATGAAGACCAGCCTGTGCGACAACCAGCACGACGGCAACATCGAGATCCTCAAGGAGTACGCCAGGCTCACCGGCTTGCCGGAGAGCGAGTTCCTCGATTATCTCCACGATCCCGATCCTACGTGGCTGGCGCGGACGCCGGTGTTGCTGCTGGTCGGCGAGAACGACCGCAACCACTGGTTCTACGGCAAGACCGAAAACGAGAAGTTCGAGGTCGCGATCGGCAAGCGTTTCGCGCTGCGCACGCCACGGACGCGCGTCGTCCTGATCCCGAAGTACGGCCACTTCGGCTATGCCGGCCTGCACAACGAAAAGATCGCCTATGCCTGGCTGTGGGCGCTGAAGAACGGCTTCTTCGCGGCCTGAACCTCGGCCCTTCTTGGCCTAGAGTTTTGGTTTCGATGTCGGCGATCGTCTCCCTGGGCCGGTGACACGGCCATTCGCATTGTCATGCGGGGGTCGGGCGGTCTATCGTTTTCACAACCAGAAAAAATCAGCGGGAGGCACGTCGAACGGGCGCCCGGAATCCGTCCTCGACTCCGGATACGTCGGTCGTCGGCCGCTTTCCGCCCGCAACAGGAGGCATGATGTGGCTTACGATCTGATCGTGCGCGGCGGGACGGTTGTCGACGGCTCCGGATTGCCGGGCTACCGCGCCGACCTCGGCATTCGAAACGGCGCCATCGTCGCGATCGGCGACCTCTCCGGCCAAAGCGCGGCGGAGACGATCGACGCGGAAGGCCACGTCGTCGCGCCGGGCTTTGTCGATGGCCATACCCACATGGACGCCCAGATCTTCTGGGATCGGCTCGGCACAAACTCGTGCTGGCACGGGGTCACCTCCGTGGTGATGGGCAACTGCGGGTTCTCGCTCGCACCCTGCGCCGAGAAGGACAAGGCGCTGGTGCTGCACAACCTCGAGCGCGCGGAGGACATCCCCCGTCCAGCGATGGAAGCCGGCATCCCGTGGAGCTGGGAGACCTACCGCGAGTATCTCGACGCAATCGACGCTTTGCCCAAGGGCATCAACTACGCGGGTTACGTCGGCCATTCGGCGCTGCGTACTTACGTGATGGGCGAGCGCGCGATGGAGAATCCGGCGACCGCCGACGAGGTCGCGGTGATGAAGCGTGGACTCGAGGACGGGCTCCGCGCCGGAGCGATCGGCTTCAGCACGTCGCGAACCCGCGCGCATCGCACGCCGGACGGACGCCCGGTCGCGAGTCGTATGGCGGCCTGGTCGGAGGTCGAGGCGCTCGCGGGGGTCATGCGCGATCTCGGTGCCGGAATCATGGAGATCGCCCGCGAGAACGCGATTCCCGATCCGGTCGCGCGGCGCGCTGAATTCGACGAGATACGCGCCTTGGCGCTCGGCACGCGAGTGCCGGTAACGTTCGGTAGCTTTTGGTATCGCCGAGAGGTGCCCGACATCTGGCGCGAGCAGTTCGCGCTGGTCGACGAACTCGTCGCCGCCGGCGGCCGAGTGCTGATTCAGGGCACGACATTCGCCAATTTCTCGCTGCGCTCCTTCGAGACGTTGATGCCATATGACCGAGCGCCGGTGTGGCGCGAATTCCGCAAGCTGCCGCTCGGGGAACAGGAGGCGGGCCTGCGAAATCCGGAGATGCGTGCGAAGCTCGTCGACGTGGTGCGCCAGTTCGAGTTCCACGCCGATCCCGCGGAGCCGAACGCGCTGCAGCGGCCGGCGAACTGGGACTGGATCTATCCGTATGACCGCACTC
Source organism: Alphaproteobacteria bacterium (assembly GCA_035493495.1). Classification (GTDB taxonomy): domain Bacteria; phylum Pseudomonadota; class Alphaproteobacteria; order SMXQ01; family SMXQ01; genus DATJIG01. The sequence continues at coordinate 4,000 of DATJIG010000279.1, forward strand.
TGCCGCCGTATCCCTCCGTGGGAGACATCGCCCGCGAGCGCGGACAGGACCCGATCGAGACGGTGATCGATCTCGCGCTCGAGAAGCACCTCAAGTTATTCTTCATCAACCCGAGCAACAGCGACAACGACGAGTTCCTGCGGGCGCTGGTGTCGCATCCCCACGCGGCGGTGACGTTTTCCGACGCTGGCGCGCATGTCGCGACGACGCTCAGCCCCATGCACTGCCAGCTCCTCGGCTACTGGGTACGCGATCGGCATGTCTTGAGCCTGGAAGCTGCGGTGCGGAAGATTACCTACGACATCGCCTCATTCTGGGGCCTGGATCGGCGCGGGCTGCTGCGCGAGGGCTATTACGCCGACGTCGTCGTCTTCGATCCATCGACCATCGCGCCGGAAATGCCGGAGCTGGTGCACGATCTGCCGACCGGCGCGCCGCGCATCAGGCAGAAGGCGATCGGGATCAAGGCGACGGTGGTGAACGGGCAGGTACTGGTTCGCGACGGCGAGCACACCGGCGTCTATCCCGGTCGCCTCCTGCGCGGTCCGCTGGCGCGCAACTGACCGGCCAACACAAAAAAAGCGGCCCCGGTGTCCCGGGGCCGAGGAGTCACTGAGCCTTACGATTTCTTGCCGTCATTGGCCTTGCCGTCCTTGGCCGGCTTTTTCTCCTTGGCGCACCACGCCGCGTCCTTGGTGTACTTACCGCAGGCGACCAACTCGTCCTGCTTCGGCGCGCCGACCAGCTTGGCGGCGGCCTGGACGATGTCTTTGGGATAGCTGTAGGCGCGGTGCAGGAGCCCCTCGATGTCTGCCGCCGACAGCGGATCGAGCTCGAGCTTCGCCTTCTCGGCGTCCTTGAGGAATGCCGGATCCTTCATGGTCGCGGCGAACGCCGCCTGCAACGCCTTCAGACGGTCCGCCGGCACGCCGGGGGGAGTCAGGATCGGCCGGCCCCACTCCTGGCGGATGAGCAGAAGCTCGAGCGTCTGCTTCTTGCCGGGATCGCTGACCTGATCGAGTGCCATCGGCACGTCCTTCATCTGCGGGTCGGGATGAAGGCCGACCTGGACGAGAATGTTGATCTTGTGCTCGGAGAACCACTGGGGATTCGACGCTTTCAAGGTCGAATAGCCGAGGCCGCAGATGCCCTCGACTTCGCCGCGCTCGAGCGCGAGCCGCTGGCCCGAGGTCGAGTAGCCGGTGATGACCTTCATCTTCGTGCCGAGCAGGTCGTTGAGGATGCGAGGCATGGTCGCCGAATTGCCGGTCGCGCCGGTCGCCGCCACCACGAGTCCCGGGCGCTTGATGAGGTCGTCGAGGGTCTTCACCGGGCTGGTCTGCCAGGTGACGCACATGTTCTGCAGCTTGCCCATCGAGCCGATCCAGCCCATCTTCAGCGGGTCGTAGTGGGCCGCCGCGTTGCCCAGCAGCGCCTCGAGAACGTTGGTATTGTACACCATACCGATCTCGGACCCGTCCTTCGCCGCGCTGTTGAAGAGGTAGTTGGTCGCGCGAATGCCGCTGGCGCCGGGCATGTTGCGAACGACGATGTTCGGATGTCCGGGAATGTGGCGGTTGAAGCT
>DATJIG010000280.1:0-51429 GCA_035493495.1 Alphaproteobacteria bacterium
GCGTCGCGACGCGCGACCGAGGCAGCATCGGTAGGCTCGGCTACGCTTTCAACGCAGCGTGGCACCTTACTGACCCTCACCGGGGACGACAAAGGCGGCTTCTGCCGAGGCCGCCGACGACGGAGTGCGTCCGCCTGGCAGAGTGGACGCACTCGGCCCCTCACCAGCCCGCTCCGGCCTCACAACCCGGAGCGGGCTTCGGTGAGTCAGGCGGAGAGATTCACATGAACGATCAGTTCGTCCCCATCGCGAACCCCGAGTGCATCGCGCAAGCCGACGGCGGCGATGATCTCGAGCTGCTCCTCGGGATACTTCGGCACCATCGGCACGACGACGGCGCCGTCGATCGACGGCCCGTTCGCCGAGCCCACGGTGGCGCGGAACAGCCGGCCGTCGCAGAACGATGCTTGGGGCGCGGGCATCAGGATGCCGCGTTGCACCCGCGCCGCGACCCAGGCCGCGCGGGCCGGCGACTCGGAGATGAGGAGATTGAGCGTGCCGGGAAACGGGTCGATGCCCACGCCCGCCACGAACGCGGAGCGCGCCCAGGATTCGCGCGTGAAGCCGCGCGCGACCCCCTGTCCGCTGACCAGCGTTCCGGTGAGGCGGATGTCGTCCACCGCGGCCTACTGCAGCACGCCCGCCTCGCGGAAGGCGCGCTGCGCTCCGCGATGAAGCGGAGCGCCGGCCTTCTCGAGCGCCGGGATCACCTTGTCGTGGGCCGCGACCAGCAGGCGGTCGAGACCGCGGAACAGCGCGTGGCGGCGCATCAGCTCGTCACGGTGTGCGATCACCGCCGAGGTCAGGCGGAAGACGAGGTCGTCGGACTCGTTGGCGTGGACGGCGAGCACATTGGTGACCGCGAGCTCCACCGAGTCGCGATCGTGACCGGGGAATGCTCCCGCCGGAACCACGCACTCGCTGTAGTACGGTATCCTGTCGAGCACGCGGCGCCGCTCCTCCGCGGTGAACGACAGGACCTTGAGGTCGACCTGGCGCGACAACTCGTCGAAGTGAGGGTTCGGATACGGCGGCTCGAACTGGGCGTGGATCTCGCCCTCGAGCAGCAGCCGGTTCCCCTCGTTCGAGTGCAGATAACAGGGTTCGATCGAGTCGAACGCGATGCCGAGCGCCTCCAGGATGGCGCGCACGTGCGCGACCATTCCCGAGCTGCGATGGCCGACGCCGATGCGCTTGCCGACGAGGTCCGCGACCGCATTGAGCTTCGAATCACGGGGCGCGACGAAGAACAGCGGCCCGGTGCTGATCGGAGTCATCAGCCGCAACGGCAGCGGCGCGTCGAACGGCGGCCCGCCGAGCGCCGCGCGGGCGAGCCAGTTGGATGACAGGATGCCGCAGTCGGCGCTGTGGTTCGCCACCAGTCGCGCGTTCTCGAACCCGCCGGTCGTGAACAGCGGCATGACATCGTCGACGATGCGCTGATCCTTCCACATCGCGCCAAGGACCACGCCTTGGACGTGGAACGGCGATTCGACGTCGGACGTAGCGAGAGCGACGGAGCTCAAATCCGGACCCAGGCCAAAGGAATCCAAACAATTATCAAATAACCATAAGCAGAAGACCTCGCCGGGGTCAACGCAGGCCGGACACTTGCAGACTCCGGGCGGGGTTAGCTCCGGGTGCTCATTTCGGCAAAGGCACGCGCCGCCCCGGGATGCTGCGCCGCGCCAGCCTTGGCAAGGACGGCGATAATGCGCCGCTCGGATTCCTCGAGCAATCGGTCGAGGCCGCGGTAGAGGGCATTGCGCCGCGCGAGGGCGTCGGCGTGCCCGATGATGGCGCGCGTGCGGCGGTAGACCGTCTCGTCGGCGGCATCGGCATGGACCGCCAGGACATTGATCACCGCCACCTCGGTCGAATCGCGATCATGGCCGCGGACGGCGCCCTTCGGGATCGTCGCCTCGGCGTAATAGGGCACCTTGTCGATGATGATCCGTCGCTCCTCGGGCGAAAACGACAGGACTTTGAGCGGCATCTGGGCGTTGAGCTCGGCGAACTGCACGTTGGGGATCGGCGGCTCCCACTGCGCATCGATCTTGCCCTCGAGCAGCATCTGATGGCCCGGGCGCGTATGCACGTACACCGGCTGGAACCAGTCGAGCGGCAGCCCCAACGCGCGGAAGATCGTGTGGATGTGCTGGACCATTCCAGAATTCTCGTGCCCGAGCCCGACGCGCATGCCCTTGAGATCGCGGAAGCTCGCGAGCTTGGACTCGGCAGATGCCACGAAGAACAGCGGCCCGGTGTTGATCGGTGTCAGCAGGCGCACCGGCAAAGACGCGCTGAACGGCTTCGCTCCGGTCGCTGCGAGCGGCAGCCAGTTCGCGGCCATGAACGCGTAGTCCGCCTTGTGTGCGGCGACGAGCTGGGCGTTCTCGACGCTGCCCGAGGTGAACAGCGGATTGACGGAATCGACGAGCCCCTCGTCTCGCCACATCTCGCCCAGGGCGACGGCCTGGCGGTGGAAGGTCGAATCGACGTCGGACGTGGCAATGGCAACAGGCACGCGGGACTCTCCTCGTTGGGATGGGAAATGATCGGGATCGAATGGTCAGTTGGCGGCGAGCAGCTCGCGGGCTCTCGCCTTCACCGATTCGGGCGTGACGGTCATCGCCTTGACCACCTCGGCCATGCGCTCGGGCCCGAACCAGCGGGTTTCGGTCTGAAGCCTCTCGGCATCGGCCTGGAACTGCGGATCCTTCATGGTCGCGGCAAAGGCGTCGCTCAGCGCCTTGGCGCGGTCCGCCGGCGTTTCCGGCGGTGCGAAGATGGCGCGGCCCAACGCGAGCTGGGCGAAGAACAGCGTCAGGATCTGACGATCCTCCTCGGTCTTGGCAAACTCGACGGCGTTCGGCGCGGCGGGAAACGCCGGATGACGCGCGAGCGCCATCTGCAGCAGCACCTTGAGGCGCCCGTCCTGAATCTGCTGGCCGAACTGCGACAGCACGGTCGAGACGAAGATGCCGCAGGCCCCCTGCAACTCGCCCTTCTCCATCGCGTTGATGCGGAGAGACGACCCGCCGCCGTACCCGGGGATCAGCTTGAACTTGGTCCCCAGCACGCGGTTCATCACCAGCGGAAACGTGTGCGAGTTCGATGCCGGCCCTGCCGTGCCGATGATCGCCTCCTTGGCGAACAGGTCCTCGGTCCTGGTGATCCCCGAGGTATGCCAGAACGAGCAGGTGTCCGCCTCCTCATTCATGTTGCCGATGAAAGTGAAGCGCGAAGCGTCGAACTTCGCCTGGTCGCTGCCGAGCACGCCGTCGAGCAGCACACTCGCCGGGATCATCGCGATGGCCGTGCCGTTCTTGGGCGAGCTCGTATACGTGTTGTTGGCCACCACCATGCCGCCGGCGCCGGGCACATACTGGATGACGACGGCGGGATTGCCGGGAATGAAGCGCGTGTAGTGGCGCGCCAGCACGCGGCTATAGGCGTCATAGCCGCCGCCCGGCCCGCTGCCGACGCCGAGATTGATGGTCTTGCCGCGGAAGAATTCGGCCGGTGTCTCGGCTGCGGCCGCATGAGCGAAGACGACGAGCGCGCAGGCCGCCGTCAGCGAACGGACTCTCATCACATGCCTCCCCGATATTCCGGCGCCGTTTGCCGTTCAGCGCGCGGTCGCTCCTCAATGTACGCGCGGTGGCGCCTTGTCCGACTCGACGACATCCTTCGGCGCACGCTCGGTGATACCCGCCTGATGGTGGATCATCCGCCACGCGCCGTCCTCCCGCACGAAAATATTGGTGGCCGCGAGGATGACCTTTCCGATGGCCTCGTAACAGACGACGACGCCGGTGTCCCCGACCACATTGGCGACCTCGCGCACCGGCCGCACCGCGGGGCGCGGCGGATCGTCGAGGATGCCTTCCCAGGTGCTCATCACCTTGTCGCGGCCGTGGACCGGCGGCCATCCCGGATGGATGCACGACACCGTCCCGCGCCTGGCCCACAGCTCGTGCATGGCTGCCCGGTCGCCCTGGCCGAAGGCGGCGTAAAACGCCGCGTTCGCTGCCAGCACCTCAGCGACCTCGGACATGGCTCAGGCTCGCCTGGCCCGGGCGAGTACGTCCTCGTTGATCACGCGGATCGGCCTGCCGTCGAGGAAGGCCATTATGTCCTCGATCTGCTTGGGGTAGAAGATGCTGTAGTTGTGGTCGTTGACGTAGCCCAGGTGCGGCGTCAGCACCGCGTTGTCGAGCTTGAGCAGCGGATGGTCCTTGGGCAGCGGCTCGACATCGTAGACGTCGAGCGCGGCGCGGCGGATGCGCTTCGACTTAAGCGCCTCGATCAGCGCGGCCTCGTCAATGATCGGCCCGCGCGACGTGTTCACCAGAATCGCCGAGGACTTCATCAACCCGAACTCGCGAGCGCCGATCAGGTGCCGCGTCCGCGGGCTGAGCACGAGATGAATGGTGATGAAGTCGGACGTGCTCAGGAGCTCGTCCTTTTCGAGGCGGCGCGCACCATCCTTCGACGCCCGCTCGTCGGTCAGGTTCTGGCTCCAGGCCACGACGTCCATGCCGAACGCCTTGCCGAACGCCGCGACCTGGGTGCCGATCTTGCCGAGGCCGAGAATCCCGAGGCGGCGGCCGCGCAGCGTCGTGCCGACGCCGAGCTGCCAGGTGCCGCGGCGGAACGCCGCCTCCTCCTGGGGGATGTTGCGGGCGGCGGCCATCAGCATCGCCCAGGCGTGCTCCGCCGTGGTGAAGCCGACCGACTCGGTCCCGCACACCACGATGCCGCGATCGGTCGCCGCCTTCTCGTCGATCGAGGCGTTGCGCATCCCCGAGGTGACGATGCACTTGAGGTTGGGCAGCCGGTCGAGCAGCTCACGCGGCAGCGGCGTGCGCTCGCGCATCACCGCCACCACGTCGAACGGCGCGAGCCGCACCGCCAGCGCATCGTTGTCGGTGAGATGATCGCGGAAGATCGTCAGCTCGGCCCGCTTCTCGACCGGCGACCAGTCGGCGAACGACCGCGCGACGTCGGTGAAGTCGTCGAGGACCGCGACCTTCATCGTCCGCCTCCGCGGCTATTCGTCGGTGACGTCGATCCAGGTGCCGTCCGGGTCCGTCATCTGGAACTTGCCGGTCGCGCTCTTCTGGAACAGGCCCTTCCGCACATCCGACTCACGGCTGCCGCCGAGCGGCACCGGTGCGAGGTACGGGTTCAGGCCGGCGACCTTCTGGACGTCGGCCTTGAGAGCCTCAAGGTCCTCGACATGGAAGCCGATGTGGTCCGGGCCCGGCCGCTTGATCGACATGCCTTCGAAGATCGGGATCGACCACGGCAGGATCGACAGCGTGACGTGGCCATCGGTGAGGTGGAATCCCGGCACGTTCTTCCGCTTGTTGTCGGGCTCCAGCTCGAACACGTCCATGTAGAAGTCAGCGCACTGCTCGGCGTTCGGCGTGCGGATCGCGAACTTGTTGAGGTAGCGCGGCGCCGACGACGAGCTGGTCGCCTGATCGGCGTAGATGTCGCTGCGCGTGTCGCCCTTTTTCTGAGCGAGGTCGAAGACGTTGCCGTCGGGATCGTGCCCCGAGAAGGCCGCGAACGGACGGGTCGACGGACGCTTCACGATGTTCGCCTTCGGGTGCTTCGCCTTCATCCGCTCGAGCACCTTCTCGCAGTCGTCGACCTCCATGCCAAAGTGATCGAGGCCGCCGACGTAGCCGTCCCGCTTCGGGATGATGTTGAGGCCGACGTAGCCGTCCCCGTACACGACCGAGCCATAGGGCGAGGTCTTGCCCGACGTCCTGAGGCCGAACACCGCCTCGTAGAACTTCCCGAGCATCGGGTACTGCGGGCTGATCATCGCCATGTGGTTGATCTTCGCGAACATCGCTGTGCTCTCCTGTTGATACGCGCGCTATTCCGTGCCGCCGGCGTTGCCGATGGCGGCCTTGGCCTTGTCGACAACGTCGGGCGGAAGGTCGACCGTCTCCTTGATGATCCGCGTCACCTGATCGCCGTCGATCGGACGCAGGTCGAACTTGAGCTTCTTTGCCTCGGCGAGGAACTCGGGATCCTTCATCGTCGCCGAGAACGCCGTGCGCAGTGCGGCGAGGCGATCGGCCGGAAGCTCCGGCGTCGTAAGATACGGCCGGCCCAGCGACACCGGCGACGACAGCACGCGCATGACGAGCTTCTGCTCGTCGGTCTTGCCGAGGTCGCTCATCAGTGGCACGTCGGGCAGCGACGGCTCGCGCTCGCCGCCGACCTGGAACAGGAAGTTGACCTTTTTCTCCGAGATCCAGTCGGGATGCTCAGTCGACAGGCTGCCGAGGCTGAAGCCCGCACGGACCACCACCTCGCCGCGCTCCATGGCGAGATCGATCTCGGTCGCCTTGCGGTAGCCGGCAATGATCTTGAACCTGGTGCCGACGACATTGTTGGTGATGGTGGGATAGAGCATCGTGCCGGAACCGGCGCCGGTGCTGCCTGCCGTCACCTCCTGTTTATAGGCGTCGTCGATCGTCTTCACGCCCGATGCGGCCCACGCCGCGGTCATCAGGTTGCTGATTCCGGTGGAGCCCAGCCAATTGAACTTGCGAACGTCAAAGTGGACGCCCTTGCTTTCGAGCGACGCCTTCTCGAAGACCTGCGTCTGCGGGATCGAGTTGCCGATCGTCGCGATGTTCGTGCCGTCCTTGGTCGCGACGCTGTACATGTACTCGGTCGCCTTGATGTGGCCGGCGCCGGGCATGTACTTGAGGATCATCGTCGGCTCGCCCGGGATGTGCTTGCTCATGTAGCGCGAGATGCTGCGCGCCACCGTGTCGTAGGTGCCGCCCTCGCCCGTCGAGACGATGATGTTGATGGTCTTGCCCTTGTAGAAATCAGCGACGGGATCCGCCGCCGCCGCAGTCGTGATCGCCGTCGCCGCCATCGCGGCTAAAGTCAAAGCCCGCATTTTCTGCTCCCTGTTAGGCGCCGTTATCGTTTTTGTTGTCTTTCCCGGCGGCGATCCGGCTGGTTTTTACTGCCTCTCGCGCACCGCGAGGAAGTTGTAGTCAGGGTCCGACATGAAGTGCTCGGCGATCGGGCACTGCTTCTTGAGGAGCTCGAGCCGGTTCTTGCCCTCCTTGCCGCCGCCGAACGGGATCGGATTGAGCTGCGGGTTGATGCCCACCGCCTCGTCCAGGTCGTCCTTCAGCTTGTCGATGCTCTCAACGGTGAAGCCGACGTGGTCGATGCCCGGAAGCAGGATCTGCTGCTCGACGTAGTTGCGGATATCGTACGGCATCAGCATCAGCGTGACGTGCCCGTCCGAGAGGTAGTGGTTGGGATCGCCCGCCGCCTTGTTCTGCGGAGTCAACTCGAACACCTCGACGTAGAACTTCGCCATCTCGTCGGGCCGCATGGTGCGGATCGCTACGTGGCTGATGTGGCGCGGCGTCACCTGCCCGTCGTTCTCGGTGTAGACGTGGGCGCGGTTGCTCGAGTCCTTCTGCGACAGATCGAACACGTTGCCGTCGGGATCGTTGGCGGTGATCGCCGCGAACGGGCGCGTCGCCGGACGCTGGATCCAGTGCGCCGTCGGGTACTTCGAGCGCATGCGGTCGAACACGATGTCCATGTTCTGCACCTGGATGCCGAAGTGGTCGAGCCCCGCCCCGCGCCCGGTCCGACGCGGGTTGATGTTGAAGCCGACGTAGCCGTCACCGACGGTGACGGCGCGGCCCGGCCTCAGCTTCGGCGACGACTTCAGGCCGAACACCGTCTCGTAGAACTTGCCGAGCAGCGCATAGCGCTCGCTGCACGACGCAACGTGGTTGATCTTCGAAAACATTCGCGTTCCCTTCCCTCAGTCCGCCGCGCCGCCGACGTTCATCGCTTCCTTGGCGGCTTTCACCACCTCGGGCGGCAACGAGTAGGCTTCCTCGATGATCTTCTGCACATCCGGTCCGGAGATCTCGTCGATCTCGATGTGCTCCTTCTGCGCCTCGGCGATGAACGCCGGATCCTGCATCGTCTCGTGGAACGCCTTGCGCAGCGCGTCGACACGGTCCTGGGCCACGCCGGGCGGCAGCAGGATCGGCCGATCGATCTCCATCGGCGCGAGCACGAGTTGCAGGATCTGCTTCTGCCGGTCGTTCTTGGCGTACTCGAGGAGCGCCGGGGAATCCGGGAACATCGGGTCGCGCTTGGCCGAGATCTGGATCGGCACCACGACCTTCTTCTGCGGGAACCAGTCCGGGCGGGTCGACTGGATCGACGAGATCAGGCCGCCGCAGCGGCCCATCACCTCGCCTCGCTCCATCGCGAGGTAGACGTCGTTGCCGCCCTTGTAGCCGGAGATCACCTTCATCTTCGTGCCGAAGACGCTGTTCATCATCGCCGGCAGAGTCTCCATCTGCGAACCGGCGCCGGTGCCGCCGACGATGAACTCCTTCTCCCACAGGTCCTTGGCGGTCTTGATCGGCGACTCGTGCCAGGCAACGCAGATGCCGGTTGACTTGTTGATGCTGCCGATCCAGTTCATCTTGCGCGCGTCGAACCTTGCGCCCTCGAGGCCGAACAGCGGCGCGAACGGCACGCTCGAATGGACGAGACCGATGGTGGTGCCGTCCTTCGGCGCCACGCTCGAGAGATAGATCATCGCCCGGATGCCGCCGGCGCCTGGCATGTTCTGGATGATGATGTTGGGATTACCGGGGATGTGCTTCTGGAAATAGACCTGGAAGGCATGCGCGTAGCTCGAATAGCCGCCGCCCGCGCCCGCGCTCAGGATCCAGTTGATCTGCTTCCCCTTGTAGAAGTCCGCGATCGCATCGGCGTGGGCGGGCACTGCCGTCGCTGCCATCAGCGCCGCCAGAGCCACCGCATTCATAAGCCGCTTCATAAACGTCTCCCTATCCACTGAACTGATTGGCTTATGCTTCCGCGACGTCGATGAGGACGCCATCCGAATCGGCCATCCGGTACTGGCCCAGCGGGCAGCTCCGCTCGAACAGCGCCTCGAGGGCATTACCCTCGGAGCCGGTGGCCACCGGCTCCGGCGACAGCCGCGGGTTGTCGTCGGAAATGCGCTTTACGTCGGCTTTGAATACCTCGAGGCTCTCCACCTTGAAGCCGATGTGGTCCATGCCCTGGGTGATGATGCCGGTACCGTCGTAGTCGGTGATGTCCCACGGCATGATCACGAGGGTGATGTGCCCGTCGGTCAGATACTGGTTGCGGTCGTCGGCGCTTTTCTTGGTGTTGGCCGGGACCAGTTCGAAGACATCGCGGTAGAACTCGGCGCTCGCCTCCGGGTGCAGGGTGCGGAAGGCGACGTGATCGACGTGACGCGGGTTCGCCTTTCCGTCGTTCTCGACGTATACCGAGGTTCGGTTCGTCATGTCCTTCTGGGAGATGTCGAACATGACGCCGTCGGGATCATGTGTCGTAATGCCGGCGAACGGGCGCGTCGAAGGACGCTGCAGCCACTTCACCGAGGGGTATTTCTTGCGGATGCGGTCGAAGGCCGCGTTGGAGTCCTCGACCTGAATCCCGAAGTGGTCGAGTCCGGCGCGGCGGCCTGCCCGGCGCGGGTTGATGTTGAGGCCGACGTAGCCATCGCCCACGGTGACCGCGCGGGTCGGGCGGGTCTTGGCCGACGTCCGCATGCCGAACATCGATTCATAGAATTTGCCGAGGTGGGCGTAGTCGTCGCTGACGATGGCAACGTGGTTGATCTTCGCGAACATGCGTCCTCCCGGAACGGCCGCGCGCCGACCGCACACCGTCGGGCCCGCACCTGCTGATTGTATTGTTGCGCAATTGTAATGCGCCTCGTCACCCGGCGCCACGTGAAACGAAAATGAAACGCTGACGAAACGGGCAATATCTTGCGGCTTCGGGAACGACGCCGTTATCCTGGCACACGATTGGCGGTCTTTCGCAAAGCGTCCATGCTGATTCGCATTTATCGGGAAAATCCGCGCGGCTGGGTCGTCGTCACGGTCTGCTTTTTCGCCCTCAGCGTGGTTTCGGCGACCCGCTCCAGCCTCAGCGTCGTCATGCCGTCTCTGCAGGCCGATCTCGGCTGGTCACGGAGCTTCATCTCGTCGGTCGCAGCCTGGGGCTTGGTGACGATGGCGATCACCGCGCCGTTCTCGGGCAACCTGCTCGACAAATGGGGGCCGCGGACGATCTTCGTCGCCGGGCTCATCGCCACGTTCCTCGGCCTGACCGCCACTGCCTTCATCCAGGCACCGTGGCAGTTCCTGCTCACCTTCAGCCTGCTCGCCGGCATCGGCTTCGGCACCGTCGCGAAGAGCATGGTCGCGGCCACCGTTGCCTTCCACTTCACCGAGCGGCGCGGGCTGGCGATGGGACTATCCGCAGCGGGATCGACCGCCGGCCACCTCGCGCTACTGCCGGCATTGGCCTTCATTCTGACGACGCTCGGCTGGCGCTACGGCTACGTGTTCCTCGGACTGTCGTGCCTCGTGCTGATCCCATTCGTGTGGCTGCTGATCGGCGACGCCGCCCGGCGGCGCCGCGCACAAGAGCCAGCCACCCCCGAAGGACTCGGAACGCGCCTCGGCTATCTGTTCCGCAACCCGACCTTCCTCCTCCTCTTGTGCAGCTACACGATCTGCGGCTTCACGACGGCCGGGGTGGTCGAGACCCATCTCGTCGCCTACGTCGTGACCTGCGGAATCCCGGTCGTGGTCGGTGCGACGGCCTACGGCGTGCTCGCCGCGTTCAACATGGGCGGCATGGCGCTTGCGGGCTATCTCACCGACAAGATGAACCGGCCGCTGTTGCTCGGCATCGTCTACATTGCCCGCGGCCTCTCGTTCATCCTGCTCATGCTTCTGCCGTCTGGCGATGCGCTGCCGGTGTTCCTGTTCGCGATGATGTTCGGCCTGTTCGATTACGCGAGCATTCCGGTGACGACGTCGCTCGTCGCCAGCCACATCGGGCTCCGCATCATGGGGCTGGCGCTCGGCATCCTCGGCATGTTCCACGCCGGCGGCGCGGCCGTCGGTGCATTTCTCGGCGGCTTCCTTTACGATCTCTTCCAGGCCTACGACTGGGTATGGATCGGTTGCATCGGCCTGTCGCTGAGCGCCGGCATCATGGCGTGGGCGATCCGGGAGAGCCCCGAGGCTGGTGACGCGGTGCGCGGGCCCGCGGTGGCCCCGGCGGCAAGCTGACGCCGAGGCCGGAGGAGAAGAGCGTTGTCGAATACCATGCGCATTTCGGTGGTGACCGCCGACCGCACCGGTCTGATCGCGGCCATTGCCGGACGCCTGTTCGATCTCGGCGCCAACCTGGGCGACACGACGTTCGCCGTTCTCGGCGAGGGCGCCGAGTTCGTGAGCATCGCCGACATGCCCGCCGGCGTGCGGCCGTCCGACGTCAAGATCGCGCTCGCCTCCCTGCCCGAAGTCGCGGGCGGCCAGGTCGACGTCGCGCCCTACGTGTTCAAGCCGCGGTTCGGACCGAGCGGCCACGTCACCCATCGCATCACCGTGTCTGGCGGCGATCAGCCGGGACTTGTCGCGCGCCTCGCCGAGGCGTTCGGGCAGTACGGCGCCAACATCGTCCACCTCGAGGCGCAGAAGACACCCGATCCCGCGCCCGGCCGCTATCTCACGCGCTTCGCCGTGTTCATTCCCGATGAGGCCGTCGAGCGCTGCGTCGCCACGGTGCGCAACACCGCCGAGAGCCTCAATCTCACGGTGACGGTCGAGAAAGCCTGATGCGCCTGTTCGTCATGGCGGCGTCGCTGCGCCGCGCGTCTTACAACAAGAAGCTTGCCGCCATTGCGGCGTCGCTCGCGAAGTCAAAAGGCGTCGAGGTTGAACTCGCGGATTTTCGCGACTTCGCCATGCCGGTCTACGACGGCGACATCGATGCCGCGACCGGGCTCCCCGACGGGGCCCGCGCCCTCTCCGCGCGGATCAAGGCCGCCGACGCGATCGTCATCGCCACGCCCGAATACAACAATTCGGTGCCGGCCCCGCTCAAGAACGCGATCGACTGGCTGTCGCGCGAGAAGCCGTATCCGACGATCGGGAAGCCGGTCCTGCTGCTCGCCACCTCGTCGGGGCGCGGTGCGGGCCTGCAGGGCATCACCGCCACACGCATTCCGCTGTCGTTCATCGGCGCCCACGTCTATCCGAGTTCGCTCGGCGTCGGCTCTGCGGCCACAGCCTTCAGCGACGACGGCGCGCGGCTCGCCGACGACGAGCTTCAGAAAAAGCTCGCATCGCTGATCGGCGAGTTCCTCGACCACGGCGCGCGCGTGGCTCCAAGCCGGGCTCCTGCGTGAACGCGCTGTTCCTCGCCATCGTCGTCATCGCCTTCGCGGCGGCGGCGTGGCGTCAGATCGCTTTCGTTCCGGCGACCGCCGATGCCCTCTCGCCGATGCAGGATCTCGCCAACCAGATGCTCGAGGCAGCGACCGGCGCTGTTACGCTGTCGATCGGCCTCGTCGGCGTGATGACGCTGTTTCTCGGCGTGACCAAGGTCGCCGAGGCCGGCGGGCTGCTGACGATCATCGCCAAAACCATTCGGCCGCTGATGGTGCGGCTGTTCCCCGATGTTCCGGGTGACCACCCGGCCATGGGGGCCATGGTGCTCAATCTGTCGTGCAACGTGCTCGGCCTCGGCAATGCCGCGACGCCGTTCGGCATCCGCGCAATGCAGGAGCTCGACCGGCTCAATCCGCGCAAGGGCGTGGCGACTGACGCCATGGTGATGTTCCTGGCGCTCCACACGACCTCGCTGGCGCTGCTGCCGACCGGCGTGGTCGCGTTGCGCGCGGCCTCGGGCTCGCGGGGCGCGGCAACCATCGTGCCGACGACGCTGGTCGCGATGCTGGTGGCGACGATCGCGGCGGTGATCGCCGCGATGGTCCTGCGGCGCTTCTATCCGGCCGATGCCACGGCCACCACGGAGCCTCCGAAGCCGTCCCAGACCACCGAGGTCGACCTTACGGCCGGAAGCGAGTCCTATCCGGCATGGATCGGTCTCCTGGCGCTCCTCGCCGTGCTCGCGTTCATTCCGCTCACCCTCGCCTACGGGCGCGCCATTTCGCCGTGGGTGATCCCGGCGATCGTTGTCGGATTCCTGGTGTTCGGGGCGGCACGCGGCGTGCGCATCTACGAGGTGTTCATCGATGGCGCCAAGGATGGTTTCGAGCTGGCGATCCGCATCATTCCGTACCTCGTGGCCATCCTGACCGCGGTCGCGATGTTCCGTGCCTCGGGCGCGCTGGCGGCGCTCGTCGCCGTGCTCGGTCCGGTCACCAACGCCGTCGGATTGCCGCCCGAGGTGCTGCCGATGGCACTGCTGCGCCCGCTGTCCGGCTCGGGCGCCTTCGCCGTCCTGGCCGCCCTGCTCCAGGCGCCGGTGACCGGACCCGACACCTACGCGGGACAGCTCGCCTCGACCCTGCAGGGCGCGATGGACACCGTGTTTTACATTCTCGCGATCTACTGCGGGGCGATCGGCATCCGCCGCATGCGCCACGCGCTGCCGTCGATGCTGATCGGCGCCTTCGCCGGGGTGGTTGCCGCCATCGTCGCCTGCCAGCTTCTGTTCGCCTGAGCCTTGCGCCCGGCGGGCGCGGGCTTAAGATCGCCGCCAAGAACAAACACAGGAGGCTCAGGTGGCGTTCACCAGTTGGCGCGGGCTTGTCGGCATGATCAATCCGACTCTGCGGCCCGGCATGACCGAAGAAGTGATCCGACTTCTGCCCGAGGGCATCGGCATCCTCCCGTTGTTTCTGAACATCCACCGCGGCACGGCCGACGAGTTCAAGACCCAGAAGAAGGCCTACGAGGCCAAGATCGAGGAGCTGGTCCCGCAGAAGCCGGACATGATCCACCCCAACGGCGCGCCGCCGTTCATGGTCCACGGCTACAAGGGCGAGGCGAAGATCGTCGCCGAGTGGGAGAAGAAATACAAAACGCCATTCTTCACCTCGGGCCAGAACCACATCAACGCGCTCAAGGCGCTCAACGCCAAGAGTTTCGTCGGTGCGACCTACTTCTCCGGCAAGATCAACGACGTCTTCGCGAACTACTTCGAGGATGCCGGCTTCAAGGTAAAATCGATGGCCGGGATCGACGTTCCGTTCGAGAAGGTCCAGCAGCTGTCGGGCCAGGAAGTCTACGCCCACATCAAGAAGAACTTCCTCAAGAGCAAGGGCGCCGACGCAATCTACATGCTGGGCTCCGGCTGGCGCACGCTCGACATCGTCGAGACCCTCGAGCAGGACCTCGGCGTACCCGTCGTCCACCCCGTCCCGGCCCGCGTCTGGGAGTTCCAGAAGCGCCTGTGCGTCCATGAGCCGCGCACGGGCTACGGCGCGCTGCTGGCGACCTTGCCCGAGCTCGGCTGAACGAGAACCGCCGCGGGATCATCCCGCCGAGGAGGACTTATGCGTCTTCGCGTTGCTTGCGCGGCCCTTGCCGCGCTTGGACTTGCGTTCGCCGGCCCCGCGCGGGCCGACGCCATCGCCGACTTCTACAAGGGCAAGACGGTGTCGATGATCGTCGGCTACGCGCCGGGCGGAATCAACGACATCTCAGCCCGTCTCGTCGGCCGCTACATCGTCAAGCACATCCCCGGCGAGCCCAACCTCGTCGTCAACAACATGCCGGCGGCGAGTGGTATCGCGGCGATCAACCACATGTACAACGTCGCGCAGAAGGACGGCTCGGTGATTTCGATCATCGGCCGCGCCATCCCGCAGCTCGCGTACATGAACGATCCCAACATCCGCTTCGACCCGAACAAGTTCGTCTGGCTCGGCAGCATCTCGTCGTACGCCGACGATGCCTATCCGATCTTCATCATGGCCGACCGGCCGATCAAATCGTGGGAGGAGCTCAAGCTGCCCGGCAAGAAGATCGTCCTCGGCGCGGTCGGACCGGGCTCGACAAACCTCACCTTCGCGCTGATCGCCAAGGACACGCTTCACCTCAACATCGACGTCATCCGCGGCTATACCGGCGCCGCTCCCCTCTTCCTCGCCATGCAGCGCGGCGAGATCGACGGCCAGGTGGTGGGGCTCGGATCGCTGAAGGCCGGACAGAAGACGCTGTGGGAGCAGCACAAGTTCCGCGGGCTGATCCAGTTCGGCCGCACCACGCGGCACCGCGATCTGCCGGACGCTCCGACCGGCCGCGAGCTCGCCGCCGGCGATCCGGACGCGCTGGCGCTGATCGCGTTCTCGGAGGCGCCCTTCTATATGGCGCTGCCATTCATCGCCCCGCCCAACGTTCCGGCCGACCGCGCCAGGGCGCTGCAGGACGCGTTCATGGCGACGATGAAGGACCCGGGATTTGTCGCCGAGGCGCAAAAGCTCGACCTCGACGTGAGCCCGATCGACGGCGCGGCCGTGGCCAAGCTGGTGCACGACATGGCCTCGACGCCGCCCGCGATCATCGAGGCGTTCAAGACCGTGTCGGGATTGCGCTGAGAGCTTCGCTTACTTGGCGCCTACTCGGCGGCGGTCGCGTGTCCGCGGGCCATGTCCTCGCGCTCGAGGCGTGAGATCGCCTCGGCGATGTGGCTGGTCGGCTTGGTGCGCGCCGAAAACACCAGGTAGAACACCGGTACGACGACCAGGGTGAGCGCGGTCGAGAACGTCACGCCGCCGACCACGACGATGCCGATCGCGCGACGGCTCTCGGCACCCGCGCCGTGGGCGAAGGCGAGCGGCACGGCGCCAATCGCGGTCGCGAGCGACGTCATCAGAATCGGCCGCAGGCGCGCGAGCGACGCCTTGTAGACGGCCTCGCGGGCATCCGCCCCGGCGGCCCGGAGCTGGTTCGAGAACTCGACGATCAGGATCCCGTTCTTCGCCACCAGTCCGATCAGCAGCACCATACCGATCTGGCTGTACACGTTGAGGCTGATGTCCATCACGTAGAGCGACGCCAGCGCGCCGGTGACTGCAAGCGGCACCGACAAGAGAATGACCAGCGGATTGACGAAGCTCTCGAACTGCGCCGCCAGCACCAGGAAGACGACGATCAGCGCGAAGCCGAAGGTCAGGTAGAGGGACAGGCTCGATTCCTTGTAGTCGCGCGACTCGCCGAGATAGCTGACGCGGGCGTAGGTCGGGAGCTCGCGCTTGGCGATCGCCTCGAGATAATCGAGCGCCTCGCCGAGGGTGTAGCCCGGGGCCAGCGCCGCCTGCAGCGTGATCGCGCGCATGCGGTCGACGCGGTTGAGCACGCCGGGGCCCGCGAAATCGCGGAGCGTCACGAGATTGGCGAGCGGAATCAGCTCGTTCTTGGCGGAGCGGACGAAGACGTTGCTGAGATCGCTCGGGGTCACGCGATCCTGGTCGCGCGCCTGGAGGATGACGTCGTACTGCTCGCCGCGGTCGGTGTAGGTCGTCACCTTCTTGGAGCCGAGCAGCGTCTGCAGGGTCTCGCCGATGTCTCGCACCGAGACGCCGAGATCGGCGGCTCGGTTGCGGTCGATGTCGACCATGAGCTGCGGCTTCCGCTCGTCGTAGTCGGATGTCAGGTTGATGAGGTTCGGATTGTTTTCCGCCTCGCGGAGGATGCGATCGCGAAGCTGCACCAGTTCCTCGTAGGTGCTGGAAGCGATCACGAACTGCACCGGGGTCTTGGTACCGCGTTGGCCGAGGCCCGGCGGATTGAGCGCCACGGCCTGTAGCCATGGGTTGTCGCGGAGCTTGGGCGTCAATGTCCGGATGATCTGCTGCGCCGTCTTGTCGCGGTCCTCCCATCGCTTTAGACGGACGCTGATGCGGCCTTCGTTGACCTGGGCGCTCGAGCCGAAGCTCGCCGGAACCGCGGAGAAAATGCGGTCGGCGTACCCGCCGTCGACGAGCTTCATGAGTTCTTTCTCGATCTCATTGACGGCGTCGGCCATGTAACCGACGCTGGCGCCTTCCGGCCCCTTGAGCGAGATGGTGAACGAACCGCGATCCTGTGCCGGCGCGAACTCCTTGTTCACGTTGATGAACAACACGTACGCGAGTGCGGACACGGCGACGGCGATGCCGATGATCGTCTTGGGCCGGGCGAGCGACCAGCCCAGCACGCGCTCGTAGCCGTTATTGATCCGTTCGAAGATCGGCTCCGTCAGCCGGAACAGCCGAGTCTCCTCGGTGCTCGGCTTGAGCCACTTCGAGCACATCATCGGTGTCAGCGTCAGCGCGACGAGACCGGAGAACATGACAGCGAAGGCGGTCGCCATCGCGAATTCGGCGAACAGCCGGCCGACGTTGCCCTGGAGGAAGGCGATCGGCACGAACACGGCGACGAGAACGAGCGTCGTCGCGATGACGGCAAACCCGATCTGGCGCGAACCGCGCACGGCGGCGAGCAGCACGGGCTCACCCTCCTCGATCCGGCGGTGCACGTTCTCGAGGACGACGATGGCGTCGTCGACGACCAAGCCGATGGCGAGAACGAGCGCCAGCAGCGTGAGCACGTTGATCGAATATCCGGCGGCCGCCAGCACCGTGAACGAGGCGATGATCGACACCGGGATCGCGACCGTCGGAATGATCGTCGCGCGGATGTTGCGCAGGAACAGGAAGGTGACAGCGATGACGAGGACCAGCGCCGTGAACAGCGCGTGGAACACCTCGTAGATCGAGCGGCTGATGAACAGCGATTCATCATAGCTGACGGCGATGTCCATGCCCTCGGGCAGGGTCGGGCGCAACCGCTCGAGCTCCTGCTTCACCGCGTCGGCCACCTCGAGCGTGTTGGCGGTCGACTGCTTGATGATGCCGACGCCGATGCCGGCGACGCCATTGGTGCGCGCCATGCTGCGCAGATCGGCGGAGTTGCGCTCGACGAACGCAACGTCCCTGAGTCGGACCAGGTATGGCGCCTTGCGGTCGCCGACGACGATAGCGCCGAATTGCGCCGGCTGGCGCATTCCGGATTCGGTGCGGACCGTGAACTCGCGGGCCTGGGATTCGATGCGGCCGGACGGCAGCTCGACGTTTTCGCGCCGCAGCGCCTGCTCAACGTCGCTCACCGTCAGCCCACGGGCCGCCAGCGCCGTCTTGTCGAGCCAGATACGCATGGAATAGAGCCGCTCGCCGAAGATGCGGATGTTGGCGACGCCGGGCAGCGTGGAGAAGCGATCGATCAGGACGCGATGGGCGTAATCGGTCATCTCCATCGCGTTGATGGTGTTCGACGACACCGACAACGACAGAATCGGCGCGTCGTCGGCGTCCGCCTTCTGGATGATCGGCGGATCGATCTCGTCGGGCAGATTCTTGATCGCGCGGCTGACCTTGTCGCGCACGTCCGCCGCCGCCGACTCGATGTCGCGCGACAACTGGAACTCGACGTTGATCTTCGAGCTTTCCTCCCGGCTGGTCGACTGGATGGTCTTGATGCCCTCGATGCCGGCGATCGCGTTCTCGAGGATCTGCGTGACCTGGGTCTCGATGACCTGCGCCGAGGCGCCCTTGTAGATGGTCGAGATCGAGACCACCGGCGGATCGATGTTCGGATACTCGCGGACCGGAAGTCGCTGGAAGGCGAACAGGCCAAAAATAACCAGCACCGCGCTGATAACCGTCGCCAGGACGGGACGGCGAATGCAGATGTCGGAGAGAACCATCGGACTCCTCTCGTGCCGCGCTCAGGTGGCCGGCGAGGTACCTTTGTCGGGTGTGCGGCGGCCGCTCGTGGTCGGGCCGCCCTTTTCGGTCGAGCTGGGCACGCGCACCGGCGTGCCGTCGCGCACGCGCTGAGTACCGCCGACCAGAACCACTGCGCTGCCATCGATGCCGGAGCGGATTTCGACCGTGCCCTTCATGCGGGTGCCGATCTCGACCTCGCGCCGGCGCGCCTTGCCGTTCTCGACCGTGAAGACGAACTGCTTTGTGCCCTGCGGGACCAGCGCCTCCTCCGGAACCAGCACCGCGGCTTCACGACGGGCGAGCGTCAGCTCAAGCGTCAGCAGCATGCCGGGCTTGAGCGTGCCATCGGGATTGGGGATCTCGGCGCGAACCTGGAAGGCCCGCGTCGACGGATCGATGCGCGTATCGACCGTTCGCACGGTACCGGAGAACTTGCGGTCCGGGAACGCGTCGGTCTTCGCCTCCACCGTCTGTCCCTGCTTCACCGCGGCGAGCAGCGTCTCCGGAACCGAGAAGTCCATCTTGATGATCGACATGTCGTCGAGCGTCGTGATGACCGTTCCCGCCTGTATCAACGTTCCGACGCTGATGCGGCGAAGACCGAGTCGGCCGGAGAACGGAGCGACTATGGTCATGTCGGCCAGTCGCGCGCGAGTCGCCTCGGCGCGCGCTTCGGCGGCCTCGAGCGATGCCCGGAGTTCATCGACTCGCGCCTGCGGCGCATTGTCGGTCTTTGCGAGGCGCACCGTGCGATCGTAGTTCTGCCGCGCGTTGCGGACATCGGCTTCGGCCGCCATCAGAATCGCCTTCAGTTCGCGACTGTCGAGCTCGATCAGAGCCGTGCCCGCCTGAACGGCATCGCCTTCCTTGAAATTGATGGCCTTCACGAGGCCCGGAACCTTCGCGGTGATCGCCACTGCTTCATTGGCGGACGCGTTGCCGATCGCACCGTAGGTTTCGACGACGGGCCCGACACGCGCGGCAGCCGTCACTACCGGGACCGCGCGGTCGACTTGCTCGCGACTGCCCGAGTCGCTCTGCCACCACATGCGTCCGGCGATCACCGCTCCCACGACGATCACCGCCAACGCTGCCCAACGCCAACGAGATCCAATGCGATTCATAGGTTTAGACGTTCGCCTCACTATTGCTTGGTTGACCCAAGCTAAAATTCGAAACGGGTTGCGCAATATGCCTGATTAATCCTAAAGCGTCCATAACGCCCAAAATTCGAAAGACTCCGTAAATTCGCGTATCGCGCGGCATCACGAAGGCGTGATGCCGCGTCGCCGTTCCGCCCATTTCACCAAGAATGCCAAAAGGATGCCGGCGCTGCCGCCGACCAGGAAGACGCCGAGCCCGGCGCTCCAGGCGCCGCCCAGCGATACCAGGGCCGCCATCGCCGGCGGGCCGACGAACTGCCCAAGGTTCGAGCCCTGAATAAGGAAGCCATTCGTCGCCCCGGTCTGGCGCGGACTCGGACGGAACACCGCGGCTCCCGACAGAATCGCCGCCGGGCAAACACCCGTAATCAAGGAGTACAGCAGGCACAGTGCGTAACGCAGTTCGTCCGAGAGAAGCCCGGAGCGGAAAATACCGACGGCGCAGACGAGCACGACGCACGACGACCCAGCGAGCAACACCCAGCGCGGAACGTTCCGCGCGAGCAACGATGCTCCGAACAGGTTGCCCAGTGCGTTCACCGCCACGACCACGATGGTCATCCAGGCGGCAGTGACGAGGGAGAGCCCACGCTCCTCGATCAGGAACGTGGGCAGCCAGACCATCAGCGCCATCCACTGGGCAGCGTAGAACATGAAGAAGGCCGCCAGCAGCCACACGCCGGGCTCGGCCAGAGTGAGGCGGATGTCGGCGACCCACGACCCGCCGCTGTGGGCCGCCGGCCGCTTCGGCAGCATGGCCGCGACGGCGACGAGGCAGAGGGCGGTAATGACCGCCGCCCCGATCCACACCGCGCGCCATCCCCACGCGGCCAGCATCGCCGGCGCGATCGCCATGCCAAGCGCCAAGCCCGTCGGCATGTACGTGCCCCAGATGCCGAGCGCGAATCGCCGGTCGGACGGTGCCGCAGTCTCGGCGATGATCGACGGCGCGCTCACCAGCGTGGTGATGAAGCCGATCCCTTCGATGAGGCGAAACAAAAGAAGTGCGGCTTCCGAGTGCGCGGCCGCTCCCGCCAGCGCACCGGCTACGAGCGCCACGAGTCCGCCGAGCAGCAGCCTGCGGTAACCGATACGGTCGGCGACCACGCCAACGACGATCCCGCTCGCGACCGTCGTTGCCGAGAACATCGACACCACCCATCCGGCGGTGATGAGGTCGAGGCCGAGCTCGGCGCGCAGCGCCGGGATCGCCGCCGGCACGGTGCCGATGTGCATGGCGGCGACAATGCCAGCGCCGATGGCCGCGGCGACGACGCTCCACCGCGTCTTGGATACGGATTCGGACACGAGAATCAGATGTTCACGCGCTTCATCTGCCCGGCCGGGTAGCGCGTGCCGGCGATAGCGGCCTGAGGCGCGGCACTCTCGATGCGCGCGAGGTCCGCGTCGGTGAGCTTGATCTCCGCCGCCTTGAGATTCTCCTCGAGGTGGGTGCGAGTCTTGGCCCCCGGGATCGGGAAGATGCCGACGCCGTTGCGCGGGCCCTGCGCCATTACCCAGGCGATGGCGATCTGCGGCAGCGTGGCCCCCTTCTCCCGGGCGATCGCCTCGACCTCGGCCAGGATCTTCGCGTTGCGCTCGATGTTGCCGCTCTGGAAACGCGGCATGTTGTGGCGGCGGTCGCCCTCGGGCAGATCGCCCGCGCTGCGGAACCGGCCGGTGAGCAGGCCGCGGCCGAGCGGCGCATAAGCCATGAAAGCGGCACCGAGCGCGCGGCAGGCGTCGAGGTTGCCCTTGTCCTCGGCCTCGCGCGAGAACAGCGAATACTCCATCTGCAGCGAGACGATCGGGTGGACGGCATTGGCGCGCTGGACGGTCGCGGCCGATGCCTCCGAGAGGGCGATGTAGCGGGCCTTGCCGGCCTTCACCAGACTCGCCATGCCTTCGACGCTTTCCTCGATCGGCACGTTCGGATCGACCCGCGACATGCAGAAGACATCGAGCGTCTCGATGCCGAGGTTGCGGAGGCTCTCCTCGCAGGTCTCGACCAGATACTTGGGGTCGCCGCCGCCGCGCACCGCGTCCGCGCCGCCCTCGCGGGGGCTGCCGGACTTCGAGTGAAGCACCACCTCGTCGCGCCGGCCCTTGATCGCCTGGCCGATCAGCCGGTGGTTATGGCCTTCTCCGTAGCTGGCCGAGGTGTCGATGAAGTTGACCCCGAGCTCCATGGCGCGGTGGATGGTGGCGATCGACTCGCGGTCGTCGCCCTTGCCGTAGGTGCCCGACATCCCCATGCAACCGAGCCCGATCGCCGAGACGACGAGATCCGTGCTGCCAAAGCGGCGCCGCTCCATGTGTGCCTCCCCGAGATTTTGCCGCACGCTATCGCCGCCTTCGGCGGGGTGCAAGCGCTGGCATGGAGGTATGTTTCCGCTCCGGTTCACGTACACTGCCGACGCAACGGCAGACAGGAGGTGGGGATGCGTCTGTGGCTCTTCATCGGTGCCATCAACGGGGCGCTCGCGGTGTTCCTGGGCGCGCTCGGCGCCC
Organism: Alphaproteobacteria bacterium; assembly: GCA_035493495.1. Taxonomy (GTDB): domain Bacteria; phylum Pseudomonadota; class Alphaproteobacteria; order SMXQ01; family SMXQ01; genus DATJIG01. The sequence goes on from DATJIG010000280.1 coordinate 22,303, forward strand.
ATGCCCTCGACCCGTCCCTCGGCGTACAGGCATTCGAGATCTTCGACACCGCGGTGCGGTACCATTTCATCCATTCGCTGGCACTGATCGCCGTCGCCCTGCTCTCCCCGCACCTTCCGCGCGGCTCGGGCGGCTACCGGCTCGCCGCCGCAGGCGTCGCGTTCACCGCCGGGATCGTCCTGTTCTGCGGCGGCCTGTACGTGCTGGTCGGATTTGGCATGGCTATCGGGGCGCAGGCGGCGCCCGTCGGCGGCATTCTCTTCATTCTCGGCTGGCTCCTGCTCGCGGCGACGGCGTTCGCGATGCAGGATCGCCACATCCATCCGTAACCATCGATAGAAAAGTCCACGCTCAATGACCGACGCTTTCGCGCTCGACCCGCAACTCGAGCGAGACACCCTTCCCATCTGCGATCTCGCGCTCTCGGCCGTGCGCCTGATGAACGACTCGCGGTACCCGTGGCTGATTCTGGTGCCGCGACGCGCGAACGTCAGCGAGGTCATCGATTTGACGTCGAACGACCAGCATCTTCTCCTCGATGAGACCTCTCGCGTCGCCGAAGCGCTGCGAACGGCGTGCACGCCGAAGAAGCTCAACATTGCCGCCATCGGCAACATCGTCGCGCAGTTGCACGTTCATGTCGTCGCGCGCTTTGCCGACGACGGAGCATGGCCCCAACCGGTGTGGGGCGTCGGCACGGCAGTACCCTACGGCGACGCGGCAGCCACCGCCTTCATCGACACAATCACGCGAGCGCTCGGCCAGAGGTAGTTTTTTTCTGGCATGGCGCACCCACCGATTGTATAGTCTCGGCAACTCATTCCTCAGGAATGGAGTTGGAGTGAAGCGTCCACGACGGCCCACAGAATTCGGACCGCCTCTCACCGGCACTGCGCCGGTAGCGCCACTCTCGACCATTCTCACGCCCGACATTCTCGTCGTTCCGAACGCCTCCCTCGCGGGAGGCGTTCGGCGTTTCGGCATGGCCGCAACGGCCGCGCCGTCCACTCTCATGTCTCATCATCAGCGTCGGAGGTGATTCTGCATGTCCAAGCGTTCCGCCCGTCGTAGAGAAGTCGAGGATTTCGAAGGCCGCGCCGTCGCCGTGCGGCACGCGAACGATGCCGGCCCCCTGACCGACGACGACGTCCGCGATCGGTCCTACATTCGGCGCGTCCGGCCGATGAGCGCCGGACAGACACAACTGCTCCACGCCATCGACACCCACAATCTCGTGCTCGCCCTCGGGCCCGCCGGCACCGGGAAGACCTATCTCGCGATCGCCAAGGCGGTCGAGGCGATGGAGGCCGGTCGCGTCGAGCGCATCGTGCTCACGCGCCCCGCGGTCGAAGCCGGCGAAAGCCTCGGCTACCTGCCTGGCGACATGGAGGAGAAGCTCGCGCCGTACCTCCGCCCGCTGACCGACGCTCTCAACGACCGCCTCGGCAAGAAGCGGCTCAAGGGCATGCTGGCCGACGGCTCGATCGAGATCGCCCCGGTCGCGTACATGCGCGGCCGCACCCTGAACAACGCGTTCGTCGTCATCGACGAGGCGCAGAACTGCACCTACGGCCAGATCAAGATGCTGCTGACGCGCCTCGGATGGCATTCGACCATGGTGCTGACCGGCGATCCCGAGCAGACCGATCTGCTCCCGGAGATGTCCGGCCTCAGGAACGTCGCGGCCCGCCTCGAGACGCTGGACCGCGTCGGCGTGGTGCGGCTCGACGACACCGACATCGTCCGGCATCCGCTGGTCGCGGGACTACTCTCGGTGCTCTGATCGCCACGTTTAATTGCAGTGCTTAGGGACTACTACCGCCTTGTGGTTCTCACGCACACGGACCTACTCTCCGCTCGCTGGCGACGCCTCTGCGTCGTCGGCGAGCACCGCAATGAACCAAATGACCAAGGAGTTATTCATGACGCTCTCCGGCTCGTTCCTGAAAGGCGCTGTCGGCGCCTTGGGTCTTGCCGTGGCGCTCGCGATCGCTTGCCCGGCGAATGCCCAAGCGACGAGTTCCGCGAAGCCGAGCCTGTTCAGCCGCCTTGACGCCAACCACGACGGCAAGGTCACTTCCGACGAATACAAGGCCTATCGCGACGCGATCTGGAAGAAGTACGACCCGAAGGGCACCGGCTCCGTGAGCAAGAAGGCCTACATCAAGGGCTCGAGGGAGCGTGCGGCCTCGTTCGCTCACCTCGACGCCAACGGTGACGGCGTCATCCAGAAGTCGGAGTTCGACGAGGAGACGCAACGGCTGTTCGACAAGCGCGACAAAAACCACCAGGGCTACCTGACCGCCGCGGACTTCGGTTCACGCTCGGCCAAGGGCAAGAAGAAGCCGGCCGCGACCCACGGCTGACGAACGGATCGGGCGGCCGCATTGCGGTCGCCCGAAACCCGGGCTAGATAAGCGTCATGTACGGCTCACGCGCCCGGATCGGATACACCTGCCCGCCTCAGATTGCGGAGGTGTTCCCCTACGAATTCTACAAGATGGCTCCTCCAGGCGTGACGCTGATGCTCACGACCCTGACGCTGACCACGCGCTCGAAGCAGGAAGTCGACACCAGCTTCCAGATGTCGCTCGAGGCGGCTCGCAACATGGCCAAAGCCGGCGCCTCGGTGGTCGTGCTCGGCGGCAACCCGATCAATCTTGCGAAGGGCGGCGACCTGCACTCGCTCCAGGAGTCGCTCTCGAAGGAGATCGGCGTTCCCGTGCTCACCTCGCACGTCGCCCAGGCCGAGGCGCTCCGGCTGCTGGGCAGCCGCAAGGTCGCGACGGTCCACCCCTACGAGAGCGAGCACAACGAGCGGCACGCCAACCAGATCCGTGCCTTCGGGCTCGAGCCGTGCGGTGTCGTGGCCTGCGACCTCGGTTTCCTCGGGCTGGGTTCGGTGCCGATGGACAGGGCGTTGACGCTGTCGCGGCGCCTCAAGGCCGAGCACCCTGAGGCCGACACGATCCACCTCGCCTCCGCCCACTGGGCAACGGCCCATGCCATCGACGCGATCGAGCGCGAGCTCGGCGTCGCCGTTATGACGAGCCAGCAGGCGATTTTCTGGCACGCGATCCGCACCGTTGGAATCAAGGGGCCGATCCCGGGCTACGGCCGCCTGCTGCGGGACTTCTGATGATCCATATCGCGCCGGGCCTGACGCTCGACGAACGCGAGCTGGACGTCCGCTTCGTCCGCGCGCGCGGGCCGGGCGGCCAGAACGTCAATAAGGTGTCGACGGCGGTCGAGCTACGCTTCGATGCCCGGAATTCGGCCGCACTGCCGCCCGATGTGCTGCGGCGGCTGGAACGCCTCGCCGGCACCCGGATGACCCAGGACGGCGTCATCATCATCCAGGCCGACAGTCACCGCACCCAGACTGCCAACCGCCGCGACGCTGTGGCGCGGCTGACGGAGCTCCTGCGCGCTGCCGCGCATCGGCCGCGGCCACGGACTCCGACCAAGCCAACAAAAGGATCGAGGCGCCGACGGCTCGAATCGAAGCGCCGACGCTCGACGGTGAAGGACATGCGGCGCGCGCCCGACGGGCATTAGGGCGACGGACTTTCGCTGTCATTTCCGTTTCCGAGCTTTATCTTCCCGAGGTCAGGTCCCTCGACCTTGAGGGGCTGGTTGGCCTCCTCGGGCTTCAGATCGTCCGTGCTCCACGAGAACAGGAACAGGACGACATAGTCTGTGCTGTGGGAGAAGCCGTACTGCGGCCCCGTCGAATCGATCAGCGCCCCGTCGGCCGTGCGATAGATCGTAGCGGCGAGCTTGGCGACGCCTTGGCGCAGCGATTTCTTGAACAGAGAGATGTCGGGAATTGACACCTCCTTGGCGAGCGGAATCGGCACGTCGAACGCTGGAATGCCGAGCAGGGTCTTGCTCTGGTCCGCGGACAACGCCCCGGAGCGGATCTCGATCACCGAATCGGACGCCGCGCGCTCCGACACGATGCGGCCGCCGAGGCGCAGAATGCGGTCGCGAATGGCTCCGACCGCGTAACGCGAATCGAGGCCTTCAAAGTTCGCCGAGTCGACGAAGACCTTCGCGCCGGGAGCGATGTCGAGCCGAATGTTCTCGACCGCGTGGTCGACGGCGGTCGAAAGCAGCAATTGCTCGGTCGCGGTTCGTTGCGGATTCGTCTCGCGGGATGTTGTGCATGCCGAAAGCACGAGACAAAAAACGATGAGGGTCAAGACTCGCATCGACGCAACCCCTACCCGCCGATGGCGATGGCGGTCAAGGCCACGAGTCGTGACCTCGCGGTGACTTTCGTCTGCGCGCCTCAGAACAGCTTCGCGATACCCTGGAACATCAGACCAACTGCAGAAATCAACAGCACCGCCTGAAACAGGTTGTAGTAACGCTTCGCATCCATGTTTCGGAAGTAGTGCGACCCGATCCAGACGCCGATGAAAATGCTCGGCAGCATCAACGCCGCTTCGGTGACGAGCTGTAACGTGATCAGCCCGGCGCCGATGGTGGCAATCAGACGCCAGACGATCAACACGGTGCCAAGCAATCCGGCAGTGGCCCGAAGACTCACGTAATCGCGGCAGGCGTGTTTCAGATAGACCGCGAACAGCATCAATCCGCCGGCCCCGGCGAACCCGGCAGTCAATCCCGCCACCGACGACAGAGCGAACGCGACCTTGGGCGAGCGCAAATCGTAACGCGCCGCGGCCCGCTCCAGGATTCGGGTGCTGTCGAGCAGGACGATGGCCGACATCGCGCAGCCGAGTACCAGATCGAACCAGCGCGTCTCGATTTTGGTGAACAGCCACACGCCGATGACGATGGTCACCAGCAGCGCTGCGATGACGGGCCGGGCTACCTGCCAGTCACCGTGGCGAATGCCCTCGGGCAGAAGCTGGAGCTGGGGCACCGTCGCCGTCAGAATTGCGAGCAACACGGCATGCTGTGGCGCGATCAGGAATGAGCTCAGGGTGACGGCGGGCGCGATGGCGCCGAAGCCAATGGCGCCCCGAGCCATGAAGGCGAGGAAGTAAATGGCCCAGACGCCGGCCACGGCCCAGAGGGAATATTCGCTGAACGGTCGCCCAGTGACGACGTACAGGTGCTGAAGCAAATTTCCCGCGTGCTCGAACACGATTCCCCCAGAGCGCTGCCCAACGGCGCCTTGCGTGTCGTAACACCGACCGTCCACGCCGCCTAGCCTTAGGAAACGAAACGGATTTCGCCGAGGCAAGGCCCAGGCGGGCCGCCCGTCGTCACTTTGCTACACGGCCTCCCGGGGCGGCATGTTAGGCTTTGGACCGACCTTGCAGTCAGGCGGAGGAAGCCATGAACGTTGCGGCGCTTCTCAGGTCCAAGGGCAACCAGGTCATCACCATCGCTCCGGAGGCGTCCGTCGCCGAAGTGGTGCGCATTCTCGCCGATCACCGCATCGGCGCCGTCGTCGTCAGTCGCGACGGACAGCGGGTCGACGGCATCCTGTCGGAACGCGACATCGTCAATCGCCTCGCGAAAGATCACGAAACGCTGCCGACGCTACGCGTACGAGACATCATGACAACGCGCGTGTCGACCTGCGGGCTCGGGGACGAGCTCGCAGATCTGATGGCGGTCATGACGGCACGGCGCATCCGCCACATCCCGGTGATCGAGGACGGCGCTCTATGTGGGATCGTTTCCATTGGCGACGTCGTGAAGTGGCGCGTCGAGGAGATCGAGCGCGAGGCCGAGGCGCTGCGCGCTTACGTCGCCCAGGCGTAGTTCTCCCGAGGTGATTCCGAGGGCGCGATAGCGCCTGTCCGGAGGGTTAATATTGCGCCGAATTCACGGCGGATTTGACGGCGACGGCACCGTCAAATGCCTTGAACACAGCCTACTTCCGCCGCAATCCAGGGACATCGTGTGATCGCTCGCCAAACGGCGGGCGACACCAATCCTGGAGGTTCCGAATGCGTAAGCTTGCTTTGCTCTCCACCGCGGCGGCCGCTCTCCTTCTCGCCGGCGGCTTGTCCGCCCAGGCCCAGCAGACGGCGACGCCCAGCACGGCGAAGGGAGCCGGCGCGGAATGTTCCCGTATGACCGACGCCACCAAGCGGGACGAGTGCGTGCGTCAGTCCACCAACCACGAAAAGTCGGCGGCCACGGCGAAGAAGGACCACGCCACCACCGACGCCAAGGCCAAGAAGGACACGGTGAAGAAGGACTCCGCCAAGTCGAAGTCGGCCGTGCCCGCCGATGCCATGATGAAGGACAAGAAGTCCTGACCCTTCACCCTCGTCGCGCGTAGCTACTGACCCCGCCACGCGCAGCGCACCAGTAAGTCACGCGTAAGGGCGGCCGCCTCCGAGACACGGAGGCGGCCGTTCCCTTTTGCGCACGGGACTTTGGGGAACCGACCGCGCAATCGCGCCGTTTATCCCTTCCACCGTCGACTGACCGGGGAGAGGCGCGATGAAATATGGGTTGTTGTGGCTGCTGGGAATCCCGATTCCCGTTCTGATCGTCCTCTATTTTCTCTTTCACTGACGGTCGTGCGTGGACATCGCCACGGTGATCGGCGCTTGCGCCACCCTCGCCTCGACCGTCAGCTTCGTGCCGCAAGCTTGGAAAATCATCAAATCCCGGCGCACACACGACATCTCGATGGGAATGTACGCCGTGACCGTCAGCGGGTTCGCCCTGTGGACCGCCTACGGCGTACTTCTCGGGAGTTGGCCACTGATCATCACCAACACGTTATGCCTCTCGCTCTCGGCGTTCATCCTGACGATGAAGGTTCTGCCGCGCCGACAAAAGAAAGCCGTGGCCGAGGCCCTCGATCCGACTGCTCACCCGTGATCAGCGGTCGCCCCGGTGACAGCGGCATGACGGTTTCGCGCAATCGTGGACCGGCGGTCCTGCGTGGGAAAAACCGAGTTGATCCAAGGCTGTGCAGCCACTGGCCATTTTTTCGTCACGGCGCTCCAAGGCTTTGTCCATCGCGGCCAACATGAACAGGCTCTAGAGTTCACGGATGCTCGCGACAAGAAGAACGCCCCCGAACGGCGGCCCACGCATCTACAACCTGTTCCCGCCCCTGTTCGGATCGGTTGACGCGTGGCGCGGGCAGCTTCCGCGCATCGCCGGCATGGGCTTCGATTGGATCTACCTGAACCCGGTCCACTACCCAGGGTTTTCGGGGAGCCTCTACGCGCTCAAGGACCTCAGCCGCCTCAATGACCTATTCGCGGTCGAGGGGCGCGACGCCGACACCGCCTTGACGTCCTTCATCGACGATGCCGAGCGCCGGGGCCTCCGGGTGATGTCCGATCTCGTCGTGAACCACACCTCGAAGGATGCCCTGCTCGTCGACGAGCACCCGGAGTGGTACCGGCGCGAAGGCGGCGAACTCTACAGCCCCCGGGTGGTCGATCCCGACGATCCGTCGCGCCTGACGGTGTGGGGTGATCTCGCCGAACTCGATTACGACCATCGCGAGTCCCGCGATGGACTGATCGCCTACTGGTCCGAATTCGTGATGCGCCAGGTCCGCCTCGGTATGCATGGGTTCCGGTGCGACGCCGCGTACAAGATCCCCGGGGACGTCTGGTCACGACTGATCGCCGCCGCGCGCGAGATCTCGCCGGGCGTGGTGTTCTTCGCCGAAACTCTCGGGGCGCCGCCGCACCAGATGGAGAACCTGCGGAACGCCGGATTCGACTTCTTCTTCAACAGCAGCAAATGGTGGGATTTCCGCTCTGACTGGCTGCTCGATCAGTACGATCGCTATCGCGTGATCGCCCCATCCATAGCCTTCCCGGAGAGCCACGACACCGAGCGGCTCGCGGCGGAGATCGGCACCGACAATCCGATGCGGATCGCCCAACACGCGAAGTTCCGCTATCTGTTCGCGGCCTGCTTTTCGACCGGCGTGATGATCCCGGCCGGATTCGAGTACGGCTTCAAGCGCAAGCTCGACGTCGTCCACACCCGTCCTCGCGACTGGGAGGACCCGCACATCGACATCACCGACTTCATCGCCGCCACGAACGCGATGAAGCGCAACATCCCGGTGCTCAACGAGGAAGGGCCGCTACACCGGCTCACCGCGCCCCATGGCGATGTGGTCGCGCTCATGCGGGAAGCCGTCGAACGCAACGACGGCTGCGCCGTGATGCTGATCAATCCGGCCCCCGATCGGGCCCACACCGTGGATCCGGGCGCGCTGCTCGCCGAGACCGGCGGAATCTACGCCGGCTTCGAGGATGTGACTCCCCACGCCACGCCGCGACGGCTCGAGCCCGGCGTGCCGCTCATGCTCGATGCACTCGAAATGCGGGTGTTCCGCGGCGAGGCGGTGCCCGAGGGTGGCCGGCCGAAAGCGCGGCGCGCCGCCGCGAAACATCCCCAGCCTGTTTCGACCGGCCGCGTCGCGATCGAGAACATCTGGCCTGAGATCAACGGCGGCCGTCACGCCATCAAGCGAATCGTCGGCGACACGGTCGAGGTATGGGCCGACGTGTTCACCGACGGGCACGAAGTGATGGCTGCCGCAGTGCGCTATCGCGCCGAGGGCGACAGCGAGTGGCATGAAGAGCCGATGTCCTATTTCGACAACGACCGCTGGCTCGGCCGCTTCGCGGTCCGGCGTATTGGCCGTTATCGCTACACCGTCGTCGGCTGGCGCGATCCGTTTGCGACCTGGCGCCGCGATGTGTTCAAGAAACGCGATGCCGGCCAGTCGATCTCGCTTGAAATCGTCGAGGGCCGGGCACTGGTCGAGCGGGCGGCGGCCGAAAGCGGAGACAAGGTGCTGAGCGGTCTCGCCAAGCGGCTCGCCGCCACGGCGGCCGACGAGGCCGCCGTGATAGAGACACTGCTCGCCGACGAGGCCCTCGATCTGATGCAGCGTTGCGGAATCCGGGAGAACCTGTCGGTATCCGACCGCGAGTATGAGGTTATCGTCGACCGAACCGCGGCGCGGTACTCCGCCTGGTACGAGTTGTTCCCGCGCTCGATGAGCGACGACCCGACGCGTCATGGGACGTTCGACGACGTGATCCGTCACCTGCCCTATATCCGCGACCTCGGATTCAATGTCCTCTACATGCCGCCGATCCATCCGATCGGCCACACCAACCGCAAGGGCCGCAACAACAGCCTGACCGCCGCCCCCGACGACCCCGGCAGCACCTACGCCATCGGTTCCCAGGAAGGCGGCCACACCGCATTCCATCCCGAACTCGGCGACGCGGCATCCTTCAAGCGGCTGGTCGACGCGGCCCGGCGCGACGGCATCGAGATCGCGATCGATTTCGCGATCCAGGTCTCGCCGGATCATCCGTGGATCCGCGAATATCCCGAGTGGTTCGACTGGCGTCCGGACGGAACCATCAGGTTCGCCGAGAACCCGCCGAAAAAGTACGAGGACATCGTCAACGTCCACTTCTACGGCGAGTCGTTCCCGAGCCTGTGGTACGCGCTGCGCGACGTCGTCCTGTTCTGGATCGGCCACAGCGTGAAGATCTTCCGCGTCGACAATCCGCACACCAAGCCGCTGCCGTTCTGGGAGTGGATGATCCGCGAGGTCCAGGACGATCATCCCGAGGTCATCTTCCTCTCCGAAGCGTTCACCCGGCCGAAGATGATGCACAAACTCGCGAAGGTCGGGTTCACCCAGTCCTACACCTACTTCACCTGGCGGCACACCAAGGCGGAGCTGACGCAGTATCTGACCGAGCTTAGCCAGAGCCCGTCGCGGGAGTACTTCCGGCCGAACTTCTTCGTAAACACGCCCGACATCAATCCGCCGTTCCTGCAGACCGGCGGACGGCCGGCCTTCCAGATTCGCGCCGTGCTCGCGGCGACGCTCGCGAGCGCGTGGGGAATGTACTCCGGATTTGAGCTGTGCGAGGCGACCCCTATTCCCGGTCGCGAAGAATACCTCCACTCCGAGAAGTACGAGATCAAGGCGTGGGACTGGGATCGCCCGGGCAACATCCGCGATCACATCGCGCGCCTGAACCGGATCCGCCGGCACAATCCGGCGCTGCACGATTTCGCGAACCTGAAATTCTACCCGGCGTACGACGACCGCGTGCTGTTCTACGGCAAGGCCACTCCCTCACGCGACAACATCGTCTGGATCGCGGTCAACCTCGATCCATATGCCGTGGTCGACGTCAACCTCGAGCTTCCGTTCAGCGAACTCAACCTGGACTGGAGCGCGACGGTCGAGGCCGAGGACCTCCTCGCCGGGGGCAAGCTCCGCTGGCAGGGCAATCGCCAGCGCGTGAGGCTCGATCCGCAGCACAACCCGTGCGCGATCTGGCGCGTGACCCCGCCTTCAATGCGGGAGGCGTAATCCGATGCCCAAGGATTCCGCACCGTCGGCCAAGAAGGACCCGATCGACCGCGGCGACCTGCTGTGGTTCAAGGACGCCGTCATCTACCAGGCGCACGTCAAGGCGTTATTCGATTGCAACAACGACGGCGTCGGCGACTTTCCGGGCTTCATGCAGAAGCTCGACTACATCAAGGAGATGGGAGTCACCGCGATCTGGCTCCTGCCGTTCTACCCCTCGCCGTTGCGCGACGACGGCTACGACATCTCCGACTATCGCGACGTCCACCCAACGTACGGCACGATCCGCGATTTCCGAGAATTCATAAGGGCCTGCCACAAGCGCAACATCCGCGTCATCATCGAACTCGTCATTAACCACACCTCGGACCAGCACCCCTGGTTCCAGCGCGCACGGCGGACGAAGCCCGGCTCGCCATATCGCGACTACTACGTGTGGAGCGACAGCGACGAGAAGTATCGCGGCACCCGCATCATCTTCCTCGACACCGAGAAGTCGAACTGGACCTTTGATTCCGTTGCCAAGGCCTACTATTGGCACCGCTTCTACAGCCACCAGCCGGACCTTAACTTCGACAATCCGCGGGTGATGAAGGAGGTGCTGCGCGTCCTCGAGTTCTGGCTCGATATGGGCGTGGACGGTCTGCGGCTCGATGCCGTGCCGTATCTCGTCGAGCGTGAGGGCACCAACAACGAGAACCTTCCCGAGACCCACGAAGTGCTGAAACGCATCCGGGCCGAGGTGGAGAAGAAGTACCCCGACCGAATGCTGCTCGCCGAGGCCAATCAGTGGCCGGAGGACGTGCTGCCCTACTTCGGCACCGGCGACGAATGCCATATGGCGTTCCACTTCCCGCTGATGCCGCGCATGTACATGTCGATCGCGCAGGAGGACCGGCACCCGATCACCGACATCATGCGGCAGACGCCGGACATCCCGGAGAACTGCCAGTGGGCGATCTTCCTGCGCAATCATGACGAGCTCACGCTGGAGATGGTCACCGACAAGGAGCGGGACTATCTCTGGAACTACTATGCCGCCGACCGCACGATGCGCATCAATCTCGGGATCCGTCGGCGGCTCGCACCGCTGCTCGAGAACGACCGGCGCAAGATCGAGTTGATGAACGGCTTGCTGTTCGCCCTGCCGGGCACGCCGATCCTCTACTATGGCGATGAGATCGGCATGGGCGACAACTACTTCCTCGGCGATCGCAACGGCGTGCGCACGCCGATGCAGTGGTCGCCCGACCGCAACGGCGGTTTCTCGCGCGCCGATATGGCGCGGCTATACCTGCCGCCGATCATGGATCCGATCTTCGGATTCTTCGCCGTCAACGTCGAGGCCCAGCTTCGCACCGCCAGTAGCCTGCTCAACTGGACCAAGCGCATTCTCGCGGTGCGCCAGACGCAGGGCGTGTTCGGGCGCGGAACCCTCGAATTCCTCTATCCCACCAACCGCAAGATTCTGGCCTTCCTGCGCAGCTACGAGGGCAAGACGATCCTCTGCGTATTCAATCTGGCGCGTTCGGCCCAGGCGGTGCAGCTCGACCTTGCCAAGTTCAAGCAGCGGACGCCGATCGAGCTGATGGGCCGGAGCGCGTTCCCGCCGATCGGCGATCTGCCCTACCTGCTGACGCTGCCGGCCTACGGTTTCTTCTGGTTTTTATTGGCCATGCCCGAGGAACTGCCGGCATGGCACGGCGCTATTCCGGAACCGGTGCCGGAGTTCATAACCTTGGTCACCCGCAGCGGATGGCGCGACATCCTGAAAAATCCCGCCCTGAAGCTGCTTCAGGAGGTACTACCGCATTTCATCAGCCTGCAACGCTGGTTCTCCGCCAAAGACAATCGCATCATCGGCACCCGCATCCTCGAGACTGCGGAACTGCCTGGCGAGTCGCGGAATTACCTCCTCGCCGAGGTCGAGGCCAAGCTGTCGAACGGCGACGGCAAGTCCTACTTCATGCCGCTGGCGATCATGGCCGACGTCGAGCCGTCGAGCGGCGGCGGCGCGCCGGTCTCCTTCATGATCGCGCAGGTCCGGCATGGACCCAAGCTGCAGGGGCTCTACGACGCCATAGTCCTGCGCGACTTCCCCCTGGCGATGATCCGGGCCATGGGCGCGGAGCTCGAGTTGCCGGCCACCTCCGGCATCTTCCGCTTCCGCGCCACGCAGGACCTCAAGGAGATCGAGTTTCTTCCCGACGTCGAGGTACGTCGACTGAGCGTCGAGCAGAGCAATTCGTCGATTCTCATCGGCGAGAAAGTGATGCTGAAAATGCTGCGCGCGCCGGTCCGCGGCATCCACCCCGAGGTCGAGCTTGGCTTCTTCCTGCGCAATGCCGGATTCAACAACACGCCCCCGATTCTCGGCGTGCTCGAACATTACGATACGTCGAACGTGCCTTCCGCATTCGTGACCGCACACGGCTTCGTGCGCAATCAGGGCGACGGTTGGGGTCATGCGCTGCACTACCTCGAGCGCTGGTTTGAAGAATTCCAGCTGAAGACCGCCCCCGCATCGGATTCCATGGCGGCCCCCGCAGAGCCGAGCATCGATCAAGCGGCGCACGCGATCTATTTCGAGCTGATCGCTACACTCGGGCGACGCATCGGCGAACTGCATCAAGTGCTCGCGCGCACGACGGGCAATCCGGCGTTCGACCCGGAGCCGGTGACGAAGTCGGACATCGAGACCTGGCGCGAGGATGCGATCGAGCTCGCGGACGCCGCGTTCGAGCTGCTGGATAAGGCCATCGGTAGCCTGTCCGGCGACGTGAAGACCGCCGCCGAGACCCTGCTCCAGCGTAAGAAGGAATGCATCGCGCATTTCAGCTCACTCGCCGCCAGGCACATCGACGTGGTGAAGACGCGGATCCACGGGGATCTCCACCTCGGGCAGGTGCTCGTCGCACACAATGACTGGTACATCATCGACTTCGAGGGTCAGCCCGCGACCCCGCTGGACGCCCGGCGGCGCAAGGATTCGCCGTTGCGCGACCTCGCGGGCGTGCTGCGCTCGTTCGATTACGCCGCACAGTCCGCGGTCCGGCGCGCGGCCACGACGCTCGGCGAAGGCTCCGCTCGGGCGCTGTCGGAGCAGGCTCAATGCTGGCGGGACCAGGCAGCGGCCGCATTCATCGCTGCCTATCGCGAGGTCGCCGAGCAGTTGCCGAGTTTACCCACTGGACGCGAGGCTCAGCATGACTGGCTCAACTTCTTTATGCTGGAGAAGGCGGTCTACGAGCTGCGCTACGAGGCGATGAACCGTCCGGAATGGCTCGAGTTGCCGATCAAGGGGATCACCTCGATCCTCGATTCGTATTCGGACAAGAAATGAAGGAGGACGACATAGACGATCGTCCCGATTCCGGGCCGCACGGCGGCCACGACCGAAAGTCCGCGACGGGCGCTCGCCGCCGCAAGCATCCGGCCATCCTCGGCCAGGAGGCGGCGGTCGAGGCGATCGTGCGCGGCGAGCACGGCGATCCGTTCGCGATCCTCGGCGTCCACCGCGACGGCCCCGATGGCGAGACGACGCTGCGGCTGTTCCTGCCTGATGCGCGTTCGGTCTTCGCTCTCGACGCCAACGGCGGGGTGATCTGCGCCCTCGACCGGGTGCATCCGGCGGGATTCTGGGCAGCGGCCGTCGCTGCGCCCGTGCCCTACCATCGATTCCGGGCCGAAATGCCGGCAGGCGTGTGGGAGTTTGAGGACGCCTATCGTTTCCCGCCAATCCTCGGCGAGATGGACATCCACTTCCTCGTCGAAGGACAGCACTTCAAGAACTACGAGCGGCTCGGTGCGCATTGCACCACGCTGGAGGGCGTCGATGGCGTCGCGTTCGCAGTATGGGCGCCGAATGCCAAGCGGGTGAGCGTCGTCGGCGAGTTCTGCGCCTGGGACGGACGACGTCTGCCGATGCGCTGCCGGTACGAGTGCGGCGTGTGGGAAATCTTCGTCCCCCACGTGAAGCTCAATGCCCTCTACAAATATGAGATCATCGGACCGCACGGCGAGCTCCTGCCGCTCAAGGCCGATCCCTACGGACTTTATGCCGAGCAGTCGCCCCATACCGCGTCGGTGATCTACGACCTGAAGCGGATTTCCTGGAGCGACGGCGACTGGATGGCGCGCCGTCCGGCGGTCCAGAGTCGGGACGCGCCCATCTCGATCTACGAGGTGCACCTCGGATCATGGCAGCGCGTGCCCGAGGAGCACCATCGTTACCTGACCTACACCGAGCTCGCCGACCGCCTTGTACCCTACGCCAAGGAGCTGGGCTTCACCCATCTCGAGTTGATGCCCATCAACGAGCATCCGTTCGACGGCTCGTGGGGATACCAGCCCGTCGGTCTCTATGCGCCGACGAGCCGCCACGGCCGCCCGGAGGAGTTCGCGGCGTTCATCGACCGCTGCCACCACGAGGGTCTGGGTGTGCTGATCGACTGGGTGCCTGGGCACTTCCCGACCGACCCGCATGGCCTCGGCATGTTCGACGGCACCCATCTCTACGAGCATGCCGACCCTCGTCAGGGGTTCCAGCAGGACTGGAACACGCTGATCTACAACTACGGCCGACGCGAGGTGCGCAATTTTCTGCTCGGCAACGCGCTGTTCTGGTTCGACCGCTACCACATCGACGGGCTGCGGGTGGATGCCGTGGCCTCGATGCTCTATCTCGACTACAGCCGCAAGCCCGGGGAATGGATCCCCAACATCTACGGCGGCAACGAGAACCTCGAGGCGATTGCGTTCCTGAAACGCCTCAACGAGCTGGTCTTTGGGCAGTACCCCGGCGCGACCACCGTCGCCGAGGAATCGACCGCTTGGCCCGGCGTGTCGCGGCCGACCTTCATCGGCGGCCTCGGCTTCGGTTTCAAGTGGAACATGGGCTGGATGCACGACACGCTCGATTACATCGGCAAGGAGCCGGTGCACCGCAAATGGCACCACAACGAACTCAGCTTCGGGCTGCTGTACGCCTTCTCCGAAAATTTCATTCTCCCCCTCAGCCACGATGAGGTGGTGCACGGCAAGCGGTCGCTGATCGGCCGCATGCCCGGCGACCAGTGGCAGCGATTCGCCAACCTGCGCGCCTACTACGGCTTCATGTTCGGCCATCCCGGCAAAAAGCTGATCTTCATGGGCGGCGAGTTCGCCCAGGAAGCCGAGTGGAACCACCAGAAGAGTCTGGACTGGCACCTCTGCCGCGAGCCGCTCCACAACGGCGTCAAGGATCTGGTACGGGACTTGAATCGCGTCTACCGCGAGATGCCGGCACTGCACCAACTGGACAGCGAGCGCGAGGGTTTCGAATGGGTCACCGCCGACGATGCCGACCAGAGCGTCCTCGCGTTCCTCCGGCGCGGCCGCGATCCCGCGGACCTGGCCCTCGTCGTCTGCAACTTCACGCCGGTGCCGCGCCACGACTTCCGGGTCGGCGTCACCGCACCTGGCGTCTGGCGCGAGCGCATCAACACCGACTCGGCGATCTACGGCGGCAGCAACGTCGGCAACGGTGGTGCCGTCCACAGCGAGCAAGTTTCCACACACGGCAAACCGCATTCGCTGAAACTCGTCCTTCCGCCCCTCGCCACCCTGATATTCACTCTCGATCGATTCTGAGATTCCAGAGATGACACGCTCTCGGCTTCGGATCTGGCCGGGAAACCCCGATCCGCTCGGCGCCACCTGGGACGGCGAAGGCGTCAACTTTGCCCTGTTCTCGGCCAATGCCGAGCGCGTCGAGCTGTGCCTGTTCGACGAGAGTGGAAACCGCGAGATCGAGCGCGTCGCCCTACCCGAGTACACCGACGAAGTCTGGCACGGCTACAGCCCCGACGTTCGCCCCGGCCAGCTCTACGGCTATCGCGTGTACGGTCCGTACGATCCTCATCGTGGCCACCGCTTCAATCACAACAAGCTGCTGCTCGACCCGTATGCGCGGGCGTGGAGCGGTCCGTTGCGCTGGACCGACGCCCACTGCGGCTACCGCGTCGGCGCCCAGCGCGAGGACCTGACGTTCGATCGACGTGACAACGCCCGCGCGATGCCCAAGTGCCGGGTGGTCGATCCGGCGGCGACCTGGGGCCGCGAGCGTCCTCCCGCGCGTCCGTGGTCCGACACCATCATTTACGAGGCCCACCTGAAGGGCTTCACCCGCCTGCACCCCGATATCCCGGATCGCATTCGCGGCACGGCGGCGGGAATGGCAACATCGCCCGCGATCGATTACCTGAAGTCGCTCGGGATCACCGCCATCGAGTTCCTGCCGATCCATGCCTTCATCTCGGGGAATCACCTCGTGTCGAAGCACCTCACCAACTACTGGGGCTACGATTCGATCGGTTTCTTCGCCCCGCACCCGTCCTATCTGGCAACGGGCCACCTATCCGAGCTCCGGACCATGGTCGCGCACCTCCACGACGCCGGAATCGAAGTGATCCTCGACGTTGTCTACAACCACACGGGCGAAGGCAACCAGCTCGGGCCGACGCTCAGCTTCCGCGGTATCGATAACGCGTCGTACTACCGCCTCAACCTGGCGGATCCGCGCTTCTACGACGATGTCACCGGCACCGGAAACTCGCTCAACCTGATGCATCCTCGCGTGCTGCAGATGGTGATGGACAGCCTGCGCTACTGGGTCACGGAGATGCACGTCGACGGCTTCCGCTTCGACCTGTGCGTGACGCTGGGCCGCGACAATGACCACTTCGATCCCGGCAGCGGCTTCTTCGATGCCGTGCGACAGGATCCCGTCCTCGCCGGCGTCAAACTCATCGCCGAGCCGTGGGACGTCGGCCCAAACGGGTACCAGCTCGGGAATCACGGGCCGCGCTGGGCGGAATGGAACGACCGCTACCGCGACACCGTTCGCCGCTTCTGGCGCAACGATTTCGGGGTGCTACCGGAGCTCGCCGCGCGGCTCGCAGGCTCGGCCGACATCTTCGATCGTCGCGGACGCAGGCCATGGGCGAGCGTCAATTTCATCACCGCGCACGACGGCTTCACCCTCGCCGACCTCGTCTCCTACGAATCGAAGCACAACGAGGCGAACGGCGAGGACAACCGCGACGGGCATAACGAGAACGTCAGCACAAACCATGGCGTCGAAGGACCGAGCGACGATCCCGAGATCATCGCGGCGCGTCGCCGCCACTGCCGCAATCTGCTGGCGACGCTCCTCGTTTCCCAGGGAACTCCGATGCTGCTCGCGGGCGACGAGTTCGGTCACAGCCAGCACGGCAACAACAATGCCTACTGCCAGGACAACGAGATTACCTGGCTCGATTGGAAGGCGATCGACCCCGAGAACGAAGCCTTGATCCGGTTCGTCCGTCGCCTGATCCGACTGCGCCTCGAGCACCCGGTCCTGCGCTGGCCGCGCTTCCTCCACGGCAACCGCAGCTCCGGCGGTATCAAGGACATCACCTGGCTTGCACCCGACGGCTCCGAGATGACGACGGAGCAGTGGCAGCAACCCTCATCGCGGGCACTCGGCCTCATGCTCAACGGCGAAGCCGGGACATTTCAATTCCAGGACGGCACGCCGGCGCCCGGCGAACTTCTCTTGCTGCTGTTCAACGGTAACGACACCGACATCACCTTCAAGTTGCCGCCGGCTCCGCACGGCAACGTCTGGCGACGATTGCTCGACACGTCCGAGGAAACTCCGTCGGAGATAACACCGTCGGAGATAACACGGGCATTCAACGATGATGCCGAGCTCCGCCTTTGTACGTTGTCGGTGTGGCTCGCTGCCGAAAAGTAGACCTCGGAGGAAGTCGAACGTGCCGTCCCGCTTCGTGCACCAGATGCCCTTTGGGGCCGAGATCGTCGGTGGCGACGCAGTGCGGTTCCGGTTGTGGGCTCCAAGCCAGTCGGAGATGACGCTCGTGCTCGAGGGGCCGCACCCCTCGGACTACCCGATGCGGGCGATCGGCGACGGTTGGTTTGAGTTGACGCTATCCGACGCAGGCCCCGGCTCGCTCTATCGTTACCGGCTTCAGGGCGGCCTCGCGGTCCCGGATCCGGCATCGCGGTTCCAGCCGAACGACGTCCATGGCCCGAGCCAGGTCATCGATCCCACGGTCTACGCGTGGAATCATCCGCAGTGGATCGGCCGGCCCTGGGAGGACACTGTTCTTTACGAGTTGCACGTCGGCTGCTTCTCCGACGAGGGCAGCTTCGACGGCGTGCGCCGACGCCTCGATCATTTCACCCGTCTTGGAATCACCGCGATCGAACTGATGCCGATCGCTGACTTCGAAGGAACGCGCAACTGGGGCTACGATGGCGTCCTGCCGTTCGCCCCGGATTCGGCGTATGGCGCCCCGGACAACCTCAAGCGCCTCGTCGACGAGGCCCACGCGCGCGAGCTGATGGTGTTCCTCGACGTCGTCTACAACCACTTCGGTCCGAGCGGCAATTACCTGTCGCAGTACGCGGCGCGATTCTTCACCGAGCGCCATCACACGCCGTGGGGACCCGGGATCAATTTCGAAGACCAGAACAGCCGCGCGGTGCGCGACTTCTTCGTCCACAATGCGCTCTACTGGCTGGACGAATACCGCGTCGACGGTCTTCGCTTCGATGCGGTGCACGCGATCCTCGACGACAGCGATCGCCACATCCTCAATGAGATTGCGGCCGAGGTACGACGCCACGTCGGCCCGGCCCGGCACGTTCACCTCGTGCTGGAAAACGATGACAACGTCACGCGCTTTTTGACGCGGGGCGTTGATCGATCGCCACAATTTTACGATGCACAGTGGAACGACGATTTCCATCATGCCGCCCACGTGATCGCGACCGGCGAGCGCGCGGGCTATTACCGCGACTACGCCGACGATCCGGTCGCGGCGTTTGGCCGGGCGCTCTCCGAAGGTTTCGTATACCAAGGCGAGCCGTCAGCGCACCGCGGCGGCAAGGCCCGCGGGGAGCCGAGCGCGCACCTGCCGCCCACCGCATTCGTGTCTTTTCTCCAGAACCACGACCAGATCGGAAACCGTGCCTGCGGCGAGCGGCTCACCGCGCTCGCCGATGCCCGGGCAGTGCGGGCGCTTCAGGCGATCCTCATGCTCTCGCCCCAGATTCCGTTCATATTCATGGGCGAGGAGTGGGGCACGCGGCGACCGTTTCTGTACTTCTGCGATTTCCACGACGATCTCGCCGATGCCGTGCGTGAAGGCCGCCGGCGGGAGTTCGAGCATGATCCCGCGTTCAAGGATCCCGTGGCATGCCAGCGGATCCCCGATCCCAATGCCGTCACGACGTACGAGCGATCGCGGCTCGACTGGAACGAAGCCGACAGCGACGCGGGTCGCAACGAAACGGCATTCGTGCGCGCGCTGCTCGACGTTCGCCGCTGCCGCATCGTGCCGCTTCTCTACGAGGGAATTGATGCGAAAGCGCGCCACACCGAGCGGCAGTCAGGAATTGTCGCAGTTCAGTGGACGTTCGGCGACCGACGACTGGACCTCATCGCCAATCTCGGCCGCGACGAAGTCAATGGCCTAGGCTGGAACCTTTCGGGCGAGCCGATCTTCGCGATCCCGGCACATATCTGCGATGGGCCGCGGCTCGAACGTTTGCCGCCGTGGTCTGTCGTCTTCACCATCGGCGCTCCCCAATGACATCGCCTGAACTGCTTCGCCGCATCTGCGAACTCGGCGGCATCATCGGCCGCTACCGCGACGCTCTGGGCCAGGACCGCGAGGCGTCGCCCGACACTATCCGCGCGCTCGTACACGCGTTCGGATATTCGGCCGACACCGACGAGGACGCCCAACGCACGATCGAAGCTCTGGAGCACCGGGTTCGCGCTCCCGTTCTTCCGCCCGTGGTCGTGGCCGTCGGCGACGAACCCCTTATTGAACTGCCGATCGTCGTGCCGGCCGGCACGTCGGGTCGACTGACGTGGACGGTCAACCGGGAGGACGGGCGGCGTATTCGCGGTGGCGTCGATCTCGCGTCATTGCCCGTCGCCGAGACATTCGAAGCTGCCGGCGGCCACTACGAGCGCCGCATGCTCACCCTCGGCGAGAAGCTGCCGCTCGGCTACCACGGCGCCGGCATCCGCATCGCGTCGCGACCGCGCGCGATCAAGGGCATGACGACCATCATCCGCGCGCCGGGCTGCTGCTGGCGTCCGGAAACGCTGGAAGGCGAAGGACGGCGCTGGGGCATCGCCGTCCAGCTCTACAACATCCGCTCCGAGCGCAACTGGGGCTCGGGCGACTTCACCGATCTCGCCAACATCCTGCGCGGCGCGGCCCGCCTCGGCGCGGCCGCCGTCGGCGTGAACCCTCTGCACGCCATGTTCCCGACCATGCCGCAGCATGCGAGCCCTTACTCGCCGTGCAGCCGGCTTTTTCTCAGCGGGCGCTATCTCGACATCGAGGGGATGCCCGATTTTGCCATCAGCGAGTCGGCGCGCAGGCTGGTGCATTCCCACGCATTCCAGGAGCGCCTCAAGGCGCTTCGCCAGACCGACTGCGTCGATTACGTGGGCCTCGTCGCCGCCAAGCTGGAGATCGTCGAAATCCTCTACCGCTCCTTCCGCGAGAGCTGCCGCCAGGAAGAGGACAGCCCCCGGGCGCGCGACTTCCGCGCGTTCCAGGCGCGTTGGGGCCGCAAGTTGCGCAACTACGCGCTGTACCAGGTGATTGCCGAGCACGGCGCTCGACAAGGCTGGGGCTTCGGCTGGCGGAACTGGCCTGAGGAGTACCGCGACCCGGAGGGTCCGGCCGCTCAGGCGATCGGCCGCGAGCAGCAGGAACGCGTGGAATTCTACGAATACCTGCAGTGGCAGGCGGATCTGCAGATGTCCGAGGTCCGTCGCGTCTCGGAGCGCCTCGGCATGAGTGTCGGCGTCTACACCGACCTTGCGGTCGGCGCCGACGGCGGCGGATCCGACGTGTGGGGCTGGCAGGATGTCATCGCGACCGATGCCCGCGCCGGCGCACCGCCCGATCCTTGGAACATGAAGGGACAGGACTGGGGCCTGCCTCCGTTCCATCCGCTGGCGTTGCGCGAGCAGGCATACAAGCCGTTCGCCGACCTGGTGCGCGCCAACATGGCGCGCGGCGGCGCGCTGCGCATCGACCACATCATCGGACTGATGCGGCTGTACTGGATTCCCGCAGGATTCCCACCGACCGACGGCGCTTATATCGCGTATCCCTATCGCGAGCTTTTCGCGGTCCTCGCGCTCGAAAGCCAGCGCACCCACTGCATGGTCATCGGTGAGGACCTCGGCACCGTCCCCGAGGGGCTGAGCGATGCCATGCGCGAGGTCGGCATCCTGTCGTACCGCATCTTCTACTTCGAGCAGGAGGCGGACGGACGGATGCGAGCGCCGGACAGCTATCCTCGCGATGCGCTGGTGGCTCTCAGCACCCACGATCTGCCGACTTTCCCGGCCTACTGGGAGGGCAAAGACATCGAGCTCAAGGACCGCCTCGACCTGTGGCCGACACCCCAGCACCGCGAGCGCGAGATGGAAGCACGCGATCGCACCCGCCACGCTATGGGCGATCTCCTCACCCACCAGGGCCTGATCGAGGGCACCCCAGAGAGCCCGCCCTCGCCGGCGGTCTACGAGGCTCTCGCGCGCACTCCGTCGCGGCTGATGATGGTGCAGCTCGAGGACATTCTCGGCCAGGTCGAGCAGGTCAACGTGCCGGGGACTGTGTCGGAGTACCCGAACTGGCGCCACAAGCTGCGGATGCCGATCGAGGAGATCTTCCACCTCGACGGATTGAGCGGACTTGCCGCCCGGATCAACGAATTTCGCGGCGATCGACAGACCCCCCGAAAAGCGGCGACGCGCGACGCAGTTCCAATGATCCCGACCGCGACGTACCGGCTGCAGCTCAACGCCAGCTTCACCTTCGACGACGTCACCCGCATCACGCCCTATCTCGACGCGCTCGGCATCAGTCACGCCTATTGCTCGCCGTGGCTGAAGGCGCGCGCCGGCAGCACTCACGGCTATGACATCATCGACCACAACGCGTTCAACCCGGAGCTCGGCGGGATGGATGCCTTCCGCACCATGAGCGCCGCGCTTTCCGAGCGGAACATCGGGCACATCGTCGATTTCGTGCCGAACCATATGGGCGTCGGCAAGGCCGATAACCCATGGTGGCTCGACGTCCTCGAGTGGGGGCGCCAGTCTCCCTATGCCGTCTACTTCGACATCGATTGGAACCCGACCAACCCCCGGCTCGCCGACAAGGTGCTGCTGCCGTTCCTCGGCGACCAGTACGGCCGCGAGCTGGAGAGCGGCAAGCTGGTGCCGGGTTTCGATCCATCCGCCGGCACCTTCGGCGTTCGCTATTACGACAATCGGTTTCCTCTCTCTCCGTATCACTATGGCGACCTGATCCGCGACGCGATCACGATCGCCGGCCCAGAGGCCGAGGAGGATCCGGCGCGCCTCGAGGCGCTCGACAAGGTCGCCGTTGCCTTCGACGCGTTGGCCGAGGATAAGCACCCGCGCCACCGCGCCCACAGCCTGCAAGCACGGCTCGCCGAGCTGGCGATCGCCGATTCGGTGGCGACCGACATCCTGTCGCAGGGAATGCGCGCGCTGGGCGGCATGGTTGGCGACCGCACGAGCTTTCAGAAGCTCCACGAGCTGCTCGAAAAGCAGAACTATCGCCTCGCCTACTGGGGCGTGGCATCGGACGAGGTCAACTACCGGCGATTCTTCAACATCAGCGATCTCGCCGGCATCTGCGTCGAGAACGCCGACCTCTTTAGCCATGCCCACAAGCTCGTCTGTCGCCTGATGGCCGACGGATCGCTCAACGGCCTGCGCATCGACCACATCGACGGACTGTTCCACCCGTTGGGCTACCTCCGTCGCCTCCGCGAGCTGGCGGCCATGGCCACGGGCCGCGACGATTCGATCTACCTCGTCGTCGAGAAGATCCTCGCCCGTCACGAGAAGCTGCGCGAGGATTGGCCGATCCACGGCACCACGGGCTACGACTTCCTCGCGCAGGTGAACTCGCTGCTGGTCGACCAGCGCGGCGAGGCGACGCTCACGCGTACCTACGAGCGATTCGTCGCCCGCGACGTCGACTTCGACGAGGCGCTGCTCGCCGCGAAGCATTTCGTCATGGAGTCTATCCTGAACGGCGAGCTGCACTCGCTCGCGCGCGACCTCGACCGCCTGTCCGAGGAACACTGGAGCAGCCGCGACTTCACCCTGGAAGGCCTGCGCGCCGCGCTGAAGGAAGTCGTCGCGGCATTTCCGGTCTACCGCACCTACGTGACCGCTGACGGCGCCACAGCCGAAGACCGCCGCGATATCACCTGGGCGGTCGGTCAGGCGCGCAAGCGCTGGCGCGCACCGGGCAAGGAGATGTTCGACTTCATCGAGGGCGTACTGACCACCGACATTGCGCGGAACAATGGCCAATATCCGCTCGCCGATGTCGCGCGCTTCGCCATGCGCGTGCAGCAGTACACCGGGCCGGTGATGGCCAAGGGCTTCGAGGACACGGCATTCTATCGCTACAACCGGCTGTCATCGCTGTGCGAGGTCGGCAGCGACCCGCGTGTGTTCGGAATCTCCGTTGCCGCGTTCCATCACCTCGCCCAGGAGCGCGCGCAGCACTGGCCGAACGCCATGCTGGCGACAGCGACCCACGACACCAAGCGGGGCGAGGATGCGCGCGCCCGGATCGGCGTTATTTCCGAGCGGCCGCTCGAATGGACGCGGCACATCAGCCGCTGGACCAGCCTCAACCGGCGGCGCAAGCAGGAGGCCGAGGGGCAGCAGATCCTCGGCCGAAATGACGAGTACCTGCTCTACCAGGGCCTGATCGGAAGCTGGCCGCTCGGCTTCGATCCGAAGACAGCGTCGGAGCCGGAGCGCGAGGCGTTCCTGGCCCGCGTCAAGGCCTACATGCTGAAGGCTTCGCGTGAAGCGAAGGTCCGGACGTCGTGGTCGAATCCCAATACCGACTACGAGACGGCGCTCGAGCGATTCATCGCCCAGATCCTGCATCCGGTCACCGGGCGGCCGTTCCTAGCCAACTTCCTGCCGTTCCAGGCCGACATCGCGCGCCTCGGCATGCTCAACAGCCTGACCCAGACGGTGCTGAAGCTCACGTGTCCCGGCGTGTCCGACATCTACCAGGGCTGCGAGCTGTGGGACTTCAGCTTCGTCGATCCCGACAATCGTCGGCCGGTCGATTACGAGGCGCGCATGCGAGCGCTCGCGCGGCTGTCGGCGCTCGACGGCGAATCCGATCGCGCCGACGCGACCGCACGGATGCGCGACGACTGGCACGACGGCGCGATCAAGCTGTTCCTGGTCCGCGAACTGATTGTATTGCGGAACCGTCACCCGCAGCTGTTCGCTGTCGGAGGATACCGCCCGCTTGACGTCGCGGGTCCGATGGCGGATCGCGTGTGCGCGTTCCAGCGCCACCACGAGAACGTGACGCTGGTCGTCGCGGTCGGCCGTCACTTTTCGGCGATCACCAAGGCCGACGCGACCCTTCCCGACCCGCGGATCTGGGGCGACACGTCGGTCGCCGTGCCGACCGACTCGCCTGCGGTTTTCCGCGACGTCCTCACTGGCCGCCACGCGGCGATGTTCGACGGCGCGTTGCGGCTCGACACCCTGTTCGCGACCTTGCCGGTGTCGGTCCTTCTCGCCACGCGCTGACATTTCGTTTTTACCCGCTCGCCCGCTGACGATCTCCCGCTTAAGCTTTCTCTGCCGGTCGTCAGAATCGGGGGAGGCATTTATGCAGTCTTGGCTGCGCGGGGCGTGCGCCCTGCTCGTCGTCGCGGTCGCTTTAGCCAGTGTCGGCGCGCGTGCCGAAGACCCGGCGGCGTACTACCGCGGAAAAACGTTCAAGTTCATCGCCGGGGGTGGAGTCGGCGGCGGCTACGACGCCTATGCGCGCTTGCTCGCGCCTCACCTCGGCAAGGCGCTCGGCGCCACGGCGGTGGTGGAAAACCAGCCGGGTGCCGGCGGGCTCGCCGGTCTCAACCGCATCTACGTCTCGGAGCCGAGCGGGTTGCAAGTGCTGATCCTCAACGGCGGCGCGGCGGTGCTGTCGCAGCTCTTCGAGCTGCAGTCGGTCCAGTACGATCTCGCCAAGCTCGAGTACCTGGCGACCGTCAGCTCGTCGCCATGGCTGGTGCTGGTGGCGCCCAATTCGCCGTACGCCTCGCTCAAGGATCTGCTCGCCGCGAAGCAGACTGTCCGCTGGTCCGCGGTCGGCCTGATCGACGGCCTGTCCGACGGCGCGTCGATGGTGTGCGAGGCCTTCGCCATGAACTGCAAAGTGGTGATGGGCTACAAGTCGTCGAGCGAGGCAGCGCTCGCGATCACCCGTGGCGAAATGGACGCGCTCTACGTCTCGGACACCTCGGCCAACAACTATGTGAAGTCCGGCAGCAACAAGGCGATCGCCCAGGTATCGCACCGACGCTCGCAGTTCTTCGCCGACCTGCCGACCGTGTTCGAGGGCATGAGCCTGACGCCGGAGCAGTCCTACTGGATGGAGCTGCGCAGCACCGTCGACGCGCTCGGCCGGATCCTCGTCACGACGCCGGGCATCCCCGCCGACCGCCTCGCCTATCTCCAGGCCGCTGTGAAGAAGGTGCTGACTGATCCGGCGGTGGTCGACGAGGGTCAGCGGACGCAGCGCTACGTCGGCTACGAGGATGGCGAAACCACGCGCAAGCGCGCGCTGAGCGTCATTGCCAGTACGCCCGCCGATCAGAAGGCGCGGATCAAGGACGTCGTCACGAAGAAGTACGTGCCGGGCGCCGGCCAGTAACTACTTCTCCTTCGCCGGCGTCGTCGCCTTGATGACACGGTCGATGATGTCCTTCGGGGTGTCGTACATCGCAGCGATGATCTTCTGCACCTCGTCGCCGGTGTGCGGAGCGACTTCCTGACGGCGCTGGTTGGCCTCGGCCACGTAGGCCGGATCCTTCACGGCCGCCTCGAACGCCTTGCGATACGCGGTGACGATCTCTGCCGAGGCGCCCGGCGGCAGCATGTACGGATACTGGATATCGTCCGGCGCAGTGAAGAACGCCAGCGCCTGACGGTCGGCATCGCTGGTGAGGTAGTCCGACAGGCGCGGCGCGTTCGGGAAGTCGGGGTCCTTGGCGCTCGACACCTGAATGATGACGCGGAGCTTGCCGTCCTTCAGCCAGTCGGGCCGCGTGGTCCGCAGCGAGCCCAGCGACACGCAGGTGCCGTCGGCCTCGCCACGCTCGATCGCGAGCAGCGACGTGCCGCCGTCGTAGCCCGAGATCGGATTGAACTTCGTGCCGATCAGCGAGTTGACGAACAGCGAGTTGGTGGTCGGCGACGATTGCGAGCCGGTCGACGCAATCGTAACGGTTTTTGCCTTCGCGTCCTCGACCGACTTGATCTCCGAGCCGTGCCATACCGAGCAGGCGGTGATCGACGACGCGAGATTGCCGATCCAGTGGAACTTGCGCAGGTCGTAATTGACGGCGCCAACGGTGGCGAGAAACGGCTCCTTGAGCGGTCCCGGCGGCGTGCTCCCTAGCGCCGTGCCGTCGCCGGGCGCCACGTTGTAGAGCGTCTGCACCGCCTGCACCCCGCCTCCACCCGGCATGTTGCGCACGACCATGCTCGGCTCGCCCGGCAGTTGCTTCGAGAGATACGGGAGGAAGATGCGGGCGTAGGAGTCGCCGCCGCCGCCGAGCCCGTTGCCGACGTAGACCGTCACCGCCTTGCCGTGGAGCGACACTTCCGCGCCAGCCGGCGCTGCGATCGACAGAGACATGGCAAGCCCGACGAGAAGAATCCGCGCGTTCATGATGCCCCTATTTGTCGGACCTTTTGACCGTCGTCGCCCGCTTCACCCGGTCCACGATCTCCTTGGGCGTGGCGTACATCGCCTCGATGGTCTTCTGCACCTCGTCACCGGTGTGCGGCTGGATGTTCTGCTGCAGCCGGTTGGCCTCGGCGCGGTAGGTCTCGTTCTTGATCGCCTGATCGAACGCGTGGCGATAGGCCGACACCACCTCGGGCGCCACCGCCGGCGGTAGCATCAGCGGATTCTGGATCTCGTCGGGCATGCTGAAGAACTCGAGCGCCTTGCGGTCGGCATCGCTCTTGAGCATCGTCGTCAGTCGCGGCACATCCTTGGCCTCGGGGTCGGGGCTGTCGCCGGTGATCAGGATCATGCGGATCTGGTTGTCCCGCAGCCATTGCGGCCGCGCCGAGCGTATCGCGCCGATCGACATGCACCGCCCGTCGACCTCGCCGCGCTCGACCGCGAGCAGCGAGGTTCCGCCGTCGTAGCCGGAGATCGGCTTGAATTTGGTGCCGATGAGATCGTTGATCAGGATCGGAACCAGGGTCGAATTCGAGCTCACTCCGGTCGCTGCGAGGGCGACCTGGTTCTTCTGCGCATCGGCGATCGACTTGATCGGCGATGCATGCCAGATCGCGCACACCGAATCCTCAGTCGACATGCTGCCGATCCAGTGGAACTTGCGCAGGTCGTAGGTCGCCTTCGAGCCGTCGCCCATGAGCGGCTCCTTGACCGGCCCTCCCGGCGTGAGGCCGAACGCCGTGCCGTCCGCCGGCGCGACATTGTAGAGGTACTGGACTCCCTGGATGCCGCCGCCACCCGGCATGTTCTTGACGATGATCGACGGCTCGCCGGGCAGCACCTTCGCGAAGTACGGCAGGAACGTCCGGGCGTTGGTGTCGCCGCCGCCGCCCAATCCGAGGGCGGCGTACAGGGTGACCGTCTTACCCTGAAGGGTGAAATCGGCCGCCGGAACTGCGACCGGGAGCGCTACCGCTGCGGCAAGGACATACGCGACCAACCACTGACGAGCCCGACTCATCGTGTCCCCCTGCGCCGGACGTCCGGCGATGATGCCGCACGTTGGCGGCGATTTTGAAGCCTCCCGCCCTGTCGGCGGCCCCGCGCTTCTTTTGGCGGCGCGTGGGAGCGACATTGTTGCGCTTCCCCAAGGCTCTCGCAATACTGCCGTCGCCCATTGCCGCCCTTGGATAATTGATAATAACGGCGGCTCAACGAAACAACGCACAAGACCAGGCAGGAGACTTCGTTCATGGCAAGCGTCAACGTCGAGCGGCGCACCGCGCGCTGGCAGGAACAGCGCTGGATCCTCGATGCAATCATCCGCACCGTCGGCCCCGAGTGGGACCAGGGGCGCATCGAATCACGCAGCAAGACCGGGGGCCCCGCCGCCGAAGGCGACTACAAGTCGGCCGCGCGCCGCATGCGGAAGTTCGACGACATCCACCGCGAGTTCGCGGCCGCCGCGCGCAAGCGCGAGTCGCGGGCGCGCGAGTTCGAGCGCCAGGGGCGCGCCGTCGCCGCGCGCGAGAGTTACATGGCGGCGGCGATGCTGTGGGCGTCCGCCTGCTGGCCGGTGTTCGAGGAGGGCGAGCGGCTCTCAGGCTACGAGGAGCGGATGAACGCCTGCTACGCGAAGTACATCAAGTTCGCGCCGCACCCGATCCGCCGCGTCGAAGTCCCGTTCGGCAACAAGTTCCTTCCTGCTTACCTGCATCTGCCGCGCAAGCCGGTGAACGGCGAGAAGTTCCCGATCGTCTTCTATTGCGGCGGCATGGACGGCAGCAAAGAGAACATGGTCTCGCTCTACGGCGACCGCTTCATGGAGCGCGGCATGGCGGTGCTGGCGATCGACGGCCCGGGCCAGGCCGAGGCGGTGTCGCGCGGCATCTACTTCAGCCCGGAGAACTGGGAGAAGTGCGCCGAGAGCGTCTA
>DATJIG010000281.1:0-2806 GCA_035493495.1 Alphaproteobacteria bacterium
GAGCGGGGTCGGACGACGGTGGCCCCGCTGGCGCTGGAGCGCGTCGCCGCCCACGCCTCCACGGACATCGCTGACGTCGGCGGCAGTGCCCGTCGCCTGGCCGGACTGGCGCTGGGCGCCGAGAAGGGCGAGCAGGCGATACGGGTTCGCGCCGTCGTCGACCGGGATCTCGTCGACCTGGTGGTGCACTTGTCGGTCGGTTACTCGATTCCGGTGGCCGCGACCGCCGACGCCGTGCGCGCGCATCTCGTCGACCGGATCGGCGAACTGGCCGGAATGGCGGTCGGTCGCGTCGACATCGTCGTGACCGCCCTGCACACTCCGGACGAGAACCGCGTGCTGCGATGAAGTACCGACCACGTCGCACCATTCCGGCGGTCGTCGTCGCGACGCTGTTGCTCGCGGCGTGCGTTCTCGTCGCGTTGTCGGCCGTCCAGCTGCTGATCGGGCACATCCCCGTCATCCCGGTCGATCGGCTCGCCACTGCTGGACATCAGCTGAACTGGCACGACGTCGTCGTCATCGTGGCGGGGGCTGTCGTGGCAGCGCTGGGGCTGGTGCTGTTGGCCGGCGCCGTGCTGCCCGGTGCCCCGATCGTCCTGCCGCTCAGCGACCATCCGGACACGGGAGAGCGAGTGGCCGGCGGCGTGACCCGGCGAAGCCTGCGCAAGACCCTGTTGCACAGCGCCGAATCGACCGACGGTGTGGCCTCGGCGCAGGTCAGGTTGCGCCGCCGTGTCATCACGGTGAAGGTGCGTAGCCATCGCTTGGATCTGGCGGGCATCGACAGCCGCGTGCAGGAGACGCTCTGCCAGCGCCTCGATTCGATCGAGCTCGCCGAGCGGCCGGCACTGCGCGTTCGCGTGACACAGGTGGGGAATCGGCGATGAGCAGCCTGAATCGACCGGCACGCCTCAACCGCACGCTGCTCGCGTTGCTGGGTGTGGTCCTGCTGGCCGGCGGCGCCTTCGTGGCACTCACCGGCCTCGCGGTCATTCCCGTGCTCGATCCCGGTTCGCCCGTGTTGCCGACCACCGAGATCGGCGCCTCGTGGTTGCCGTACGCGGTCGTGATCGCCGTCGCTGTCGTCGTCGGCCTGGCCTGCTTGCTCTGGCTCGTCGTGCAGTCGACGCACGGGCCGCGCACCGGCATCTGGCGGCTACCGCCGGCCGATCCGGCCGGCGGCGAGACGACCATCGACGCCGACGTGGCGGTCGTTCCGCTGGAACACGACATCCGTTCCTACCCCGGCGCGCACAGCGTCGTGGCCAGCCTCGCCGGCGACGCGGCCAACCCCATGCTGGAACTGCGTATCGGTCTTGAGCCCGATGCCGACCTGGCCGAGATCCGTCGGCGGATCGAAACGCACGCCATGCCACGGCTGTGCGTGGCGCTGGCCCTGCCCGAGCTGCCCGCCAGGATCCGGTTCCACCTCGACGCCACCCGCAGCCGCGTCCGTGCTCGCTGAGCCGCTCGGTCGACCACCCACGGCGCAAGGATCTCCAGCACGCCAGCGGCAGGGGATCAGGCCGTGGTCACGTGTTCGCGGGTGGAGTTGGGTGTGACGGATGCGGAAGGTCCGGGCGCGGCCGCCGACGAACCGGCGGCCGCGGTGATCCCGGCCCTGACCGAGTCCAGTATCGCCATGCCCTGCCCGACGAGTCCGGCTGCCACGTCGCCGAGGCCGTCGGCCCCGTTGAGGATCGTGACCTTCGCGCCGCTGAGCCCGAGGGCCGCTTCGCGCACGATCTGTGGCAGCTGCTCGATGATGAGGCGGTCCAGTGCCACCCGGTTGTTGGACGCGGCCGCGGCGGCCTGGATCTCCATCGCCTGCGCGTCCGCGGCGGCGAGCACTCTGACCTTCGCCGCCTCGGCTTCGGCGGGTTTGACGATCTCGGCGACGAGTTGCTGTTGGCGAAGCTCCGCCTCCCGCTGCGCGAGCTCGGTGCGCGCGTTGATCACGTCACGCTGGGCGGTGGCCTGTGCGAGCGGACCCGCCTGCGCCGCCTCGGCCTGCGCCCGGTCGACCTCGGCCTTGTAGGTCGCCTGCACGACGGCCGTCTGGCGGGCGTACTCGGCCTGCTTGCGTTGTGACGCCTGTTGGGCCTCCGCCGCGGCCTGGTCGGCGGCGGCCTGCGCGATCTGCGCCTCACGTTGGATCGCCGCGTTGTGCGGGGCCGCCATCGCCGCGATATAGCCGAGTTTCATGTCGTCGATCGACTGGATCTGCAGCGAGTCGATCGTCAGACCGATCTTCGCCATCTCCGCCGCCGAGCCGTCGAGCACCTCGTTGGCGAGTTTCTGGCGCTCGGTCACGATCTCCTCGACCGTCATCGAGCCGACGATCGAGCGCAGGTGTCCGGCGAAGATCCGGCCGGTCAGCACGGCCATCTGGGCCTGGTCGGACAGGAAACGCTGACCCGCGTTGACGATGCTCTCGGCGTCGTTGCCCACCTTGAACGCGATCACCGCGCGCACGTTCAGCGCGATGGCCTGCTTGGTCACGCAGGTTTCCGACACCTCGGCCTCGGCCATGCTCAAGGTCAGGAAGCGCACCTTGCGGAAGAACGGCATCACGAACGCGCCGTGGCCGGTCACCACCCGGAACGGGGTCTCGCCGGTGCCGCTGTGCTTGCCTCCCGAGATCAACATCGCCTCGTCCGGTGCTGGCACCCGATATCCGAACATCGTGACTCCTAGCCGTAGAGAGGATCGACCCAGGCGACGACGTCGACCGCGCGGTGTCCGCGGGACTCGACGACGAGCACGGACTCCCCTTTCGCGATCGGCGATTCCGAGTACGCCA
>DATJIG010000282.1:0-18057 GCA_035493495.1 Alphaproteobacteria bacterium
CGCCATCGCGACGGCGAAGCCGATCACGTTGACCAGCCAGGCACTCGCGAACATGTCGACCGGGATCAGGAGCAGCACGCCGCCGATGGCGCACGCCACGCGGATGGCGGGGCTCAACCGCGCGCGCAGGTAGCCGACGACGGCCGCCGAGCCGAGGCCCACGCCCATGAGCGCGGTGACGAACGTCAGCACCACGTCGGTGGCCGTGCCCGTCATCAGCAGGCTCGGCGAGTAGGCGAACAGGAACGGCACGAGATACGCGCACCAGCCGATGCGCGCCGCAAGCCAGCCGGTTTTCCAGAAGTTGGCGCCGGCGATATTGGCGGCGGCGAATGCGGCGAGCGCCACCGGTGGGGTCACCATCGACATCATGCCGAAGTACATGACGAACATGTGGGCCTGCATCGGCGACACGCCGGCCTTGACCAGCGCCGGGGCGGCGAGGGTCGCGAGGATGACGTAGACGCCGACCGTCGGCATGCCCATGCCGAGGACGATGGCGACCGCCGCCGTCACCAGCAGCAGCACATTGAGATCGTTGCCGCTCACCGCCAGCAACTGCATGGTCAGACCGAACGCCACGCCGGTGAGGTTGAGCACGCCGATGACCAGCCCGGCCGCGGCGCAGATGACGATGATGTCGACCACAGCGCCGCCGGTCGAGACGATCGCGTCGATGGCGTCGCGCAGCGACAGGCGCCGGCCGCGGTAGCCGATGGTCATGGCGAGGACGAGGAGCACGGCGGCGGAGATCAGGGCCGCGTACTCGGCCTGGAGGTTCCAACGCGTGAGACCGAGCACCAGCACCACGAACGGGATCGGGAAGAACCAGCCGTCGCGCAGCACCTTGCCGACACGCGGCAGGCTCGCGACCGGCGCGCCGACGATGCCGCGGCTCGCCGCCTCGAGGTCGACCTGAATGAACAGCGCGGCATAGTAGAGGATCGCCGGCAGCGTCGCGGCGATCATTACCTCGGCGTAGGAGGTCTGGAGGTACTCGGCCATCAGGAACGCGGCGGCGCCCATCACCGGCGGCATGAGCTGGCCGCCCGTGGACCCCACCGCCTCGATGGCGCCGGCCACGGTCGCCGGAAACCCCGAGCGCTTCATCAGCGGAATCGTGATGGTGCCGACGCTCGCCACGTTGGCGACGGCGCTACCCGACACCATGCCGAAGAACGCCGATCCGACCACGGCGATCTTGGCCGAGCCGCCGCGGAAGCGGCCCATCATCGCCATCGAGATGTCGGTGAAGAAGTCGCCGCCACCGGCCCGGGTCAGGATCTGGCCCATCAGCACGAACGGCACGATCACGATCGCCGCCACCTGCAGCGGCGCGCCGAGGAGCGCGTTGGAGTCCACGCCCAGGTAAACGGCAAGGCGCGTCAGCGACACCGGGCGGCTCGCGAATTCGCCCGGCAGGAGATAGCCGAGCAGGGCATAGACGCACAGCGCCAGGATGACGATGGTCAGCGCGTTGCCGGCGGTACGGCGAGTCGCCTCGATGGTGAGGAGCACAATGGCGGAGGCGACGATGACGCCGTCCCACGGCCGATACACCAGCTCGTTGATCAGCTTCGGATAATCGACGGCAACGTAGAGACAGGCGGCGAGGCCGATCAGCGCCGCGACGACATCGTACCAGGGCACGCGCTCGGAACGGGTGCCGTTGCTGCGGATCAGGAGGAAGCCGAGCGCGAGCGCGACGCCGACGCTCGCCACCAGGAACTGCTCGGTGAACAGGCCGATGCCGAGCGTCGCCGGCACATCGAGGACCCAGCCGACGACCATCGCGATGAGGCTCGCCTGCAGGGCGAACAGTACGTGGCGCAATGACGCGGTGGCGACGGAAAGCCTTGAGGGGGCGGCGGAGACTGTGGTCATGAGACGGAACTCTCACATAGGGGAGCGCCATACTTACCGTGATGGCCGCCCATCCTTTCAGAGCCGCGAGACGGACGCTTGGTTGGCCGCGGAGTTTCGGCGAGCATCGTCGACGCTCCCTACTTCGTCAGGGCGATGTTCTTGTCCTTGTAGTAGGCCTCGGCGCCCTCGTGATAGGGGATGCGGATGTCGCGGTGCATGCGCGCGACCTTCATGTCCTTGAAGAGAGGCATGGTCTCGGCCATTGCGTCCTTCTGCTCGGCGAGCACCTTGGTGAACGCGTAGACGCGATCCTTCGGCAGGTTCGCGTTCACGAACATCACGTAGTCGTAGAACATCATCTTGGTCGGGCCGGTAATTCCCGGCGAGTTGGGCGCCGGATTGACGGTGTCGACGAACGACGTCGGCACGACCTTCTGCATCGCCGCGACCGCCTCGGGCGTGTCGTAGATCGGCAGGAAGCGGATGCCACCGACCGACGCGTCGGCCTCCGCCACTTTCGCCTGGCCGACGGCGAAGTACGAGGCGTCGGTCCTGCCCGAGATGAAGTCGTCAACGCCGCGGATCAGGTTCGGCACCAGCACGGTCCTGACGTCGTTGGCCGTGAGGCCGGCGTTGGCGAGCAGGCCGTCGACCACGGTGCGCAGCACCTCCTGGCTGGTGTAGCCGTAGGGGATGGTCTTGCCCTTGAGGTCCTTCGCCTCCTTGATCGGCGAGTCCTTCTTGACGAAGAAGCCGGAGCGGATCGGGAACAGCACGCCTACGACGCGCAGGTTCTGCAGCTTGCGTCCGGCGAACGATCCGGTGCCGGTGTAGGCGTCGGTCAGCTCGAGCGTGTTGACGAAGCCGATGTCGAGCTCGCCGGTCTCGACCAGCGGCACCATGACGCCGGTGCCGGTCGACGGCTGGACCCGGGCCTGGATGCCGGCTGTGGTCTGCAGGGCTTTCGCGTACGCCGACCCCAGCGTGTAGGTGAGGGTGCCCTGGGGGCTGGTGCCGATGCCGTCCGGTTGCGCCCGGGTCGGGTCGGCGAGAACGCAGGCGCCGAGAACGATTGCAGCGAAGGCTGTCAAAATGCGCATGGTGCCCCCCGTGGCCACTGTATGGCCTGTTGTCTGGTTGCCCGGATTTTAGCCCCCCTTTCCGGCGCCATGCCAGCCGCTCCGGCGCTATCCGAGGTTAGACCATGGCAGCGTTGCCAACGCCGACCCGATTGCTAAGGTGCGAGCGGGGGAACAGACATGGCGAGGCGATTTCCGCCGCCGACGACGGGCGGGCTGATCGCGACGCTGGTCGTCGCGATTGCCATTGTGCTCGTCGTCAATGGGCTGATCTTCGCGTTGGGGTGGGCCGCGCCCGCCACCGTCGCGGACCGTCCATTGCTGCCCGCGGGCTGGGTGATCGGCGCAGTGTGGACGGTGCTGATCGCGATGCTCGCCGCTGCCTGGTGGCGGCTCGGCGGTGCGAACGACCGCGAGGCGCGGCGCATCGCCCGCTGGCTGCTCGCCTTCATCGTGTTCTGCGTCGCCTATCCGTTCTACACCGTCGGCTTTTCCAGCGCGCCGATGATGCTGGCAGCGAATCTCGCGACCATCGCGCTCGATTCCCTGCTGGTCGGGCGCATCTGGTCGCTGTCGCGCGGCGCGGCGCTGCTCGCGTTCCCCGTGACGCCGTGGGTGTGCTTCGCGACGTACGCGAGCGTCGGGCCGTAGGCCGCGCTTGCGCTCAGGGGTGTACGTCTTCGGTGAACCAGTCGGTCGGTAGCTCGCGTCCGGCTTTTTCGGCCACCGCCTTTTTGTAGAGCGCCGCTCCGCACATCGCGAACTGCGTGCCGAGTCCGTTGTCGTTGATGAAGATGCTGATCTGCCTGGAGTCCGTGCGCTTCGGCCCGCGGCCGAGGATCAGATCCGGCAGTGCCGCCATCGCCTTGGTGTTGATCTCGGCGGGCGGATGCGCCCCGGATGGCCGCTTGTCCTCGCCGATCCGCACGTTGTGGGTGCGGATGATCGTCACCGGGTCTTCGTGGATATGGACGGCCTTGAGGTCGCAGGCGTTCACCGCATCCGTCTCGATCTCGTGGCCCTTGATGGTCGACAGGTGCATGCCGGGCTCGATCCATCTCTTGAAGAACACGGGGTCGAGCGAGCTGGTCGAGCACAGGACGATGTCTCGCCCCTTGACCGCGGCCTCGGGGCTGGCGACCGCCGTGACCGGAATGCCGAGCTTTTGCGACCACTCGCGCGCGAACGCCTCGCGGTTCGCCTGGGTCGGGCTGAAGACGCGCACGTCATTGATCTTGCGCACCTTCGTCACCGCCACGAGCTGGGCGCCGGCCTGGAAGCCGGAGCCGATCAGCGCCACGGTGTGTGCATCCTCGCGCGCGAGATACTTGACGCCGAGACCGTTCGTGCCGCCGACGCGCATGCGCTGCATGATGCCGTCGGGGAAGATCGCCAGCGGCTCGCCGGTGTGCGTCGAGAAGAGGAGCACCAGCCCGACCCAGCGATTGCCGGGAGCCGCGGGTTTCTTGACGCGGCGCATCGTGCCCCCGACGGTTGCCCAGGTGAGGATGTCGGAGTTGAGCCGTATCGCGGCGACGCCGAGCGAGGGCACGGCCCCGTCCATCGACTTGAGGGCATAGACACCGCCCTCATGCACCGTGGGTGTGACGATGTTGGAGCTGGTTCGGAACGCGGCCTGGCCACGCCCGATCTCGGCGTAGCCTTCCTCCATGGCGGCGAGGCAATCCTCCATGGTGAGCAGGCGGTCGACGTCGTCGTTCGAGAAGATGAGGGTCACGGAGCACTCCGAAGGTCAGGGGCAGGGCAGGAGTCGAAAAAGCGAGAGGGCGATCGCCCCCTTGGAATCGGTCACAGCGGCGCAGTTCAGTTGCGGACGGGATAGCGGCGGTCGTCGCTGACGAGGACGCTCTTCGCATCGACGCTGCCGTTCTTCTCCTCGCCGACGACCTCGACCCAGGCGCCCTTCTTTATCATCTCCTTCGTGCCCTTTTCGAAGCGCACGATCGGCGTCTCCGGGGGCACGTTGATGGTGTAGTTCTGGCCGCCGGTATTGAGCGTCAGCTTGCCGTTGCCGGCGCTGACAGCCGACGCAGTGACTTCGGCGTTGGTCATCGTGCCGGCGGGATTGGTGCTCCACGGGCGGTGGCCTTCGCCGGTGCGCGAACCCGCCGGGAAGATGTGGACCTCGGCGGCCTTCCAGTCCTTGCCGTCGGGGAGCGCGCCGGTGCCGACGAACGAGCCCGGCTTGATATCGGCGAGCGACGCCTTGGCGGCGTGCTGCACGCGGAGGTCCTTCTCGAGCGTGACCTTGACGTTCTTGCCCTCGGGGGTCTTCAGCGTCACCTGCTGGCCGCTCACGCTCTGGACTTCGCCACGGATGCGCTGCTGCTCGGCGACGGCGGGGGCGGCGAGGGCCATCACGATGGCGGCCGACAGCAGGGTTGCTGTAATGGTGCGCACTAAATCCTCCCAAATCTTTGTGTCCTGGCGGGCGACAGAATAGCGCGGCGCGCCCGGAACGCGAGCGGCCGCGCCATCTTGCTTACACGGTGGTTACCCGGGGGTCACCGGGCGGCGGCGTATTTCTTCTTCATCTCGTCGAAGAAGCCGGAGGTCTTGAGGCCGTCCATGATGCCGGTATCGATGTAGTCCCCGATCTTGTGGCTCTTGTTCGCGGGTACGACGACGTCGATGACGTTCTTCGCGCCCTGGATGTCGATCTCGGCGTTCGGCGGCGTCTCGGCCTTGAAGTTGTCGTAGCTCGCCTGCAGCACCTTGGGGTCGGTGATCTTGAGCTCACGGGCCAGCACCTTCTTGGCGCGCTCGGCGTCCGACACCGCGAGCCAGTTGCCCTCGACGGTCGCCTTCATGAAGCGGGTGAGGGTGTCGCGGTTCGCTGTCATGTACGCGTTGTCGACGGTGAGCCCGCTGTAGAGCCACGGGATTTTCTCGCCGTACAGATCGACGACGGAGGTGAGCTTGAGCCCGAACGCCTCGGTGCGCTGCGGCTCGCCCAGAACTGTGCCGGTGATCTGGCCGGCCTTGAGCGGCGTCAGGCGATCGGTCCCGACTTCCTTGATCGTCACGTCCTTGCGGTCGAGGCCGAGGCGGCGGAGAGCAAGCGTTGCGCTCGAGTCGCTTTCCGAACCGACGCTGCTGATGCCGACCGTTCCGCCCTTCAGATCCTTCACCGTCTTGCCGGGCGCCAGGAAGAATGTGTTGCGGATGGTGTTGCTGAGCGAGCCGATCGAGCGCAGGTCGCCGAGGCCGTTGAGATTGGCGCGGACCACCGACGACAGGCCGATGTGCATGAGCTGGATTCGGCCGTCCTTGAGCGCGGGACCCGAGTCGCTGCCGCCCACCATATGGACGATCTCGACCTTGAGGCCGTTCTTTTCATAGAAGCTTGCGTCCTGGGCCATCCAGATGGCGAGAAAGGTGTTGGCGGGCGAGGCCTCGCCGACACGAAACGTGGCGAGATCGGCGGCGCCGGCGTGTCCCGTCGCGGCGACCGACATTGCGGCGGCGAGGATGGCTGCGCGCGCCAGAGCGGGCCGCGCATGGTGAATCAAAATCATGTCTGCCTCCCGAGTGGATCCGGTTGTCCGGCTTTTCGTCCGCGCGTTTCACTGGCGCGGCGCACAAGGATAACGCGGCAACGCTTTGGCGCGACAGCGTTTCGAAAAACGTGTCGTGACATGGACAGCATGGCGATCACCAACGGCACTGAGACGATCCACGATTTCGAGCCGGGGAAGGACCACGTCGAATGGAAGAACTACAGCGGTATCGCGAGCTTCGACGATCTCGTGAGCCACATCACGGATACCAGCAGCGGTGCCCTGATCACGTTCGACTCGCCGAACGATCCTCGTCGCCAACGACCATCAACTGACCGCCCGCGATGTCACATTTTCGAATCGCAGCAACGTTTCGCCTCGTTCCGTAAAGCGGGGATGCGCAGTGGCGCAGGTGCCACAGTGAATCAGAACTACTCGGCGCGCAGCTCGGCCGTGGAACCGGATTTGTGACGCTGCGTTTGCGCCTACAAAACAGGCACGCGTGTCTTGTGACAAACGAGGCACGGCATTGATGCCTGTGTGACACGCAGTGACCGTGCGAGATGGGAGCGATGCGTAGCGGAAGGACGAGTCCGGCCACCCTTCCCTCCGAGCCTGGCGCCTGAGGTGCCCGGCCGGATAGTGGGCCGAAGGGGAGCACCCATCACATGGCGAACACGTTGATCGTCCGTCTGGCGGAAGACGCCTGGAACGGAGACGCTCAATTCACGCTCACGGTCGACGGGGTCCAGATTGCGGGACCGACGAGCGTCACGACGAAGGAGGGCACGGGCTACCAGGAGTTCACCTACACCGGCGACTACGGCGCCGGTCCACACACCGTCGCGGTCAACTTCATCAATGACGGCTGGGGCGGCTCCGCCGCCACCGATCGCAACCTCTACGTCAACGGCATCGTCTTCGACGGTACGTTCTATGCCGGTCAGACCGCGTCGAACAACGCCACGAACGGCGGGCCCGACACGGATCCGAACGCGGCCGAGATGAACGTCAACGGCACGACGACGTTCAGCAACGTCGTCAACGGTTCGTCGTCGTCGCCATCATCGCCGCCACTGTCCACCGCCGGCAGCGACACGCTCGTGCTGCACCTGGCGGAGGACGCCTGGAACGGCAACGCGCAGTTCGCGCTGTTCGTCGACGGCGTGCAGATCGCCGGCCCGACCGAGGTCACGACGGCTCACGGCTCGGGCTTCCAGGACTTCACCTACACCGGCGACTTCGGCGCCGGTCCGCACGACATCGACATCCGCTTCCTCAACGACGCGTGGGGCGGAAGTACCGCGACCGACCGCAATCTCTACGTCGGCGGCATCACCTTCAACGGCGTCGACTACGCCGGAGAGACCGCGCACAACACGGCGATGGGCGGCGCGCCGGCGACCGATCCCAACGCGGCGGAGATGTTCGTCAACGGCGACGTGACATTCAGCGGCGTCACCGGGACCGGTGGGACG
The DNA here is from genome assembly GCA_035493495.1 of Alphaproteobacteria bacterium. GTDB lineage: Bacteria > Pseudomonadota > Alphaproteobacteria > SMXQ01 > SMXQ01 > DATJIG01. Next base: position 7,945 of record DATJIG010000282.1, read on the forward strand.
GGCGGCACCGGCGGAGGTGGGACGGGCGGTGGATCCGACACCACGGCCAACCACATCGTCGGCACCGACGGGGCGGACACCCTGTCGGCGAGCACCGGAAACAACGTCATCGACGGGCTCGGCGGCAACGACACGCTGACCGGCGGGACGGGTGACGACACCCTGAACGGCGGCGCCGGCGACGACGTCCTGCGGGCTGGCTCCGGGCACCAGGTCCTCAACGGCGGCGACGGAAACGATTCGCTCAACTTCGATTCGTCGTCCGCGGGGCAGACCGGAACCGGCGGCCCCGGGTCCGACAACTACTTCTACGTCCTCCATGCCGGCGGCGGATCGCTGACGATCACCGACTTCCAGCCCGGTTCCGGCGGCGACCACTTCACGTTCGTCGACGGTTTCCTCGACTACACCTACGGGCCTTACATCTTCAGCGCGATCTACAACCACATGGTCGACCAGTCCAACGGCAGCACCGTGCTGACCAACGACAACGGCTCGACGATCACGTTCCAGGGCGTCACCCGCGACCAGTTCACGGCCGACAACTTCTCGTCCTACAGCCAGGGACATCCGCCGCCGTACAACGGCGGGCCGACGGATACGTTGGTCCTCCATCTCTCCGAGGACGCCTACAACGGCGACGCGACGTTCCGGCTGCTGATCGACGGCAAGCAGATGACCGGCCCGGTCAATGTGACGACGTCGCACAGTACGGGTGGCTTCGAGGACTTCACCTACACCGGACAGTTCGGCACCAACCCCCATACCGTAGAAATCCAGTTCGTCAACGACGCGTATGGCGGAACACCGTCGACGGATCGCAACCTGTACGTCGGCGGGATCGACTACAACGGCGTCCACTTCGCCGGACAGACGGCCGAGAACACCGCGATGGTCGGTGGTCCGGACATCGATCCGAACGCCGCCGAGATGTACGCCAACGGCAGCGTCATCTTTCACAACGTGACGGATGGATTGGTCTGAGCGAGCGGGCGGCGGCGCGAGCCGTCGCCCTTTCGCCGAACCGGACACGTGACGCAATGCTGTTGGCGGTCGAACCCACGGGGAGACACGGCAATGGCAGACACACTGACTCTTCATTTGTCCGAGAACGCGTTCAACGGTGACGCGCAATTCACCGTGTCGCTCGACGGAACGCAGATCGGCGGCCCGACCAGCGTCACTACGCTTCACGGCTCCGGATTTCAGGACTTCGTCTTTACCGGCGATTTCGGCGGTGGACCGCACACCGTCGAGGTCGACTTCGTCAACGACGCGTGGGGAGGCACGCCGTCGACGGACCGCAACCTCTACGTCGGGGGCATCACCTTCGACGGCGCCAACTATGCGGGGCAGACCGCGCAGAACACCGCGATGGGCAACGGCGCCGACGTCGATCCCAACGCCGCCGAGATGTACACCAACGGCGCCGTGACCTTCACCAACGTCATCGCGGCGTCGGGCGGCGGCGGATCCGACATCGTCGGCACCGACGGCCCCGATCGTCTCGTCGGCACCGACGGCAACGACACGATCGAGGGACTGGGCGGCAACGACACCATCGACGGCGGCCGCGGCGACGACGTGATCTTCACCGGAGACGGGCAGGACCTCGTCATCATGACGCAGGGCATAAGCGGCAGCGACACTGTCCATTTCACGGTCGGTGCGGGCGGCGACGTGATGGAACTGCGCAACTACGGCTATACCAGCTTCGCCGACGTCCAGTCGCACATGACGGCGCTCACCGGTGGGGGAACGCTGCTGCACAATCCCGATGGCTCGAGCATCCTGTTCCTCAACGAGGGATCACAGTCGATCCGCGACATCACACCGGCCAACTTCACCGCGGACAATTTCGTCCTGTCGGGTGTCGCGGGGCCGCCGCCCACCGGGGATACGCTCGTGTTGCATCTGTCGGAGGACGCGTTCGACGGCGACGCGCAGTTCCGGATGTTCGTCGACGGCACGTTGGTCGCTCCGCCGACGGCCGTGACCACGCTTCACGGCTCCGGGTTCGAGGATTTCACCTACACCGGCGCGTTCGGAGCGGGGCCCCACACCGTCGAGATCCAGTTCATCAACGACGCGTGGGGCGGGACGCCGTCGACGGACCGTAACCTCTACGTCGGCGGCATCACCTTCGACGGCGTCGATTACCCGGGGCAGACGGCCGCAAACACGGCGATGGGCGGAGGGCCGGACGTCGATCCCAATGCCGCGGAAATGTTCACCAACGGCAGCGTGACCTTCAGCAACGTGACGAGCACCGGTGGCGGAGGTGGAGGCGGTGTGACCCATATCGTCGGCACCGACGGCAACGATTCGATCGCCGGCACCGCGGCCAACGAGTTCATCGAGGGACTCGGCGGTGACGACACCATCACCAGCGGCGGCGGCAACGATACCCTGTCGGGTGGCCCCGGCAACGATTTCCTGTTCGGCGGATCGGGAAACGTCGTCATGCTGGGGGGTGACGGCGGGGACGGGATCTTCACCGGATCGGGGAACGATACGATCGACGGCGGTCCCGGCGAGGACTTCATCCGCATGAGCGGCAACAGCGGCAACCACATCGTCACCGGCGGCGACGGCACCGATCTGTTCGAGTACCACGCGGCCGACAGCGGGGTGGGGAACGCGACCACCACCATCACCGATTTCGCCACGGGGCAGGGCGGCGAACTGCTGCAGTTCTTCGATCTGTATACCGAGGCGCAGTTCGGGGCGTACGGCTTCGATGCGTTCTACAACCACATGACGGACGGAGGCGGGAACACCGTCCTGCACAACACCGACGGCTCGACCATCACCTTCGACGGACACAGCCGCGATGACTTCACGATCGACAACTTCGCCGCTGCTTCGACCGGCCACCCGCCGCCGGGACCGGATCCGATCGCGACCCTCGTCCTTCACCTGTCGGAGGATGCGTTCAACGGCGACGCCAAGTTCCGGTTGCTGATCGACGGCCACCAGATGTCGGGGGCGCTCGCCGTCACTGCGTCGCACTCCGCCGGCGCCAGCCAGGACTTCACGTTCACCGGGCGGTTCGGCACCAACCCGCATACGGTGGAGGTCCAGTTCGTCAACGACGCGTACGGCGGCACGCCGTCGACCGACCGCAATCTTTATGTCGGTGGTGTCGACTACAACGGCGTACACTTCAGCGGTCAAACCGCGACGAACACGGCGATGGACGGTGGTGCCGACGTCGACCCGAACGCCGCGGAGATGTACACCAACGGCAGCGTCATCTTCCATAACGTCACGGATGCAATAGCGTAAGAGATAAGGGGCGGCGCGATATCGCCGCCCCTCCGCCGGCCAGAAAAAAATTGCGACGCGACGCCGTTAATCGTCCAACCCTTTTGGGAGGAACGACAATGGCTCACTCATCTACGGACCCGGAGTTCGACGTATTCCATGAGAAGGCCGGCTCGACCGGCGATGCCGTGGTCCACTTCACCGTCGGTGAAGGCGGCGACGTCATGGTTCTCCAGGGTTTCGGCTTTACGAGCTTCGCGGACGTTCAGTCGCACATGATCGCGCTCACCGGCGGGGGTACGCTGTTGCGTGCCCCCGATGGCGAAAGCATCCTGTTTCTCAACGAAGGTCCGGAATCGATCCGCGACGTCACGCCGAACAATTTCGTCGCGGACAACTTCAGGCTCGCCGGGCCGGTCGCGCACGACAACAACGGCCACGGGGACGTGACCGCTTCGGTCGTCGATCCGATCGACACCACGCTCGTCCATGTGGACCTCATGAACGATCACCTGCTGGGCTGACGTTTCACGACTCGAGCGGGCAGGCACGGCCGATGCCGCGCCTGCCTACTTTTGTCTCGCGAATTTCTGTTTGAACTCTCCCGATTATTTGCTTCAGTCTCGAGATGCCGACGACGAGGATGCCGGCGCTGTTCGTGGGACACGGCAACCCCATGAACGCGCTCCAGGACAACGACTACACCCGCGCCTGGCGCGCGATCGGCGAGCGCCTGCCGCGCCCGCGGGCCATCGTCGTCGTATCCGCCCACTGGTATATGCCGGGCGTCGCGGTGACGGCGATGGCCTCACCGCGCACGATCCACGATTTCGGCGGTTTTCCGCGCGAACTCTACGAGTTCCGCTATTCCGCGCCGGGCGATCCCGATCTCGCCAGACGGCTGCGCGACGCGCTGCAGCCGCAGTATGTCGTGCTCGACGACCGCTGGGGCCTCGATCACGGCACGTGGTCGGTGCTGTGCCACATCTATCCCAAGGCGGACGTGCCGGTGGTGCAGCTCAGCATCGACGAGACCGAGGCGGCGGCCTTCCACTACGGTCTCGGCAAGCGGCTGGCGTCGCTGCGCGACGACGGCATCCTGCTCATCGGTAGCGGCAACGTCGTCCACAACCTTCACGCCTACTCGTGGGGGCGCCATCCGGCGCAGCCTTACGACTGGGCGCTTCGCTTCGAGAACTCGGTGCGCGAGTGGCTGCTGACGGGAAACCATGCGCCGCTCGTCGGCTACGAGGCGCTCGGGCAAGACGCCGAGCTGTCGGCGCCGACGCCCGACCACTATCTGCCGCTGCTCTACGTCATCGGCGCGCAGCGCGCGGGCGAGACCGTCACCTTCCCGGTCGAGGGAATCGACGGCGGCTCGGTGTCGATGCTCTCGGTGCAGATCGGCTGAGCATCGGCGCGAGCAAGACACCAGCGCGAGCAAAAGAAAGGGCCCCCGCAGGGGCCCTAGTGCTCTCAGGCAAGGTACGCACCTCGAACATCGCAATCAGAATTTGTAGCGAAGGGTCGCCTTGAACAGCCACGCCCGGTTATCGTCGAGTCCGCCCTTCGAATCGTTGTACCAGGTGTAACGGACGCCCGGCACGAGATCGAGGCGGTCGTTCAGCGCGAAGTTCAGGCCGCCTTCGGCGAACGCCGACCAGTCGTCGTTGGTCCCGCCGCCGGCGCGGGCGGTGCCGACGGACACCGAATCGGTATCGGTATGGGCCCACCCGAGGCCGCCGCCGAGATACGGCCTGAAGTTGTCGATGCCGGTGTTGAAGTCGTAATAGCCCGCGGCGTAGACCGCCCAGATGTCGGTGTCGCCTCCCGCGGCGGGGAAGGCGCCAATCCGAACCTTGTCGATGTCGGCGTGGGAATAGCTGCCCTCGAGCTCGGCGCGGAAGCCGTTGCCGAAGCCGTAACCGGCGGCAACGCCGAGCGCGTAGCCCGGGTCGTACTCGGCGTGAACGTCGGCTCCATTGGATGTCGTGCCGTCGCGGTCGCGGAGCTGGAACCAGCCGACCGACCCGCTGCCGTACCAGCCGGTGTAGGGCGTCCATCCCTGGGCGTGGGCGGCCGGTGCTGCGAACGCGAGAGCGGCGGCGGTGAGGGCTGCGACGAGAGCAACTGGAACGATCCGCGGCATGATCGACTCTCCTGGACTGTGTACGGACTGGACTTTTTAAAAACTGACACGGACGCGCGGATACTGACCGCCACGCCTGCGGTACCAACGGGTCAAATGCGCGACGGGGAAATTCGTTCGAGGGGAGGCGCCGCATTTCCCGGCATCGTTGCCGGCCTGCAACGGCGCAGCGGGGCGTGGCCTTCGGCCTACGCCCACTCACGATGAAGAAAGGCCAAGAAAAAAGGGCTCCTCGACGAGGAGCCCTTTCTCGTAACCCGGAGATCCGGATTAGAAGCGGTAGCGCAGACCGACCTTGAACAGCCAGGCCTCATCCTTGTCGAATCCGCCCGAGGCGTTGTCGATCCAGATGTAACGGACCGCCGGAACGATATCCATGCGGTCGTTGAGGGCGAACGACACACCGCCTTCGGCGAACCACGACCAGTTGTCGTCGTCGCCGCCGGGGGTGGTGACGCCACCGGTCGTCGTACGGCCCACATCCGAGTGGACCCAGCCGAGACCGCCGCCGATGTACGGCTTCACGTTGCTGACGGTGAAGTCGTAATAGCCCGCGGCGTAGACCGACCACAGGTCGATGTCGCCGGAGGCCGAGAACTTCGTGCCGTTGACGGTGAGGGAGTCGAAGCTGCTGTGGCCGTAGCCGCCTTCGAGTTCGGCGCGGAAGCCGTTGCCGAAGGCATAGCCGCCGGCCAGCGTCGCGGCGACGCCGGCATCGTATTCGGTGTGGCCGCTGAAGCCGCCGGTGCTGAAGTCATTGTCGCGCAACTGGAGGTAGCCCAACGAACCGGCTCCGTACCAGCCGGTCGCCTGCTGGGCGTGGGCCGACGGGGCCGCGAACAGCGCCGCCGCTGCCAGGGCGACAACACCAAGAACTCGCTTCATATGTCTTACTCCTTACAGTTCAGGCGTTTGCGTCAAGCGTGCCTGCACTGTCGTGATACTTCCTTGTTCATTACCCGCCAATAAATAAGGCCACGTTTCCGTGACTTCGCGTACGGATGTGGCGATGACGCAACACTCTTATGGTTGCTAAGCCTTTGGTTTCTCGGTGGTTATCAAGTGAGTGGAGCAGCCGTGGCGAGGGCCCCACAGCCCCTCACGGGGGATTGACGCCAATACAGGAACAAATAGGGAACAATGCCGTTCGATCGGAAAGGGGAACGGCATGCGTGAGGAATACAAGGAGGACTATTCGTTTCCGCCGCTCTACTCGGCGCGGATCGAAGATCTGCGCGAATGGCACGTCGTCGTCGCGCAGTGCCACCGCTGCCGTCACGAGGGCGCGGTGCCGCCGGCGCGGCTGACCGGCCGGTTCGGCCGCCATGAGAGGCTGCTCGAGATACGGCGGTTCCTGACGTGCACCGAGTGCGGCAATCGCGCGATGAACATGATCAGCGTGCGGCGGCAGAGAAGGTGAGCGAGAGGCTATCCCCGCTGCGAAAGCTGCAGCGCGTGGCCGTCACGGTCGCGGATCCAGGCGCTGAAGCCCCGGCCGTCGGCGCGGGCGGCGAACGGCTCGGTGAAGGTCACGGCCTCGGCCATGAGCGCAGCGCACAATGCTTTCAGGTCGCTGACGTCGATGGCGATGTGATTCGGCAGCGGCGCGGGCATAGGCGCCTTGGTGCGGAGATCCTTCACCAGCTCGAGTTGCGGTGGTCCCGGCGGCGCACCGTAGCCGACCATGGCGATCTCGACCTGGCGTTCGGCGAAGGTCTTGCGGCTGATCAGCCCCATGCCGAACAGACGCGTGTAGAAGTCGATCGCGCGATCGAGGTCGGCGACCGGAACCATGATGTGGTGAATCGAAAACGAGAGGGCCACGAGCGACGTCCTGCAAGTGAAGGCGGCTGACGCGCGCGAAGAGCATCCAGCATGATCGATCGCTCGCGCCGCCATCATGCTCCGCGCGCTCGCCCGCGTCATCCGCACCGCTCCGGCGCGATGCTGTCCGAGAGCTGGAGCTTCGGAGAACGGGCATGGGCACGCACGGTCCGATCGCGGGGCGCCCGGTTCCGGCCCCGGCCGGCCCGCGCGCTTGTTTCGAGGGATACGTAGTCACCCGGAATACCCAGTTGCGCAACCACCTCCCCACGCATAGTCTTATGTTTTATAGAAGAGTAATTCCCACGAGGAGGCTGGAATGCGTCATACGGGACTTAAGATCATCGCCGTCACCATGGTTGCGGCTGCGGCGCTCGCGTTTTCGGGCACCGGCTGGGCCCAGAGCAAGGGCAAGGCCGATAACTCGGCCAAGTCCGCCCAGACCACCGCCAGCTCGAAAGGCTCGTCGGGCAGCGCCGCGGCCCAGGACTGCATCTCGGTTCGGGAAAACAAGAGCAGCTGCATCCGTGCGCGCGACGGCGGCAACCCGCTCAAGGTGAAGGCGGCGAAATAATTCGCCGGCGCCGGGACTCCGGCGCCGACGCCTGATGACGGCTGGGCCGGGCGCGGATTTCCGCGTCCGGCCCATGCTTTTTCGAAGCGCCGGGTTCGTCGGCACGCGCCTGGGCGCGCTCCCGCCGGGGGCGGCGCCAGGTCCGGCGTTACGTTCCGGATCCGCTCACGCGCGACGCTCTTCGCAGTGGATCGCGCTCACGCGCGACGCTCTTCGCAGTGGATTGCGCTCACGCGCGACGCTCTTCGCAGTGGATCGGAGCTAGCTCCGATCCATGAACCCCTTCACCGACAGGTCGATGAGATTGCCGTCGGGGTCCTTGACCCGGTGCTCGGCGGCGATGCCCGTCGCGTCGCGGCGCTCGGCGTGCTGCGACAGCCCGCCCGCGTCGTCGGCGGCGTCGAGCTTGACGCCGAAGTGCTCGATGCCCTCGGGGCTGCCGTTGGTGTTGAGGATGGCGACGTTGATGTGGCCGTCCGACAGATGCACGCCGCCGCTCGGCCGCGTCGACAGCCGCGTCCAGCCGAAGGTCTGCTCGTAGAACTTGGCGAGCCGCTCGGGATTGTTGGAGCGGATCGCGAGATGCTGGATGAAGGCCATGGTGTCCTCCCGCTGCCCCGGTTCGTGCGAATGATCAGGCGGGGGAGGCGGGCAGGCAAGGGCGGAGTGCGGCGGACCTGCTATGATGGCGGCTTCCGACTGACGCCCAGTGCGTGCGAGGTCACCATGAATCGCGGCGCATCCTTAGGCGTTGCGGCGATTGCCCTGGGGCTGGTTGTCGGCGCCTCGCAGATCTCGGCCGCCGAACTCCGCATCCGGTCGCTCGGCGACAAGGCGATCCGGCCGCTTTCATTGACGTGTTCGGAAAACGCCGCATGCAGCGGCGACCTTGCGCTCGAGTTTCAGGGCGAGGTACGGACGGTGACGGTCGATGCCACAGTCGGACCAGACATCGCGTACGTGAAATTTCACACCGACGACGGGCCGCTCACCATCGGCGCGGCGAAGAGCGATTTTGTCGCCATTCCGCTGATGCAATTCGGCACGGCGCATCTGCGTGTCGAGGTGATTCACCCGACGCTCGGTGGCGTCGCCACATCCGACGAGCCGCGCACGGCGCTCGTCGACATCGAGATCGATACGACGCGCTAGCTCACGCCCGCGTTACGCCGACGCCCACGGCATCCCGTCGATGGTGATGCGGTGCATCATGCGGCGTTCGCCCTGGTAGTCGTTGAGTGCGTAGTGCCAGACCGAGCGGTTGTCCCAGAACGCGATCGAGCCCTCGCGCCAGATGAAGCGGCAGTAGTTCTCCGGCCGCGTCGCGTGCTGGTAGAGCATGTTGAGCAAGGGCTCGCTCTCCTTCTCGGTCCAGCCGTCGAAGCGCACGGTGTACGTCGGGTTGACGTAGAGCACATGCCGGCCGCTCTCGGGGTGCACCGGGCACACCGGGTGCGAGACTTCGAGCGACGCGAACTTCTGCGCGATCTTGGCGCGCTCGGCGTCGCCCACTTCGCGCTCGGCGGCGAGCTTGTCGTAGGCGCGGGTCTTGCGATGGATCGCCCGCATGCCCTGCAGGGTCTTCTTGAGGCCGTCCGACAGCGTGTCGTAGGCGTTGTACATGCTGGCGAACAGCGTGTCGCCGCCGAACGGCGGCAGCTCGCGCGCCACCAGCACCGCGCCGAGCGGCGGGATGGCGTCGAACGAGTGGTCCGAGTGCCAGTTGCCGCCGATGTTGCGGGTCTGCTCCGGCTCCTTGCCGATGAACAGGATTTCCGGGAAGCCCTCGGGATGCCCGCCGGAGCTCACCTCGTCGACCAGCGCCTTGCCGAAGCGCGCCGAGAAGTCGAGGTGCTGCTGCGGCGTGATGTCCTGGTCCCTGAAGAAAATCACGCCGTGTTCGTTGAGCGCCGCGCGCACGTCGCGATAGACGCGATCGGACATCGGCTGGCGTAAATCGACGCCGTGAATCTCGGCGCCGACGTTGGCGGTGAGGGGACGCACATCGATCGTGGTGTTCTGCATGCTGCCTGACCCGGGAAGCGTTTTGAATGAGATGCGTTTCGAAAAAATGCGCGGCCGGCCCCCCTTAAACTAAGACGGTGGCCGGCCGCGAGTATAACGCGGGAGGTCTGTGTCGCCACTGTGCGCCGAATCGGCGGCGGCGGGATTGATTCAGGTCAAGCGGCGGACGCGCCCGGGGCCGACGCGGGAAGCGGTTCCCGCAGGGGCGCGGGCGCGCGCCGCGCGGCGAGGTCCGGGCACAGGACGAGCTTGCCCTCGAGACCGCCGGCCTCGA
>DATJIG010000283.1:0-4157 GCA_035493495.1 Alphaproteobacteria bacterium
CCCGAGCTTGTCGGAGATCAGGCCGAGCGCCTCGAGGCCGCCGATCAGCACCGCGACCAGGACCGAGACCGCGGTGATGGTGAGGTTGTACCAGAGCTTGCGGACCGGATTGACGAACGCCCAGCCGTAGGCGCCGACCATCAGGCCGCTGTCCATGGTGTCGACCAGCGCCATGCCGGCGGTGAAGAGCGCCGGGAACACCAGTACGGACCACATCGACATGCCCTGGGCGGCCTGCATCGCCGACAGGCCGAGCAAGCCGATCTCGGTCGCGGTGTCGAAGCCCAGCCCGAACAGGAAGCCGAGCGGATACATGTGCCAGCTGCGGTTCACGGTGCGGAACAGCGGCCGGAAGATGCGCGCGAAGAAGCCGCTCTTCGACATCAGGAGGTCGAGATCGTCCTCGTTCAGGCTGCCGCCGCGGCGCACGTGCTGGAAGCTTTTCCAAACGCCGCGCAGGATCATCAGGTTGGCGAGGGCCAGAATCAGCAGGAAGGCGGCCGAGACGCTGGTGCCGATGATGCCGCCGACCTCCTTGAAGCCCTCGAACTGGGTCTGCAGCGCGGCGGCGGTCGCGGCGATGGCGACGACGGCGAGGATCACCACCGTCGAATGGCCGAGCGAAAAGAAGAAGCCGACGGCGAGCGGGCGCTTGCCGGTCTGCATCAGCTTGCGGACGACATTGTCGATGGCGGCGATGTGGTCGGCATCGACGGCGTGGCGCAGGCCGAAGATGTAGGCGAGGAACGCGGCGCCGAGCAGCACCGGACTGTCGCCGAATTCGATCAGGGCCCAGGCCCAGGCGAGGACGTTGGCGGCGATCAGGAAGGCGTAGATACCGAAGCCCTTGTTGCGGATATTGTGGGCCTCGTCGTCGAACAGGGACAGGAACGTACGCACGCCTCACCTCGCGATGCCGGCGCCCGGACGGCGCCCGCTTTTTATCGTATTAAGATTTTCCCAAAGATCATACCGACTCGCGAACCGGGTCGGCAACCTCATTGAAGCCTTGATAGGTATTGTCACGCTGCTGTATGAGAAATCCAAGAAAAATCATACGACCCTGATGAGACCCGGGAGAGATTGGTGGGGATGCTGAAAAAGACTATTTCGATCGTGGTGGTGGCCGCGCTGTGCGGCGTCGCTATTCCTGCCCGGGCCGACGACGAGAAGCCGTCGCTGCTGCCCGAATCGGCGCTCGGCGGCAAATTCACCGGCACGATCGCGTTCACGACCGAGTATTTCGCGCGCGGCAAGTCGAACACCCGGCCCGGCGTGCCGGGGCTTCAGCCGACGCTCACGTTTGAGCACGACACCGGCGCTTATTTCTCGGTGTTCGGCTCGAACGTCGACAAGCCGCCGCCGGAGGACTCTGGCAAGGTCGAGATCGACTACACCCTGGGCTTCAAGGGCGACCTCGGCGACTTCGGCTACGACCTGTCGGGCGTCTATGTCACCTATCCCGGGGCGAAGCACCCCGACGGTCTCGACTTCGACTTCTTCGAGTTCACCGCGAAGGGCGACTACGATCTCGAGTGGGCGAAGCCATACGTCGGCGTGAGCTGGTCGCCCGAGTACCAGTACAACTCCGGCACCGAGTGGTACATCCAGACCGGCGTCGAGGTGCCGATCGGCCGCTACCTGACGGGAATGGCGCACGTCGGACATTCGTCATTCCAAAACCACGTGCGCGCGCTGAACAACGACTATTGGGACTGGTCGGTCGGGCTCGGGACGAATGTGGTCGGGCTCGACCTCAAGCTCGAATACGTCAAAACCGACCTGCCCAAGGTCCAGTGCGTCAGCTCCTGCGATCGCGTCGTCCTGACGGTGTCGAAGACGTTCTGACGCCGCTGCGCTATGCTGGATTGCCTCATGTGAGGGGTTTCGTCGTTCCCGCGGACGCGGGAATCCAGTGCGGCCGCTCTGGACCCCTGCTTTCGCAGGGGTGACGCGACGGAAACGGCAAGCGCGCTCCGCCGAGCGCGAGCGAGGTGAGTCATGGAACGCTTCACGGTGTCGCTCGACGGCAAGCTGCTCGAGCAGTTCAACAGCTACCTCGAGCGGCACGGCTATGCCAACCGCTCGGAGGCGGTGCGCGACATCCTGCGCGACCGGCTGGAAGGCGAGCGGCTCACCGAGGACGAGACGGGGCACTGCGTCGCCTGTCTCTCCTACATCTACAACCATCACGAGCGCGAGCTCAGCCGCCGGCTCACCGACACCCAGCACGCGAGCCACGACATCGTGCGCTCGACGCTGCACGTCCATCTCGATCACGAGAACTGCATGGAGGTCGCGGTGCTGGAAGGCGACACCGAGCAGGTCCGCAAATTCGCCGACGGTGTGATGGCGGAAACCGGCGTCCGCCACGGCACGCTCAGCGCCGTGCCGGTCGAGACCAAGGTCTCAGGCAAGCACTCGTATCACCACCACAGCCACGGCGGGCACCAGCCGCACGTCCACAGCCGGCCGAAGACCTGAGCTGACCTACGCGTTGAGCAGTCGCTCGTAGGGTGCCTGCGGCTGTGGGATTTCCGGGAAGATCTTGGCAAGCGTCGCGTCGGGCAGGCCCAGGTGTCGCTCGATCACCGTCGCGATGACGGTGCGGAAGTCGCTGGTGACGGCGAGGTCGCGACTCTGGTAGAGGCGATCGGTCGCGAGCCCGGGCCAGTCGCCGTAGACCGCGCCGCCGTTAATCGGCCCGCCCATCGCCCACATGACGTTGCCGTGGCCGTGGTCCGTGCCGCCGTTGCCGTTCTCGCGCACCGTGCGCCCGAACTCGGAGATCACCAGGATGACGGTCTCGTCGAGCGTGGGGCCGAGCTCCTTGGTGAACGTCGCCAATCCCTGACCAAGTGCCTGCAGCCGGTTGGCGAGCTGGCCGCGCGAACTGCCCTGGTTGACGTGGGTGTCCCAGCCGCCCAGAGCCACGAACGCGACCTTGATCGCGCTGTCGCGGCGGACGATCGAGGCCAGGCGCTTGGCCTGCGCGGGAAAGCCGTTGACCGACGGCGCGCCGTTGTCGGCGGCCTGCATCTCTTGCTCGAGGTCGGCAAGGATCTGGCGACGCGCCTGCTGGCCCTCATGGAAGGCGCGGCTCATCGCGTCGTCGCCGTCGTAGAGGCGGGCGAACGCGTCGTTGACCTGCGGCCGGTCGAGCGGGATCGGGCGCCCGGCGTTCGGCCCGGCGTCGACGTTGGTGACGGGCGCCGGCCCGGCGAGAATGCGTGGCGTGGTCGGCCCGAGGCTGATCGCGTCGGCGGTGGTGCCGCGATGGGGCAGGGAGGACGCGAGGCGGTTGAGCCAGCCGACGCGCGCGCCGGCGTTGCCGGGCGTGCCGGTCTCCATCATCGCCTGGGCGTCGAAGTGGGACCGCGACGGATCGGGCGAGCCGAAGGCGTGCACGAAGGCGAGGCGGCGCTCGCGCCATAACGGCTGCATGTCGATCAGCGCGGGGTTGAGCCCGAAGTGTCCGTCGAGATCGAGGAAGCCCTCGGCGCCGCGCGCGATGGCGATCGACGGACGCGCTTCGTAGTAGGCGCTGTCGCCGTGCGGCACGACGACGTTGAGCCCGTCGACGGCGCCGCGCAGGAACACCACGACCAGTCGCCTGGTGCCGGTGCCGGCGGCGGCCCAGGCCTTGCCGAGGCCGGGAAGCAGCGTCGCGGTGCCGACGCCGGCGGTGAGCGCGAGGAAGGTGCGGCGGTCGATCATCTGCGACTCCACATCAGCGCGTCATGAACTCAGGACTGCCGAGGACCAGCGCGGCCTTGAGCGGCCGCGGCGCGGCGTTGACGGCAGCGACGGTCTTGGGCGTTACATCGCCGCCAAGCGCCGCGATCAGGTGGTCGGCGTCGAGCGGTGTCGCCGAATCCGGCGCCATGTCAGGATTGGCGATGCGCGTCCGTCCGGCACCGAGAGCGGTGGCGAAATTCACACGGCGAGTCATTGCGTCGGGATTGAGCCAGGCGTCGCTCGTCGTCTTGTAGCCGTCGGGGGTCTGGCAGCCATAAAGCGGCATGCCGAGCTGGGCGAGGAGGCCAGCGACGGGGCGTGGATCGGCGATGGTCACGTCGGCGAGACGGAGCGCCGAGACCACGTATTCATAGGGGCTCTTGAACTTCGCCTGCGCCGAATCGGACGCCCAGAACTCG
>DATJIG010000284.1:0-2812 GCA_035493495.1 Alphaproteobacteria bacterium
CCAATACGTCCAGGATCGGACCGCGCCGGACGCGCGGCTGCGCAAGAAGGGCGCGTTTGCGTATCCCGAGCTCAGAATCGATTACGCCGGGAAGCGCCCCGTCGCCCCGCCGTCACGGGCATTCGCGCGGCTCAACCAGCCGGGAACCTATGCGACGAGCATCGCCCGGCCCGAGCTCTTCCGCGACTATCTCGTCGACCAGCTCGATCATCTCGCCCGCGACTATGACGTGAGCGTTTCGGTCGGGCGTTCCGCGAGCGAAATCCCCTATGCCTATGTGATCGAGAATAGCGGGATCCAGGTCGGCGACATCGGGACTGCCGAGCTGTCGCGCTTCTTTCCGTCGAACGAGCTGGTGCACCTGGGCGACGAGATCGCCGACGGCGTGTGGGAAAGCGCGCCCGGCGAGCCGCGGCCGCTCGCCTTGTTCGATGGGCCGAGGACCGACTTCAGTCTCGCCCGCCTGCGCCACTACACCGGAACTCCGCCCGAGCATTTCCAGCAGTTCGTGCTGTTCACCAACTATGTCCGCTACGTCGACGAGTTCGTCGCCGTCGCGATCGATACGCTTCGGCGGAAGGATTCGCGCTTCACGGCCCTGTCGGTGCCGGGCGCGACGTTCGAGCCGGGCGAGCTGGTCGATGCCGAGGCGCAGATCGCGGCCGGCCAGTGGCGGCGCCACCAGATGCCGGCCTATCACCTGATGGCCGAGGGCCGCAGCGGCGTCACGCTAGTCAATATCGGCGTCGGCCCCGCCAACGCCAAGACGGTCTGCGACCACGTCGCGGTGCTGCGTCCAGAAGTGTGGCTGATGATCGGCCATTGCGGCGGCCTTCGCCCGAGCCAGACCATCGGCGATTACGTCCTCGCCCACGCCTACCTCCGCGACGACCACGTGCTCGACGACATGCTCCCGCCGGAAGTGCCGTTGCCGGCGATCGCCGAAGTGCAGAACGCCTTGTTCGACGCGACGACCGCCATCACCGGCGAGGACGAGGACAGCGTCAAGCGACGGCTGCGGACGGGCACCGTGGTCACGACAGATGACCGCAACTGGGAGTTGCGTTACGCAGCGTCGGCGCTGCGATTCAACCAGAGCCGGGCGGTCGCGATCGACATGGAGTCGGCGACGGTCGCCGCTCAGGGCTACCGCTTCCGCGTCCCCTACGGGACGCTCCTATGCGTCTCCGACAAGCCGCTCCACGGCGAGCTCAAGCTCCCCGGCCAGGCCAACGCCTTCTACGAACGCGCCGTGAGCCAGCATTTGAGGATCGGGATCGAGGCACTGAACCTGCTGCAGCGCGAAGGCGAAGGCCTGCACAGCCGCAAGCTCCGAAGCTTCGACGAGCCGCCGCTCCGCTAGCGGACCGAGAGGATCTGACCGGCGTGGGTGACCTCGATCTGGGTCGCGGTGGCGCTTCCTCCGGCGACAACCCTCCGCCGGACCTGGCCGATGATCTTCACCGTCTTTCCGACCAGCGCGGTCTTGAGGTCGTCGCCATATTTCTTGGTCAGTTCGGGCATCGCCGACGGACGGATCACGACGCCTAGGTTGGACGCGGAATGGAAGTCCTTTTCGCTGTCGAGATAATAGCCGCCATGGGACTTGGCGGCACTTTCGACTTTGAACTCGACGACCGCCCGAACATATTTCGGCGACGCCGCCGCGGCCTGGCTGATCGCCTGCCCGGCGGTCAACGTATCGAGCTTATGCTGCTGGGCGGAAACCGGGACGGCGAAAAGAAGGGAAGCGAACAAGATACTGACGCGCACGGGCATACTCCGCAAAAACGTTACCCGAGCGGCAGGAACCTTATCGTCCGATAAGATGGACGCAAGGGCCGGTCATTTCGCAGGCGAGCGAAGGCCTTCGGCGAAGAGCGTGTTGAGGTAAGCTGCTAGCCTTACGCCGCCCTGCTCCAGCCGCTTCTCCATCACCGGCGTAAAGCGGTAGACGTAAGAGTAGCTGAGGTCGGGAACGACCGGCGTCCCCTTCTTCACCTTCTTGCCCTTGACCGGCTTGGGCATGTCGGCGGCGGTCGGATAGACCGTGTCGCGGATCTCGCCGCTTTCGGCGATCCAATCGCGCGGGTTGACGTCCCACCAGGCGACCACGTCCTGCGACGTGATGTGCCGCTCGAGCTTCGTCGCGAGCTCGGTGAAGGACAATTGCTCCTCGTCGACCAGCGCCGAATCCCACGCTGCGTGGAGGTTGGTCGGCTTGCCGAACCAGGTGACCTTCACGTCGTTGCCCCCCTTGTCGCAGCATTTGCCGGCGTGAAGCGGCTGGTGGAGGTCGCCAACGAGGTGGACGATGAAGCGAAGCGCCATCTGCTTGTCGGCGCGGCTCGCGTTGGGGTCCTTCAGGGTCCCGCTGAACCTGTCGAGTGCCTGGAGCGCATCGCCCTCCCGCGGCGCATGGTCGTACGTGAGGCCGTTGAGCGTGACATAGTGCCACGGGGTCGCCTGCTTCTGCCAGAAGGGCGACGGGTCGGCGCGCATGTCGTCGGGCCAGGTCGCGGCCTCGTCGAGGCTCTCGCCATAGCCCAGGATCTGCTCGACACTGGCGCGGGCAAGGCCGCTAAGCTCAGTGTCGGCAATGGCCGCGACGACGCGGTGCCCCGTCTTTCCCCACGCGAGCGCGGGCGATGGGATCAGCGCTACCGCTGCAGCGAGAATTGCAATGGCTGTTCGATTCGGCATGGCTGGCGCATGCCCTGTGCAGGCGGTTAAGGACAAGAGCATGACCGATGAACAATTGCTCGACCTCGCGCGCGCGGCAGCGGCGAAGGCCTATGCGCCTTATTCGAAC
>DATJIG010000285.1:0-8452 GCA_035493495.1 Alphaproteobacteria bacterium
GTTCTTCCGCCAGGCGAAGCGGCTCGACCCCTCGTTCATGTCCTAGGGAGTCAGTTTAGCAACGAACAGATTCACGCGCGCCGGTAGGGACGCGCATGAGGCGTACGCGTACATCGCGCTCATCTCGGCCGAGCGGCGCGATCAAGAACAACAGGGGAGGCCATTATGTTTTGCGCAAAAGTGACGACGATTGCGACGCTGCTGGCCCTTTCGCTGGCGACGGCGACCGCGAGCCGCGCCGACGATTTCTACAAAGGCAAGACGATCCAGTTCATCATCGGCTCGAGCGCGGGCGGCGGCTTCGATACCCAGAGCCGGCTTATTGCGCGCTACATCGGCAACTTCCTGCCCGGGCAGCCGAACGTCGTTGCCCAGAACATGCCGGGCGCGGGCTCGGTGCGTGCCTCCGACTACATGTTCTTCAATGCGCTCAAGGACGGCACGGTGATCGGCATGATCGATCCCGGCGTCTACAACAGCCAGTTACTCGGCGAATCGCGCATCCGCTTCGACACCGCCAAGTTCACCTGGATCGGCCGCATGGTGAACAACAGCCCGGTGCTTTACACCTGGTACAAATCGCCGATACAGACGTGGCAGGATCTGTTCACGAAAACGGCGATCATCGCGGCGTCAGGCCCGACGCCGCGCCTCAACTACGTCCTGCTGAACACCGTCCTGCACACCAAGATCAAGACGATCGTCGGTTACACCGGCGCGAGCGATGCCTCGCTCGCCATGGAGCGCGGCGAGGTTCATGGCCTGTCTCAGCCATGGCCGGTGCTGAAGCTGACCAAGGCCGATTGGGTCGCGGAGAAGAAGATCATCCCGGTCCTGCAAACGGGAGCCGAGGTGCATCCTGAGCTGCCGAACGTGCCGCGGATGATCGACCTCACCAAGAACGATGCCGACCGCAAGCTCTTCGAGTTCTTCGCGCTGCCGTCGCGCCTCGGGCGCTCGGTAATGGCGCCCCCGGGCATTCCCGACGAGCGCACCAAGGAACTCCGCGTCGCGTTCCAGACGATGCTCAAGGACGCGAAGTTCAACGAGGAGGCCGAGCGGACGGAAACGGACCTCGCGCCGCTGTCGGGCGAGGAGTTGCAGGCGCTGATGGCCGAGGGCGCGACGTTCCCGAAGAGCGTGCTCGATCGCGCCCGGGAGATCACCGCGCTTGATGCCAAGGAAGCCGAGAAAGAGAAAAAGTAGCCCGGTCGGGCTGCGGACCGGGGCCACATCGCTGGAGAGTTTGATGGATTTCGAATTGCCGGAAGAGGTCCGGCTGCTGCAGGACACCGTGCGCAAGTTCGTCGACCGGGAGCTGATCCCGATCGAGATGCGCTCCATGGAGGGGCCGCATCTCAAGCCCGAGTTCAAGGAGATGCTCGAGAAGCGGGCGCGCGAACTCGGCCTGTGGAAGCTCGACACGCCGGCGGAGTTTGGCGGCCAGGGCCTCAGCCTGCTGGCGCTCGCCGTGGTGTGGGAGGAGGTGGCTCGCTCGATCGCGCTGCCCAACCGTGGCGAGGGCGTGTTCGGCCCGTCGCCGCGCGCGATCCTGCTGCGCCTGCCGGAGCACATGAAGCAGCGCTACCTCTATCCGGTGCTCGACGGCAAGAAGAAGGCGGCGTTCGCCCAGACCGAGCCCGAGGCCGGCAGCGATCCCGGCCGCATGAAGACCCGTGCCGTGCGCGATGGCGACCACTACGTCATCAACGGCTACAAGCAGTTCATCTCTCACGCCAAGCAAGCGGATTTCCTGCAGCTCGTCGCCTGCACCGATCCGGAGAAGGGATCGCGCGGCGGCCTCAGCGTCTTCATTGTCGACATGAACACGCCCGGCGTCTCCATCGTCGGCGAGACGAAGCACATGATGGGCGACGTCACCTATGAGATCGCCCTCGATGACGTGAAGGTGCCGCTCGAGAATCTGTGCGGCGAGGAGGGGCAGGGGATGCGCGAGGCGCAGTCCTGGATCTCGCGCAACCGCGTCCATCAGGCGGCGAGCGGCCTTGGCGTCACCCAGCGCTGCCTCGAGATGATCGGCAAGTATTCGAAGGAGCGAATCACCTTCGGCCGGCCCATCGCCGATCGCCAGGCGATCCAGTTCACCATGGCCGATCTCTACACGCGCTATCAGACCGGCCAGTTGCTGGTCTATCGCACGGCGTGGAAGGTCGATCAGGGCATCGCCAGCCGCCATGACGCCTACATGGCAAAGCTCTATTGTACCGAGCTCGGGTTCGAGGCGGCGGATCGCTGCATGCAGTTCCACGGCGCTATGGGGCTCTCGACCGAGATGCCAATCGAGGCAATGTGGCGACGCTCGCGCAGCTACCTGATCACCGGCGGCCCGGCCGAGGTGATGCGCACCGTGCTCGCCCGCGAAGTCCAGAAGATCTACCAATAAGAGAGACCATGGAACTGAATCTAAAGGGCCGTTCGGTGCTGGTGACCGGCGCGTCGCGCGGCATCGGCTGGGCGATCGCGAAGGCGATGGCGGCCGAGGGATGTAACCTGCACATCGCCGCACGCGACGAGGCATTGCTGAAGGAGCATGCCGAGGAGCTGCGGCGCGACCACAAGGTCGAGGTCACCGTCCATGCGCGGGACCTGTCGCTGACCGATCAGGTCGAGGCGCTCGGTAAAGCGTGCAGAGACGTCGACATCCTCGTCAACAACGCGGGCGACATCCCGACCGGCACCCTGCTCACCCTCGACAGCGTCACGTGGCGCAAGGCGTGGGACCTCAAGGTGTTCGGCTACGTCGACCTCACCCGCATCATCTACACGGCAATGCGTGAGCGCGGCAAAGGCGTCGTCGTCAACGTCGTCGGCGCCGCCGCCAAGAGGCCCAATCCGAACTACATCGCCGGCTGCATGGCGAACATCGCCCTCAACATGTTCACCCAGTGCCTGGGCGGCGAAAGCATGTCCCACGGCGTGCGCGTCGTTGCCGTTAATCCTGGGCCGACGATCTCGGATCGCCATCTGAAACACGTGAAGGAGCGCGCCAAGCGCCTGCTCGGCGACGAGAATCGGTGGCCGGAAATCCATGCCAACCTGCCCGCCAAGCGCGCGGGCTCGGTCGAGGAAGTCGCGAACACGGTTGTCTTCCTGGCCTCCGACGCCGCGTCGTACATCAGCGGGGCCTCGATCAAGATCGACGGCGGCAGCTCGGTGGCGCGACAGAACTAAAACCAGCGGCACGACATGGAAATCCTGTTCTACACGTGCAAGAAGCCGGATCTTGTCGAGCGCGTTCGGACCGGACTGCCCGAGCTGACGGTGACGCTCGCCGATACCGAGCGTGAGTTGCCGGAGGCGATCGCCCGGGCCGACATCCTGGTCACCGCCAACCGGCCCTACAACGCCGCTGCCGCACGGATCATCCGCGAGCACGGCAAGCGCCTGAAGCTGATCCACTTCACGACGTCGGGCATTGACATGGCGCTCGAGCATGGGCTGCCGGACAATGTTCCCGTCACCAATTCGTCCGGCACCCATGCGAACCGGATTGCCCAGCACGCGTTCGGATTGCTGCTGGCGCTGACCCGAAGCTTCAACGAGGCAGTGGAGGCGCGCAAACGGCACGAGTGGGCGCACGATGCCCTGGCGTCATCGATGATCAGCATCGAACACGCGACACTGGTCGTGATCGGGCTCGGATCGGTCGGACAGGAGGTCGCGCGCAAGGCCAAGGCGTTCGACATGCGGGTCATCGGCATCAGCCGGTCGACGTCGCCGCTGCCCAATGTCGACGAGATCCGGCCGCGCGGGCGCCTGATCGAGACCCTGGCCGAGGCCGACGTGGTGATGACGACCACGGTCTACGATGAGACCTCGCATCACCTGCTGAACGCTGAAGGCATTGCCGCCCTCAAGCCGCACGCCATGATCGTCAACGTGGCGCGCGGGCAACTGATCGACGAGGCGGCGATGATCGCGGCCCTGAAAGCGCGGCGGATCGGCGGCGCGGGTCTCGACGTCATGACGATCGAGCCGCTGCCCAAGGACAGCCCGCTCTGGGATCTGTCGAACGTGGTGCTGACCTATCACAATGCTGCGGCGGGCGGCGAAGGGCAGTCGGAGCCGATCTTCGCGATCATTCGCGAAAACGTGGCCCGGCTGAAGTCCGGCCAACCGCTGATCAAGCGTGTGCACGGGCCCGAACGGGCGCGCTGACGCGATATTCCCCGGTCCGCCGACGTCGCGGACATTATGCCGAGCGGTTATCGCCGGCTGACAAATCGCTATTACTGGCTGTCCGAGAGCCGCAGCTAGAGTTCCGGCCCCGGTCGCGTCCTGTCGCCACGCCTTCCGTCGGAGCTCGCTAAAATGAGAAATCAAGATAATGGAGAACAGGGGCTGCCATGACATGGGTGATGTCGAACGACGACGCCGAGAAGGTTCTGACGATGCGCGGCGCGATCGACGCGCTGGAGCAGCTCTACCGTGATCTCGGCCGGGGCAGCGCGGTAAACCGCTCCCGCTCGGACCTCTTCACCCCCACCGTGGCCAACGTCGGCGCGGACGTCCCGTCCGCCCATCAGTTCAAGACCCTCGACGGCGCCATTCCGCGCCTTCATGCCGCCTCGATCCGGGTCACGTCGGACGTCGTCGCGTTTCCCATCGTCAACGGCAACCGCCGGCGGATCAAGGTTCCCGCGGCGTCGGGCAATCGCTACGTCGGCCTCGTCTTCCTGTTTAGCACCTCGACCGGCGAGTTGCTCGGAATCGTCCAGGATGGCCTGCTGCAGCGCTTCACCGTCGGCGCGATCAATGCAATCGGTGCCAAGTACATGGCGCGCGAGGACGCCGCGGTCGTCGGCCTGATCGGCGCGGGGGGACAGGCAGGACCGCAGCTCGCGGCACTGAAGGAGGTGCGGCCGATCCGGCATGTTCGCGTCTATAGCCCGACCGAAGGCGAGGCGGCGAAGTTCGCGAAGACGATGGGGACCGCCCTCGGCCTCGACATCGCGCCGGTCGCGAGCGCCGAGGCGGCGGTGGACGGGGTCGACATCGCGATCACCGCCACCAACAGCCGGGTGCCGTTCTTTCCGGCGAGTTGGTTGAAGCCGGGCATGCACCTGAGCTGCATGCAGCGCGACGAGGCCAAGGACGATTGCTTCACCGCGGCGGACGTCGTCGTCTTCCACACCCGCCTCAAGGAGCACGAGGTCGCGTCAAAGGACTTCGCCGCGATGGAGAAGAAGCACAAGTTCGTCATTCGCGACCATCCGGAGCGCACCCTGAACTGGGACGACTTCCCGGACCTCGGCGAGCTGGTCGCGGGCAATGTCCCGGGGCGGACCCGGCCGGATCAGCGGACGTTCTTCCTCAACAGCACCGGCATCGGCTGCCAGTTCACGGCGCTCGCGCATCTCATCTACACTCAGGCACGCGGACGCGGACTCGGCAACGAAGTGCCGAGCGACTGGTTCGTCGAATCGATCCAGCCCTAGAGCGAACGACAGAGATCCGGATCATGGAAAAGGTTGAAACGTTGCGGCGGACGGACCCCGCCGGGGACACCGCGCGCCTCGCGGAATTCGCCGCCGGTCTGCGCTACGAAGACATCCCGGCGCCGGTGCTCGAGCGGGCGCGGAACACGATGTGCGACACTGTCGGCGCCATCGTCTTCGGCTACGGCCTGCCGTGGAGCCAGATGATCGTCGACTACGCGCTGGCCTACGGCCGCGGCGGGCCGAGCCGCATCCTCGGGCCGGGCGGCCCAGCGGTGCAGCCGCCGATGGCGGCGCTGGCGAACGGCGCGCTGGCGCACGCGTTCGAGCTCGACGGCGCGACCAAGCCGAGCGCCGGCGTCCACCCGTCCGCCACCATCCTGCCGGCGATCCTGGCGATCGCCCAGGAGCGCAATCTCAGCGGCCGCGATCTGATGACGGCGTTCGTCGCCGGCACCGAGGTGGTGGTGCGCGTCGGCCGCGCGACACGACGGACCAACGAAGCCCGCGGCTTCCACGCGCCCGGAACCAGCGGTCCGTTCGGCGCGGCGGTCGCCGTCGGGCGGCTGCTCGGCTTCGACGCGGCTAAGATGACCAACGCCATCGGCATCGCCGGATCGCTGTCGAGCGGGCTCGTCCAGTTCTCGCGGTCGAAAACCGGCGGGATGGTCAAGCGCCTGCACTTCGGGCGCGCCTCGGAAGGTGGCGTGTTGGCAGCGAGCCTCGCCGACCGGGGGTTCACCGGGCCGCACAACGTGCTCGAAGGCCAGCTCGGCTTCCTCAACGCGTTTTGTAACAGCCCGGATGTCAGCCAACTCACGCGCGGCCTCGGCGAGGACTACCTCGTGATGAGCATCTACATGAAGCGCTATGTCTGCCACGGTCAGGCGCAGATTCCGCTGCAGGCGCTCGAGGATCTGCGGACGGAACACCGGTTCACGGCCGACGACGTCGAGTCGATCGTCGTCCTCGGCAGCGAGGACCTGGTGGATCGCCACGACCTGCGCAATCCGCCGGATCCGATGCTCGCCCAGTACAGCGTGCCGTTTTCGGTCGCGGTGTCGTTCTTCCGCGATCCGCGCGATCCGCGTTCGTTCGATCACTCGGCGATCGCCGATCCGCGCATCAAGGCGTTGATCGAGCGCATCCGGCTCGGCCACGAAGACGCGGAGAAGTACGGATCCAAAGCCGTCAGCGTGACGGTCACGCTTAAGGACGGGCGCGTGCTGAGCCGCCGGCTGTCGTCGTTCAAAGGCACGCCCGAGGCGCCGCCGACGCGCGAGGATGTGCGCGAAAAATTCATGCTCCTCACCCGCGACTGTCCGTCGGCCAAGATGACCGAGATCTTCGACCGGCTGCAGGGCGTCGAGCGGGAGACGAGCTTCGACTGGCTGGCGTTCTGAGGGTTATCGATAATTATCAGTTATGGGAATCCGACAAATCGATATTTCCGGCTTATCCGTTCGCCCAGTAGCATGCCGGCGGCCGCGGACAACGTGATCGAAGCAGGAGTCTGAACATGACCGATACCGCCCATCGTAGCCCCCGAGCGGACAACAACAACGCGACGCCGACCATGGAGCGTTGCGTCGGGGCGTATCCGGCCCGCCGCGGCTTCAAGCCGTACATCCAGGTGCCGCCGAAGATCGAAGGCGTGCGCGGGATGATCGATATCCATTGCCATGCCGAGTACGGGCAGCAGGACGCGCTGGCGCTCGCCAAGCTCGCCTCCGAGAACGGCATGTACGGCATCCTCTACAAGTCGATCGGCAAGGAAGACAAGCGCTCCGCCGGTCCGATGGAGGACGTCAATCGCCTGAAGCAGGATATGGCGCGCTGGTCCGACAAGACCGGCATCGCGCCGATCGAGGCCTGGGGCGGCTACGCGCTCACCCGCGACAACAAGCCGCCGAGCCGGGAAAAGGTGCGGACGCAGATCGACGCCGGCGTGACCTCGTTCTGGCTGCCGCTCGCCAACCATGCCCACACCTATTCGATCGTCGGCGGCAAGAACAAGCGCTGGGATCCGTCGGCCGATCCCAAGGCGCATTCGGCGCCGCTGCCGTGGGAGCTCGCGCTCAAGTACGGCCACTACGCGCTCGACGAGAAGGGAAAGCTGAAGCCCGAGTATGAGGAGGCGATCCGCGTGATCGCCGACAACGACCGTACGCTGTCGTTCGGGCATTCGACCCACGAGGAGATCTGGGTGCTGGCGGAGCTGGTGGACAAGCTGAAGTTCAAGCGGGCGTTCATCGATCATCCGTTCAGCCCGTTCGTCAACGTCACCGTCGACGAGATGAAGCAGCTCTCCCGCGCCGGCATCACCTTCAATTTCACCTACGACGAGCTGTCGCCGATGATGGGTGTCGATCCGGCGAAGATGTACGGCGCGATCCGCGCGGTCGGCGTTGAGCACTTCACGCTTTCGAGTGATGCGGGCGACCCGCTGTTCCCGAACTCGGTCGAGGCGATGCGCCAGCTCAGCAGCTATATGATCGCCTTCGGCATGAACGCCGACGAGATTGAGACGATGTGCATCCGCAATCCTGCGAAGCTGGTCGGTCTCGATCCCGACGAGGTCGTCTGCGCCGTCAAGGCGCGCTCCGCGATCCCGGCCTACGCCTGAGGATCGGCGCTCCCTCGATTTCGGGGGAGCGCAGACCTCGGAGCACGACATGGCGACAGAGCAGATATCGATCCACAAGCCGTCGCGGCCGCTTCCGCCGGGGAGCTGCGACTGCCAGTTCCACGTCTACGAGGATCGACAGCGCTATCCGGTCCGCCACGCCAATCCGATGTACGAGGCGCCGCTGGCGCCGCTGTCGAACATGACGGCGATCCATGCGGCGCTCGGACTCGAGCGGGCGGTGATCGTGCAGGCGACGGTCTACACGACCGATCACACGCTGCTGCTCGATTCGCTGCGGCAACTGCCGACCAACCGGGCGCGCGGCGTCGCCATCGTCGACGACAACGTCAGCGACGCCGAGTTG
>DATJIG010000286.1:0-7050 GCA_035493495.1 Alphaproteobacteria bacterium
GAAGTACTTCAAGCACCCCGACGAGTTGCTCGAGGGCCGCAACACCTCCGAGCGCAACGTCGGCGGGGTCATCCACTGGTCGTTCGGCACCGAGACCGCCCACGGCCCGGAGACGATCGGCCAGGTGACGCCGACCCGCAAAGCCTTCGGCGAGGCCAATAACGTGCCGCTCGAGCACTGCTGCCACAATCACACGCTGATGGTGACCTACCAGGCGCGGGTCCGCGAGCTCGACCAGTGGCTGACGATCATCGAGAACGGCCGCATCAACGCCCTCGACGACAAGGAGGTGCGGGCGCTGGCGAGCCGCTACGGCAACCCCGACGACGTCCTGAAGCAGGACTACGTGCCGTCGCTCCCCGGCATCAACATGGCCGGCGACTACAACAAGGACTACGCCCGCGACCCCGGCACCTACTGGACGACGTGGTCGAAGAGCGTCAAGGATGGGAGCTATAAGTACTTCAAGGACTGACGCGGGCGCGGCGCCGGACCATACTCGGACAGACCCGACTTAGACACTGGCCTAGCTTGACCGCGCCATGTTCCCATACGCCATGAGCGGAGGCGTCCCATGATCGCGATGCCGCAACCCGACGACTCCGTGCTGGCGCGCCGCGCCGAGATCGTCGCGGCCCTGCGCCGGCTGTTGCCCGGCGAACGCATCGTCGACAGCGCCGAGGAGCGCCGCGCGTTCGAGTGCGACGGCCTCAGTGCCTATCGCCAGATGCCGATGGTGGTCGTGCTGCCGTCGACCACCGAGCAGGTGGCCAAGGTCCTGCGCTTCTGCCGCGACGAAAAGATCAAGGTGGTGCCCCGCGGCGCCGGCACCTCGCTGTCGGGCGGCGCGTTGCCGCTCGCCGACGGCGTGCTGCTCGGACTCGCCAAGTTCAACCGCATCCTCGACATCGACGTCCCGAATCGCTGTGTCGTCGCCCAGCCGGGCGTCACCAACCTCGGCATTTCCGATGCGGTGCGGCACCTCGGCTACTACTACGCGCCGGATCCCTCGAGCCAGATCGCCTGCACCATCGGCGGCAACGTCGCCGAGAACTCGGGCGGCGTGCACTGCCTCAAGTACGGGCTGACCACCAACAACATCCTCGGCGTCGAGATGGTGACCATCGACGGCGACATCATCCGCTTGGGCGGCAAGCACCTCGACGCCGCGGGCTACGATCTGCTCGGCGTGATGACCGGCTCCGAGGGCCTGCTCGGCGTCGTCACCGAGGTGACCGTCCGTATCCTCCCCAAGCCGCCGACCGCGCGCGCCCTGCTGATCGGCTTCCCGACCGCCGAAAACGCCGGCCAGTGCGTCGCCGACATCATCGCCGCCGGCATCATCCCGGGCGGCATGGAGATGATGGACCGCCCGGCGATCAAGGCGGCCGAGGACTTCGTCAAAGTCGGCTATCCGCTCGACGTCGAGGCGCTCTTGATCGTCGAGCTCGACGGCTGCGCGCCGGAAGTCGACGACCTGATCGCCCGCGTCGAAAAGATCGCCCAGTCGAACGACGCCAAGTCGAGCCGCACCAGCCGCACCGAGAACGAGCGCCTCGCGTTCTGGGCCGGCCGCAAGGCGGCGTTCCCCGCGGTGGGGCGCATCTCGCCCGACTACTACTGCATGGACGGCACGATTCCCCGCAAGGCGCTGCCGCAGATCCTCGCCCGCATGCGGACGATGTCGGAGCACTACAAGCTCCGCGTCGCCAACGTCTTCCATGCCGGCGACGGCAACCTGCATCCGCTGATCCTCTACGATGCCAACACGCCGGGCGAGCTCGAGCGCACCGAACAGTTCGGCGCCGACATCCTGCGCGCCTGCGTCGAGGTCGGCGGCGTGCTGACCGGCGAGCACGGCGTCGGCGTCGAAAAGCGCGACCTGATGGGCGCGATGTTCACAGAGGTCGATCTCGACCAGCAGCAGCGGCTCAAGTGTGCCTTCGACCCCGACGGCCTGCTCAATCCCGGCAAGGTGTTTCCGACCCTGCACCGCTGCGCCGAGCTCGGCCGCATGCACGTCCACGCGGGCCAGGTGTCCCATCCCGATCTGCCCCGGTTCTGAGTCATGGATACGTTGCAGCCGACCACCATCGACGAGCTCAGGGACGCGGTCGCCCAGGCGATCTCGGCCAAGCGCTCGCTCGAGGTGCGCGGCGGCGGCAGCAAGCGCGACATCGGCCGGCCGACGAATTCCGGCGCCGTGCTCGCGCTCGACCGCCTGGCGGGCGTCCTCGCCTACGAGCCGGCCGAGCTGGTGCTGACGGCAAACGCCGGAACGCCGCTCGGCGAAGTCGAACGCCTGCTCGCCGACAACAAGCAGATGCTGGCGTTCGAGCCGCCCGACTGGTCGCGGCTCCTTGGTTCTAACGGCGCGGCGCCGACGCTCGGCGGCGCGCTCGGCTGCAATCTCGCCGGGCCGCGGCGGATCAAGATCGGCGCCGCCCGCGACCACTTCCTCGGCTTCAACGGCGTTAGCGGCCACGGCGACATCTTCAAGGCCGGCGGCAAGGTGGTGAAAAACGTCACCGGCTACGACGTCAGCAAGCTGATGGCCGGCTCCTACGGCACGCTCGCCGCACTCGCCGAGGTCACGGTCAAGGTCATGCCGCGCCCCGAGGAGAGCCGCACGTTGCTGATCATGGGGCTGACCGACGAGCGCGCGATCGCGGCGCTCGCCGATGGCCTCAACTCGCCCCACGAGGTCTCGGGTGCCGCGCACCTGCCGGCGACGGTCGCGGCCGCATCGGGAGTCGGCGCGGTGGCGGGCGCAGGCGCCTCGGTCGCGGCACTCCGCGTCGAGGGTCCCGGCACCTCGGTCGCATTCCGGGTCGAGGAGCTGCGCCAGATGTTCGCCTCCCGCGCGCCGGTCGCGGTGATCGAAGGCGACGAGTCGCAGCGCCTGTGGCGCGAAATCGCCGACGTTCGTCTCCTGCCGATCGACGGCCGCGCGGTGTGGCGTATCTCCGTGCCGCCGGCATCGGGTCCGGCGACGTTCGCGGCGGTCGCGCGCACGACCGAGGCGACCGGCTTCTACGACTGGGGCGGCGGCCTGCTGTGGGCCGCCGTGCCCGAAACCGGCGAGGCCGCGGCCCGCGGCGTCCGCGCGGCAGTCGGCGGCAATGGCCATGCAACGCTGATCCGCGCTCCCGACGCGGTGCGGGCGACAGTACCGGTGTTCGAGCCGTTGCCCGCAGCCCTCGCCGCGCTGACGCGGCGGGTCAAGGAGAGCTTCGACCCGCAGCGAATCTTCAATCCCGGCCGCATGTATCCGGACGTGTAGCGCACAGCGTGTAGACAAATGGAAACCCGCTTCTCGCTCCAGCAACTGGCCGATCCGGACACCCGCGAGTCCGAAAAGATTCTCCGCGCCTGCGTCCATTGCGGCTTCTGCACCGCGACCTGCCCGACCTACGTGCTGCTGGGGGACGAGCTCGACAGCCCGCGCGGCCGCATCTACCTGATGAAGCAGATGCTGGAGTCCGGCGCCCCGATCACCGAGAACGTCGTCACCCACATCGACCGCTGCCTGTCGTGCCTCTCGTGCATGACAACGTGCCCGTCGGGCGTGCACTACATGCATCTCGTCGATCACGGGCGTCACTACATCGAACACCACTACCGCCGCCCGCCGCTGGATCGGCTGATGCGTGGGCTCATCGCCCGCGTGCTGCCGTACCCGAACACGCTGCGCATCCTGCTGACGCTCGCGCTGCCGTTTCGATGGCTCGGCAAGGTCCTGCCCGGGCGCATCGGCGAGCTGCTGACACTGGCGCCGGCGACGGTGCCACCGGCATCGCCGATCCGGCCCGGCCAGGTGTTCCCCGCCGCCGGCACGCGCCGCAAGCGCGTCGCGTTGCTCACCGGCTGCGTGCAGTCGGTGGTCGCGCCCGAGATCAACGAGGCGACGATCCGCCTGCTGACGCGCCACGGCTGCGACGTCGTCGTCGCCGAGGGCATGGAGTGCTGCGGCGCCCTCGAGCATCACCTCGGCCGCGACGCGCGCGACCGCGTGCGCCGCAACGTCGACGCCTGGACCAAGGCAGGAGTTGACGCGATCGTCGTCAACACCTCGGGCTGCGGGACGACGATCAAGGATTACGGCTTCATGCTGCGCGAGGACGCGGCCTACGCCGACAAGGCGGCACGCGTCTCGGCGATGACCCGCGACATCAGCGAGCTGATGTCCGAGATCGGGCTCAACGCCCCGGTGCCGCACAGCCTCCGCGTCGCTTACCAGAATCCGTGCTCGATGCAGCACGGGCAGAAAATCGTCGGTCAGCCCAAGGCGCTGCTTACCGCCGCCGGCTTCACCGTGCTGCCAATCGCCGAGGAGCACCTCTGCTGCGGCTCGGCCGGAAGCTACAACATCCTGCAGCCGGAACTCGCGAACGACCTGCGCGCGCGCAAGGTCGCAAACCTCGAGGCGACCAGCCCCGACGTCATCGCCACGGGCAACGTCGGCTGCGAGGTCCACATCGCCGGCGCGACGGCAGTTCCCGTTGTTCACACCGTCGAGCTGCTCGACTGGGCGACCGGCGGGCCGAAGCCCCCTCACTTAAAATAATGGGCGTTTCAACATGACCGGGGCGACAGCGTCCTAGCGCCCCGCCTTTACCTCGCGGCGGCGGGCGTGGAGGATGAACTCGGTGTAGCCGTTCGGCTGCTCGCGTCCCTTGAAGACGAGATCGCACGCCGCCTTGAAGGCGATGCCGTCGTAGCCGGGCGCCATCGGCCGGTAGTTGGGATCGCCGGCGTTCTGGCGATCGACCACCTTGGCCATGCGCTTCATCGTCTCCATCACCTGCGCCTCGGTGCAGATGCCGTGGCGCAGCCAGTTGGCGATGTGCTGGCTGGAGATGCGCAGCGTCGCGCGGTCCTCCATCAGGCCGACGTCGTGGATGTCGGGTACCTTCGAGCAGCCGACCCCCTGGTCGATCCAGCGCACCACGTAGCCGAGGATTCCCTGCGCGTTGTTGTCGAGCTCCTGCTGCACCGCGTCGGGCGCGAAGTTCGACTGCGACACCGGCAGCGTCAGGATGTCGTCGATCTTGGCGGGCGCACGCTTGGCGATCTCGTCCTGGCGCTTGCCGACGTCGACCTGGAGGTAGTGCAGCGCGTGCAGCGTCGCCGCGGTCGGCGACGGCGTCCACGCGGTGTTGGCGCCGGCCATCGGGTGGCCGATCTTCTGCGCCAGCATGTCGGCCATCTTGTCGGGCATCGCCCACATGCCCTTGCCGATCTGCGCCTTGCCGCGCAGGCCGTTGGCGAGCGCCACGTCGACGTTGTTGTCTTCGTAAGTCTTGATCCACGTGGTCGACTTCATGTCGTTCTTGCGGACCATAGGCCCCGCTTCCATCGAGGTATGGATCTCGTCGCCAGTGCGGTCGAGGAAGCCGGTGTTGACGAAGATGACACGGTTTGTCGCGGCCTGGATGGCGGCGGCGAGATTCACCGTCGTCCGCCGCTCCTCGTCCATGATGCCGATCTTCGCCGTGTGCTTCGGCAGTTTCAGCATCTCCTCGATGCGCCCGAACAGCTCGTTGGCGAACGCGACCTCATCGGGCCCGTGCATCTTCGGCCGGACGATGTAGATCGAGCCGGTGCGGCTGTTGTTCGGACGCCCCGACGCCTTGAGGTCGTGGATCGCGATCAGGATGCTGACCGCGGCATCGAGGATGTTCTGCGGGATCTCGGCGCCCGAAGAATCGAGCACCGCGTCGGTGAAGATGTGATGACCGACGGTGCGGATCAGCATCAGGCTGCGGCCATGCAGCGAGAGCTCACCGCCAGCGGGCTTCGTGTAGGTCCGATCCGGGTTGAGACGGCGATCGAGCGTCTTGCCGCCCTTCTCGAACGAAGCCGACAGCGTACCCTTCATCAGGCCGAGCCAGTTGCGGTAGATCGCGGCGAGGTCGTCGGCATCGACCACCGCCACTGAATCCTCCATGTCCATGATCGTCGAGATCGCAGACTCAAGCACGATGTCGGCGACGCCCGCGGCGTCGCCGCGGCCGATCGGGTGCGACCGGTTGATGTCGATCTCGATGTGGAGGTTGCGGTGCTTGAGCAGCACCGCCGACGGGCTGTTGGTCGACCCGCGATAGCCCACGAACTGCGCCGGGTCGCGCAGACCCGTCTCCGATCCGTCCTTCAGCGTGACCGCGAGCTTGCCGCCGGCAACGGCGTAGCCGGTCGTGTCGGCGTGGCTGCCCTTGGCGAGCGGCGCCGCCTGATCGAGCACCTCGCGCCCCTTGGCGATGACGCGGGCGCCGCGCGTCGGGTTGTAGCCCTTGCCGCGCCCGGCGCCGCCGTCCTCGGGAATCGCGTCGGTGCCGTAGAGCGCATCGTAGAGCGAGCCCCAGCGCGCGTTGGCGGCGTTGAGCGAGTAGCGCGCGTTCGACAGCGGCACGACGAGCTGGGAGCCGGCGATGCGCGCGATTTCGTCGTCGACGTTGGCGGTCGCGATCGCTTTCGCTGCGGGCGCCGGCAGCAGGTAGCCGATCTGGGTCAGGAACGCCTTGTAGGCGGCGGCGTCATGGGGCTTGCCCTTGCGGTCGCGGTGCCAGGTATCGATCCTGGCCTGCAGCTCGTCGCGCTTCTTCAAGAGCGCCTTGTTCTTCGGCACGAGATCGCGGATCAGACCGGCGAAGCCGTGCCAGAACTCGGCCGCCGACACCCCGGTGCCCGCCACCGCCTCGTCGGCGATGAAATCCGCCAGCACCTTCTCGACCTTGAGACCTTCGATATCGACTCGCGCCATATGCCGTCGCGCCCCGAGCGGGCGCGCCTCCGTATTGATTGTCTTGGGGTTTCGCTCTCCCGGCGGCAGATTAGCAAAAGCCCGCCGACGCGCCATGCCTCAACTGGTCTGTCGAGGAAATGCCATACCTCCCGTAAGCGCTTGTTTCTGAACCCACCGCGCCCCCCGCTCCTAAGGGAGCGAGGGGCTGGTGAGGGGCCGAGTGCGCCAACTTTGCCAGGCGGACGCACTCCGTCGTCGGCGGCCTCGGCAGAAGCCGCCTTTGTCGTCCCCGGTGAGGGTCAGTA
>DATJIG010000287.1:0-3976 GCA_035493495.1 Alphaproteobacteria bacterium
TGACCGCGTCGCGCACTAGGCCGCCTCGGACACCGACAGCAGCACGCCGTCGGTGTCGGCCAGGTGCTGCTGGCACAGCGGGCAACTGCGCTTCGACAGATCGAGCCGCGCCTTGCCTTCGCTGCTCCCGCCCACGGGATACGGCCGCAGGTGATGGTTGCTGGTCGACAGCCGATCGAGGTCGGCATTGAAGGCGTCGAGACTCTCGACCGTGAAGCCTATGTGGTCCATCGCCGGCGAGACGATGCCGGTGCCGGCATAGTCGGTGATGTGCCACGGCATCAGCACCATCGTGATGTGGCCGTCGGTCAGATAGTGGTTCGGGTCGGAGGCGTCGCGGTTGCGCACCTCGAGTTCGAACACGTCGCGATAGAACGCGGCCATCGCATCGGGATTGAGGGTGCGGAGCGCGAAATGGCTGATGTGGCGCGGCGTCAGCTCGGCCTGCTCGGTGTAGATGTCCTTGCGGTTGGCCATGTTCGGCTGCGACAGATCGAACACGTTGCCGTCGGGATCGTGCGTGGTGATGCCGGCGAACGGCCGCGAGTCCGGCCGCTTCAGCCACTCGACCCGCGGATAGCTGCGGCGCATGCGGTCGAACACCGCCTCGACGTCCGTCACCTGGATGCCGAAGTGATCGAGTCGCGTCGGGCGCCCCGCCCGCTTCGGGTTGATGTTGAGGCCGACGTATCCGTCGCCGACCGTGACCGCGCGTCCGGGCCGCGGCATCTTCGCCGTTCGCATACCGAACATGGCCTTGTAGAACTCGCCGGCCAGCGTGTAGTTCTCGCTGATCAGCGCGATGTGGTTGATCTTGGCGAACATCGGCGCGCCCCCCTCGGCCCTGCGGATCGGCCCGTTCGGCCGGGCGCGTGATCGTTTGCCCGAACGTTAGCGGGCGCTCGCGAGCCGAGGCAAGGGCGGTCAGAACAACAGCGCCGATGGAACCAGCGCCGCCGAACCGTCACCGAGCAGGGCGAGCGCCACCAGCGCGACCGCCCAGAACGCCGGATACTCCCAGCCGCCGCCGGTGTTGGTGAACGTCCAGCCGTTCGGCCCGTGCACCAGCACGATCGTTCCGATGATGGTCGGCAGCAGGGCAATGGCCGCGTAGCGCGGCAGAATGCCGAGAATCAGGCACACGCCGCCGACAGCCTCGACGACGATCGTCAGCGGCCCCATCCAGCCCGGCACGCCCAGCGACGCGAAATACCGCGCCGTGCCCGACGGCTTGAACACGAACAGTTTGATGCACATGTGGGCGAGAAACATCACGCCCAACGCGATGCGCAGAAGCAGGACGCCGTACGGGGCGGTCGCCAGATCGACCATCGATTCCTCCGCTATCGGACGCGTGATCGGGAACGCGGAAACGGACAGACGCCAGCCTACTCCAGGCACCGGCACAAGCAATTCAGGGTTGGCCCGGAATCTCGAATGTCACGACCACGGGCGCATGCAGCGACTGCGGCGGCGGGCGCTCGTCGTCCACCGTCGCCTCATCGAGCAAGCCGTCATTGACGACCTCGGCTCCGCGCTGTGCCGAGGCCAGCGCCCGCGATACCAGGATGTGGTCGAGCGTCTGGCGGCGGCCATCGTGGATGATGGTGTGGCGCCGCTCGCGCGGGACCGCACGCTCGGCCGGAACCAGGATTCCGGCGGCCGTCGCGCCGCCGCGCTCGCCCATGGTGTCGTCGCGGCCCAACACCACCTCGACCGGGGTGTGGTGCTCCTCGGCGTTGAAGTCGCCCATCACCGCCACGAGAGCCTCGCTGTCCGTGGCAAACACCTGGTCGAGCCACAGCCGGATCTCCAGCGCCTGCCCGGCCCGTTTCATTTCCGAGAGCACATACCCCTCGGCCCAGCCGCCGATCGAGCGCCAGTGGGCGTGGCCGAGCTTCTGGCCGCGCACCGGCGCCGGCAGCGGTGCGCGGAGATGCACGCCGGCGATGTGGAGCGGTCGGCCGTTCGGCAGTGGGATGCGCGCGATCAGCGCCGGTCGATCCCACGTCAGCGGCTCGGGTTTGGACGCGGCCGGACGGGCCGTGGTCGCCCGCCAGGTCGGCGCGTCGACGAGGTCGTGCCAGAGCTGGCGGGTGTCGTCGATCTTCCAGCGCGACAGCATGACGATGTTGTGGATGTCGGCGAAGTCACTACCGTCGCGGTTTCTCGTCGCGGCGCGGTGGAAGCCCGCGTACGGCGTGTCGTCGAGTAGCGCATTGAGCGCACGCAGTTCGCGCGGATGTGCCTTGGCGCCGCTGCCCTCCGGCGGCTGCGGATCGATCTCCTGCAGGCACAGCACATCAGCGTCGAGCCGCTCGAGCAGCGGCCGCAGCGCGGAGATGCGCGCGTCCAGCGGCGCGGTGTGCTTCGGCGCGCCGAAGTTCTCGACGTTGAAGGTGGCGAGTCGCAGGCGCACGGGAAATCGGACGTTGTGACGATTCCCCTCACCCTACCCTCTCCCCCTGAAGAGGGAGAGGGACTTATTGACTCTCCTCTCCCCGTGGGGAGAGGGATAGGGTGAGGGGGACGTGTCGCCCAAAAGCAAAACGGCCTCCCGAGGGAGGCCGTTCGCTTTTCGATAGGAGCCGCGGATCAGCGCGGCTTGCAGCGGACATCGAGGACCGCGACGCGGCCATCCTCGACCTGCTTCACGGCGCGCTTCAACGCCGCGGCGAGATCGTCCGGGTCCTTCACCGGGCCCTCGGTCCAGGCGCCCCAGCCCTTGGCGAGGCTCGAGAAATCGACCTCGGGATCGAGCGTCGTGGTGCCGATCCACGCGTTCTCGGGCGGACGGCCGCGCATCTTCGCGACCTCGCCCTGGTGCTCTTCGTCGTTGTACCAGGACAGGTTGTTGTTGATGACGACGAGCAGCGGCACGCGGTTGTGCACCGCGGTCCAGATCGCGCCCGACGACATCTGGAAATCGCCGTCGCCACACACCGCGACCGCGAACTGGCCGCGGTCGCGCGCCGCGAACGCCGCACCGATCATCGCGCCCGGACCGTGGCCGACGCCGCCGCCGCCCGAGTGGCCGACGAACTCGCCCGCACCGCCGAACTCCCAGATGCCTTCCGGCCAGTTGCGGTGGTTGCGCAGCGTCAGGAACCACGGCTTGCTCTTCACCGCGGCCCACAGCTCGCTGACGAGGCGGTGCGGCGAGATCGGCTTCTCGTTCCAGCGCTCCTTCACGGCCTTCTGCTGCTTGGCGAACAGCTCCGCCTTGCGCTTCTGCACCTGCTTGGCGCGGGACTCGATCTTCTTCCTGAGCGCCGGGTTCTTGGCGAGCCTGGCGTTGACCGCCTCGAGAAGCTGGCGCAGGCCGATCATCGGATCGGCGATGAGCTGCAGCGTCGTCGGCGCCACCATGCCGCCGAGACGCGACCACGAGCGGATCGCGAGATCATTCTGCGACAGGTCGATCAGCTTGCGGTCGCCGGCGCCCTCGCCGCGCTGGCCGCGCACCTTCGACGAGTACGCGTCGACCGTGTTGGAGAGGTCGAACATGTCGACGCCGAGGATGACGTCGGCATCGGCGATCGCCGAGCGGTCGCCGGTCAGGTTGTGCGGGTGGCGCGACGGGAAGCAGACGAAGCCGCGATCGTCGATGTACATGCAGCCCAGCGCCTCGACCAGGCCGACCAGCGGCTTGGTCGCCTCGGCGTTGTAGCCGATACGGTTCGCCGTGATGATCGGGTTCTTGGCCTCGAGCAGGATGTCGACCGCCTCGGCGAGCGCCTCGGGGTTGACGCCGGATGCCGGCGCGGCCTGGTTGTAGAGCGCGTCGAAGTCGGGCAGCTCGATCGGACCGTCGAGCTCCTGCTCCTGGAGACCCGCGTCGACCGAGACGTAGACCGGACCCTGCGGGTTGGTCTGGGCGATCTTGTTGGCACGGACGATCGACTCGAGTACGCCCTCGACGGTCGTCGCCTCGTCGTCCCACTTCACGAACGGACGGATCAGTTCGCCCTGGACG
>DATJIG010000288.1:0-3988 GCA_035493495.1 Alphaproteobacteria bacterium
ACGTGACGGTTGGTCTCCGGTCCGGCGACGTATTCCGGGACGTAGCCGATCTGCTTCAGCGCGTCCTCGGCGTAGTCCTTGTCGTCGTTGAGCTTCAGGAGCGCGGCCCGCATGGTGTCGATCGCTGCCTGGGGCGCGTGCGGCGCCATGACGAGGAGCCGCTGCAGGCTGGCGTTGACGGTCAGGATCGACAGGTAGGTGTCCCACAACTGGCCCGAAGGCATCGCGCCGTTGTTGATCTGCTTGTAGAAGTCCTGAAGCGGGGGCAACGACATGTCCGCCACCTGCTTCGGCACGCGGAACTTCTCGCCGTCGGTGTTCGGGTCGTAGTACAGCCCGATCGCCTCGCCTTTTTGCACGAGCTGCGGCTCGACGACGCTGCGGTAGCCTGGCGGCGACTCCGAGAAATAGTTGATCTCGCCGCGCTGGAAGGCGAGTCGCGCGGTGTTGTTGCTCTGGTAGCCGGTCACGTACTTGTACTTGACCCCGAGAATATCGAGGCCGAGGCGCAGCAGCAGGTCCTTGGCGTTGCTTGCCGACAGTCCGCCCGAGATCAGGCCCTGCGCCTTGACGATGTCGGTCGGCCGCTTGAAGCCCGGGATGTCGGTGCGCGCGAAGTAGATGCTGGTGCCGGGCTGGTAGGCGACGAACTCGTAGGTCTTGAAGTCGACGTGGAACTTCTCCGGCTCGCTGGCCGCGTTCCACGCGGCCCCCGTGAAGTAGCCCATCATCGAGCCGTCCTTGGGCCCGATCTCGGCGAGGTAGTTGTTGCCGACCATGCCGCCGGCGCCGTCGATGTTCTGGATGATGATTGTCGGCGTGCCTTCGAGGTACTTCTGCACGTGTCGGGCGAGCAGGCGACCTTCGATGTCGGAGGGGCCGCCCGCGGCGTAGTTCACGAGGATGGTAAGTCGCTTGTTCTTGTAGAACGACTCGTCGGCGGCTGCGGGTGTCGACGTCGACGCACCCCACAGGATCGCCGCGAACACGCTGAGCAGGACCGGACGCACGCGAACCATGGCGACCTCCGTTCAGTTGCCGAAACGCTTCCTCACTCCGCCGTCACGCGCAGTACCGACCCGTGTTGGCCGGTGACCCGCACCGTGGCGCCGGCATCCGCATCCTTGCCCTCGGCGAGCCACAGCGAGTCATGGAGCCGCACCTTGCCGTGGCCGTGGCGCAGCGGCTCGACCACCGTCGCGACCTGTCCGAGGTAGACCGAGCCCGGCTCCATCACCGGGCCCCGGTCGCCGGCGATCGCGCGCCGGTACCAGCGCCAGCCGAACACGCCGGCGATCAGGCTGAACACCGCAAACGCCAGGAGCTGGGTCGGCAGCGACAGCGCAAAGACGTAGACGGCGATCGCAACCGCGATCGCCGCAAGCCCGAACCACATCAGGAAGATGCCCGGTGCGAGCAGCTCGAGGCAGAGCAGCACGCCACCGGCGATCAGCCACCAGACCGACGGTTGCCAGTCGGAGAACCACATCGTCAGGTTCTGGCCCACGGACCGCTCCCCCTGTTGTCGCTGGGCGTTCCGCCGCTTTGCGGTCCGGCGCTGCGCGAGCCGTCGCTTCGGGGAGCGGGGCCGCCCTTGCCGCCACCATCGCCGCCGAGGGCATCGCGGATCAGGCTGGCGATGCCGCCGACCGAACCTGCGAGCGAGCTCGCCTCGACCGGGAACAGGACGAGCTTCGCGTTGTTGGCGGTGCCGAGCGAGCGCAATGCCTCGACGTATTTCTGGGCGACGAAGTAGTTGAGCGACTGCACGGTGCCGGCAGAGACGGCGTCGGAGACCACACGGGTCGCCGTGGCCTCGGCTTGCGCGAGGCGCTCGCGGGCTTCGGCGTCCTGCTTCGCCGCCTGCAGCCGCCCTTCGGCCGCCAGGATATTCGCCTGCTTCTCGCCCTCGGCGCGAAGGATCTCCGCCTGCCGGATGCCTTCCGCCTCGAGCACGCGGGCACGCTTCTCGCGGTCGGCGTTGAGCTGCTTCGACATCGAGGCGATGACTTCCTCCGGCGGGCGCACGTCCTTGAGCTCGACGCGGGTGATCTTGGTGCCCCACGGCTGGGTCGCGGCGTCGAGCACGCCGAGGAGCCGCGCGTTGATCTCGTCGCGCTTCGACAGCACCTCGTCGAGGTCCATCGCGCCGATCGCGGTGCGGATGTTGGTCAGCGCCAGCGCGATCACCGCCGAGTGGAGATCCGCCACCTGATAGGCGGCGAGCGCAGGATCCATGATCAGGTAGAAGACGACGCCGTCGACCGTCACCGTCGCGTTGTCCTTGGTGATGACGTTCTGCGACGGGATCGCGATCACCGTTTCCTGGACGCTGATCTTGTGTCCGATGAGGTCGATGAACGGGATGATCAGGTTGAGGCCGGGCTTCAGCGTCGTGCGGTAGCGGCCGAAGCGCTCGACCGTCCAGTTGGACCCTTGGGGAATCATCTTGATCCCGAGCCACAGCACCAGCAGCACCAGGAAGAGGATGACCAGCATCACGACCAAAGCGGGAGTCACCAGAGTCTCCATGTGTCTATTCTCTTGCTCTCGTTATTCACCGCCACCGGCCTTCTTGAATTCGGCGATGGCCCGCTCCACCAGCGGCTTCGGCGCATTGTAGGTCCTGGCGAGCAAGGCCGCGACCTCCTCCCCGGTGTTGACCGCGATGTCGGCATGCAGCCGCTCGGCGTCGTCGCGGAATGCCTTGTCCTTGGCCATGGCGAGGAACGACGTGCGATAGGTGGCGACGATGTCCGCCGGCGTCCCCGGCGGGGCGAGGAACACGCGGCCGTGCTCCTGGCGCGCGAGCAGGAGCTCGACGATGCGCTTGTCGTCCGGGTTCTTCACCAGATCGATGACCGTCGGCACGTCGGGAAGATCATCGGACTTGGTCAGCGACACCTGGATGACGATGTTCGCCTTCTTGTCGCGGATCCAGTCGGGCTTGTTGGCGCGGAGACTCGAGAGCTCCCAGCCGACGATGCCCTCGACCTCGCCGCGTTCCATCGCGAGCGCCGTGTCGCCGGTGCCCTTGTAGCCGGCGATGACCTTGAATTTGGTGCCGGCGAGATTGTTGAGAAGGTTGGGATAGACCTCGGTCGAGGCATTGCCGCCGCCCGACGAGCCGACGATGGCCTCACCGGTGAGGAGGTCCTCCATCTTCTGGATTCGCGAGGTGTGCCAGAACACGCCGATGTTGACGAGGCGGTTGAGGCTCACCAGCCAGTTGAACTTCTGCGGGTCGAACTTGGCCTGGGCGTTGCCGAACAATGGCTCGAACGGCGTGCCGGCCTGGAGGATGGCAATTGCCGATCCGTCCTTGGGGGCGACGTTGTACATGGCGTTGGCCAGCACCACCCCGCCGGCGCCGGGCTGGTTCTTCGCAATCAGGGTCGGATTGCCGGGCAGGAAGCGCCCGAGATGGCGTGCGGTGAGGCGGCCGTAGGTGTCATAGCCGCCGCCGGTGCCCGAGCCGATCGACACCGTGATGCTTGAAATCTTGAACTCGGCGGCGGCCGGTGCGGGGCACAGCGCCATTGCGCAGAGCGCCATGGCACCGAGCGCGAGCCCGCTTAACCTCGCGCCAACCCTCGAAAGCCGTGCCGTAACCCTGGTGATGGCCAGCATGCTCCGCCTCCCCTGATCGGGCCGATGCGTGCCGGCCCCGTTTTG
This sequence comes from Alphaproteobacteria bacterium, assembly GCA_035493495.1. GTDB lineage: Bacteria > Pseudomonadota > Alphaproteobacteria > SMXQ01 > SMXQ01 > DATJIG01. Next base: position 3,676 of record DATJIG010000288.1, read on the forward strand.
CGGAAAGCATACACCGACGGTCCGCCTCGGCCATCGCCGACATTCAAGAAAAAAGCGGGGGCACATGCCCCCGCTTTTCGCTTCAAAGCCGCTGAGATGTCCTCACCCGCGCTTAGTCGCCTTCGCGTTGTCGGCCTGGGCCTGCTTGCGATCGTACTCGCCGAGGCCGGGACGGAACGTCTTGTCGTCGAGGAACTGCTTCATGCCGTGCTCGCGACCGCGCTCCTTGTCGTTGTACTTGAGCGCGTCCGACTTGGCGTTGAGGTAGTCCGCGGCTTCGGGCTCGTTCATGAAGCGCACCGCGCGCACGCAC
>DATJIG010000289.1:0-21582 GCA_035493495.1 Alphaproteobacteria bacterium
GATCGTCGGCACGTTCGCGATCATGAACGCGTTCGGATTCTCCATCAACGCGCTGTCGCTGTTCGGTCTCGTGCTGTCGATCGGCATCGTCGTCGACGACGCGATCGTCGTCGTCGAGAACGTCGAGCGCAGCATCGAGAACGGCCTCAGCCCGCGCGACGCCACCTTGAAGGCCATGAGCGAAGTGACGGGGCCGATCATCGCCATCGCCCTCGTGCTGTGCGCGGTGTTCGTGCCGATCGCCTTCATCAGCGGCCTGACCGGGCAGTTCTACCGTCAGTTCGCGCTGACCATCACCTTCTCGACCATCATCTCGGCGTTCAACTCGCTGACGCTGTCGCCGGCGCTCGCCGCGACGCTGCTGCGCGGCCACGACGCCAAGCGCGACTGGCTGACGCGCGGCATGGATGCCGTTCTCGGCCGCTTCTTCCGCGGCTTCAACCATCTGTTCCGCAAAGGCTCCGAGGGCTACAGCCGCGGCGTCACCGGCATCTTGGGCCGCAAGTCGGCGGCGATGCTGGTGTATGTGGCGCTCCTCGGTGCTACCTGGGTCGGCTTCGGAGCTGTTCCCCCCGGCTTCGTGCCGACCCAGGACAAGCAATACCTGGTGAGCTTCGCGCAGCTTCCCGACGGCGCGACGCTTGACCGCACCGAGGACGTGATCCGGCAGATGTCGGACATCGCGCTCAAGGAGCCCGGCGTCGAAAGCGCGGTGTCGTTCCCGGGCCTCTCGATCAACGGCTTCATCAACAGCCCGTCGGCCGGCATTGTCTTCGTGACGTTGAAGCCGTTCGAGGAGCGGCGGTCTGCGGCACTCTCGGGCAACGCCATCGCCCAGACGCTGCAGAAGAAGTTCGCCGGCGTGTCGGATGCGTTCATCGCCATCTTTCCGCCGCCGCCGGTCCAGGGTCTCGGCACCATCGGTGGGTTCAAGCTCCAGGTCGAGGATCGTACCGACCAGGGCTACGAGGCGCTGGACGCGGCGATGAAGCAGGTGCAGGCCAAGGCCATGGCGGCGCCCGGACTCGCCCGCGTGTTCACCAGCTACAACATCGGCGTGCCGCAGCTTTACGCCAACCTCGACCGCACCAAGGCGCAGCAACTCGGGGTCGACATCCAGTCGGTGTTCGACGCGCTGCAGATCTATCTGGGCTCGCTCTACGTCAACGACTTCAACCGCTTCGGCCGCACCTACCAGGTGATCGCGCAGGCCGACAAGGAGTTCCGCTCGAAGCCCGACGACATCCTGCGGCTGCAGACCAAGACCGTCGATGGCCACATGGTGCCGTTGGGCAGCCTGATCCGCGTCTCGGAGACCACGGGCCCCGACAACGCCATGCGCTACAACGCCTTCCGCTCCGCCGATCTCAATGGCGGGCCGGCGCCCGGCTATTCGAGCGGCCAGGCCCAAGCGGCGATCACCAAGATCCTCAACGAGACGCTGCCCCAGGGCATGCGCTTCGAGTGGACCGAGCTGACGTATCAGCAGATCCTGTCCGGCAACACCGCGCTGTTCGTGTTCCCGATCTGCGTGCTGCTGGTGTTCCTGGTGCTGGCGGCGCAGTACGAGAGCCTGTTCCTGCCGCTCGCCATCATCCTGATCGTGCCGATGTGCCTCCTGTCGGCGATCACCGGCGTGTGGCTGACCGGCGGCGACAACAACATCTTCACCCAGATCAGCCTGTTCGTGCTGATCGGACTCGCCTGCAAGAACGCGATCCTGATCGTCGAGTTCGCGCGCGAGCTGGAGATCCACGGCAAGGGCACGCTGGCGGCGGCGGTCGAGGCGGCGCGGCTGCGGTTGCGGCCGATTCTGATGACGTCGTTCGCGTTCATCATGGGCGTGGTGCCGCTGGTAGTCTCCTCGGGCGCCGGCGCCGAGATGCGTCATGCCATGGGCGTCGCCGTGTTCTCGGGTATGCTCGGCGTCACCTTCTTCGGTCTGTTCCTCACGCCCGTGTTCTACGTGCTGATGCGGATGCTGGAGAAGCGGGTGACCGGCCGCGAGAAGCCGCGCAGCCACGAGAAAGTGCTCGAACTTGCCGCCTGAGGCTCAGTTACACAACACGGAGGTTCCCATGACGTTGTCTCTGTACCGCGCCTCGGTGCCGGTGCTCATCCGGGCGTTCGACCGCCTGACGCAGATCCTCGACAAGGGCGTGGCGTTCGCCGGCGAGCGCAAGTTCGACCCGGAGCTGCTGGTGAACGCGCGGCTCGCCGCCGACATGCTGCCGTTGGCGCGGCAGGTGCAGCTGGCGAGCGACACCGCCAAGGGCGCCGCCGCACGCCTCGCCGGAGTCGCGGTGCCCAGCTTCGACGACACCGAGAAGACCTTTCCCGAGCTTCACGCCCGCATCGGCAAGACGGTGAAGTTCATGGAGAGCGTGAACGAGGCGCAGTTCGAGGGAGCCGCCGACCGTACGATCGCCTTCAAGGCCGGACCCTACCAGCTCCGCTTCACCGGCGAGAGCTACCTGTTCACGTTCGTGCTGCCGAACTTCTTTTTCCACATCACGACGGCGTACGACATCCTGCGCCACTCGGGCGTGCCGCTCGGCAAGACCGACTACCTCGGCGAGATCGGCGTCTGAGCGTCGAGTGACGGTTCAGGCGAAGGTCGTCAGCCAGTCGCGCCACTCGCGGGCGCGCGCGGTCCAGGTGTAGTCGGCGCGGATGCGGCGCGTCTGCTCGGCCAGGTGCGCGGCGAGCGCGTCGGGATGAGCCTCTGCCTCGCGCAGGGCTGCGATCACCATCGCCGCGTAGGCGTTGGTGGCGTCGAACACGTCGCCCTCGATCTTGAGCAGCCGCGCGAACCCGGCGGTGGTTTCGGGCAGTGCTCCGAACTCGGTCGCGAGCACGAGCGCGCCGGATGCCATCGCCTCGAGCGCCGCGATGCACGACGTCTCGGGGTACAGGCTCGGGTAGGTGAGGGCGGCGACGTCGTGCATTTCGCGGGCGAGCGCCGGCTGCGCCAGCACCCCTTCGTAGCTGACGCCGGGCAGCGCCCGGGCGAGCTCGTAGAGCGACGTGTAGCGATCGGCCGCCGCGTCGCCGTGATAGAGCGACATGCCCGAGAACACCCTGAGCCGCGCCTCGGGGATCGCCTTGCGGATGGTCGGGAAGGCGATCAGCAGCAGGTTGAGGCCGCGGAACGGCGTGCTGGTGTAGGCGAGCGTCGGCGGCTCGCCGCGCTTGAACCACGGCTCGGCGACCGGCTGGTCGAGGAACGCGGGCGCGATGGCGTTGCGGCGAACCGCCATGCGGTTGGGCGGAATCGCGAACACGCGCTCGTATTCCGCCGCCTGCCAGTTGCTGGTCATGGCGAAGGCGGTCCACGCGTCGCGCTCCTCGGGGCGGGCGAGCGGCCGCATCTGCGGCTGGTCGGTCGCGAGGTGATTCCACAGGATCAGCGGCTTGCCGGGCCCGAGCGCGTGGCGCGCCATGGCGCCGAACGGATAGGACAACGAGACGACGATGTCGAAGCGGTCGAGCGCCGCGACGTCGTATTCGTCGGCGGGAAGGAAATTGATGCCCCGCGAAGAGCGCGGCGCCCGCACGTGGTTGACGAACGACACGTCGATGCCGAGCGCAGCCAGCTCGGTCGCGAGATAGACGGCGGCCGACTGCGTCCCGCCGAGCGGCTCGTGGAACGGTGTGTCCGCGTCGTAGGCGCGGTTCGCAATGTCGACGAAAACGAGCTTCATCGGCGTCGGCCGGTGGTTCGGGGCGCCGATTAGTCCCGCGATTCAGGGCGAAACGCAAGATGGCGGCGGTGGTCCGCCGCCGGATTCGGGATCAGGCTAGGCGCGGCGCCGGAAGCGTTCGCCCCTGCCGAGCAGGACGCCATTCATCGTCGCGATGCCCATTTCGAGGCTCTCGGCGATGCGATGGGCGCGGTCGATGAAATGATCGGCCGCCTTGGGCGGGCAGACCTCGCGCGCGGTCGCCTCGAACAACGCGAGCCAGCGGTCGAAATGCCCGGCGTCGATCGGCAGCGGCAGGTGCTTGGCCATCGGCTGGCCGTGGTAGCGGCCGGTCATCAGGGCGACCGACGACCAGAACTCGCACATGCGGGCGAGGTGCGGCTCCCAGTCGGTGATGCGCGCCGCGAAGATCGGATTCAGCACGTCGTCCTCACGTACCTTCGCGTAGAAGGCGCGGACCAGGGTTTCGATCATCGCCGCGTCGATGCCGGTCTCTTGCTGGATGCGTGCGGTGATGTCGGCGCGGCGGGAGGCTTCGAAATCGGGGTGCGACATGGGAACCTACGGAACGGTCGGCGTTGCCGGATAACAAATATGCGGGAGTCTGGATTATGCAAGTGGCCGCGCGGCGACGGCTTACGACGCTTTTTTTGCGGGTTTCGCCGGCAAGGGAATGTCGAGAAGCTGTGCCAGCTTTCGGCGCGGCGAGATCAGGTCGGCGAGGGTGTAGGCGTCGAGCACGCCGAGGAACGCGTTCAGCGCCTTGTTGAGGGCGTGGCGCAGGATGCACGTCGATTCGATGCGGCAGCCCGCATCCGACTTCTGGAAGCATTCGACCACCGCCAGATCTTCCTCGGTCTGCCGCACCAGGGTGCCGATGTTGATCGACTCCGGCGCCCGCGCCAGCGACATGCCGCCGCCCTTGCCGCGCACGTTGGTCAGATAGCCGAGCTGGCCGAGACGAAACACCACCTTCATGAGGTGGTTGCGGGAGATGCCGTAGCCGCGGGCGATCTCGTCAATGGTCGCCATCTCGCCGTTCTTGGCGCCGACGAACATGAGGACGCGGAGGCAGTAGTCGGTGAAAGTGGTGAGTCGCATCGACAGACCTGTTGGACCGGATAGCCCATATCTATAAACCAGTATTTGATATACCGCAAATACTTGCGTTGGCCCGAGGTCAGCCCACGCATGGCTGGCTCCGTGGAAACGCACTGGCCCGCCGACACATAAGATGTATTAAACATACATCTTATCCACGGGAGGGTCTCATGCAGGACGATGCACGGTTTTCCAACGTTCCCCGGGTCGGCGAACTGCATCCGGTGATCTACGAGGTGCTGGCTGGCTCGGTGGTGTGGACGGTTGTGGCGCTGACGGCGCTGTTCTCAACCGATTCCGAGACGTCGCTGATGCTCGCGGTGGTCGGCGGCTTCGCCGCCGCATTCGTCGGCATCCCGCTGTGGCTGCGCAAGATCGCCCGGTCGAAGCGCGCCCAGTCCAAGCCGCTTCCCTTCAGGGAATGGATCCACGCGCGCTTCGAGGTCCTGGGCGGCACCATGGCCGCGGGTGAGGCGGCGCTCCTGGTGCTGCTCGCACCGGTGTCCCTGGCGATGGGCCTGACCGTCGCCTCGGTGATCCGGTTGTACATCGCTCAGGGCGCGTAGCCGCCGGCGGGGAGGGGGCCGGTATGGGGATCGTTCAAGTCGTCGTCGCCGGCGCGCTGGCCGTGGCGGCAATGGTCTACGGCGGCGAGGCGGCCGCTCATGCGTCGCTCGTCGCCGCCACCCCTCCGGCGGGCGGCGTCGCCGCGGCGCCGCAGGAGGTGATGCTCGTCTTCACCGAGCGCATCGACGCCGCGTTCAGCACCGTCGAGGTCCGCGACTCCAGCGGCGAACGCGTCGACGCCGGGAATACGCACGTCGACGCGGGCAACCCGAAATGTCTGAGGGTGTCGCTGCCGCCGTTGCCGCGCGGCGCCTACCGCGTCCTGTGGAAGGCGGTCGCGACCGACATGCACGTGAAGAACGGCGACTTCACGTTCCGGATCGAGCCCTAGCGCCCGTGGAGTCCCTGGTCCGGTGTTGTGAGGCCGTCCAGGTGGCGGGCCTGATGCAGGTGGTCGGAGTCGCGGCGTTTGCCGTGCTGGTTTCCGGCGCGCCGTTCCGTGCCTTTCCCGTTCGACTCTTCGTTGTCAGCGCGCTGGCCAGCATAGTCGCCGGCGCGGCATGCCTCTGTGCCCAGACGGCCCATATCGGCGGACAGGCGATACCGTCGCTCGATCTCCTCGCGACGATGGCGTTGCGGACGGAATACGGGCACGTCTGCATCGCACGCATGGCCCTTCTTGTCCTTGCGGTCGGCGTGGTGGTCGGAGCCGCCCCCGACGCGGTTCCGGCGCGCCGCATGTGGCTCGCCTTCGGCGCCGCGGTCGCGGCACTCGCCACCGTGGCGATCACCGGCCATGCGTCCGCCGCCGGGCCGGATCAATGGCCGATCGCCGCGATCTACGTCGTCCACCTCGTCGCGTCGGCGGTCTGGCTCGGCGGTCTGTTGCCGTTCGCCGTCGCTCTCCATGCCGCGCGACGGGCCGACAAGGACGGCATTATCGCCGCGGTGGACATCGCTCGCCGATTCTCGACCTTGGGCCTCGTCGCGGTCGTCGCGCTCGTCGCCAGCGGTCTCGTCAACGCCGCGTTCACCGTCGGACGTTTTACGGCTCTCCTGACTGATCCCTACGGAATCCTGCTGAGTGCAAAGCTCGCGCTGTTCGCGGCGATGCTGACGTTCGCCGCGGTGAACCGCTGCGTGCTGCTGCCGCAACTTGTGACCGGCGATCGGCCGGCGCGCGCATCGCGGCGACTGGCGCGCAACGCGGCGCTCGAGCTCGCTCTGGGAATCGCCGTCGTCGTGGTCGCCGTGCAGCTCGGCGCTGCGCCGCCGCCCGGCGCGCCCTGATCGTCGCCGACGGCGCGGCGCGACTCGATAACATGTATTTTAAATATTGCTTCGATCCCGAAGCGTCGCTATAAGCAGTCTATAAAATATTTGTTCTAGGTGGAGAGGACGCGATGGTGGTTCACGGATGGAAGTGTGCGGCGGTCCTGGCGTGCGGTCTTCTCGGCCTGTCGCCGTCGGCGTGGGCGGAGAAGCGGGTGGTCAACCTGACGATTGAGGACACCACCATCACGCTCGTCGGCGAACAGACGTTCCACACCTTCGCCTTCAACGGCCAGGTTCCGGGACCGCTGATCCATGTCACCGAGGGCGACGACGTCGAGGTCAACGTCGAGAACCAGACGACGCTGCCCCACACCATCCACTGGCACGGGCTATTGCAGCGCGGAACCTGGCAGAGCGACGGCGTTCCCGACGCGACGCAGAAGGCGATCCAGCCCGGTGAAACATTCACCTACCGGTTCAAGGCCGATCCGGCCGGCACCTACTGGTATCACTGCCACGTCAACGTCAACGAGCACGTGGCGATGCGCGGCATGTGGGGCCCGTTCATCGTCGACCCGAAGACGCCGAAGCCGATCGAGAAGCAGGTCACCAAGGATTACATCGTGATGCTGTCGAGCTGGGCGTCCGCCTGGGCGCACAAGCCCGGCTACGGCGGCGTCCCCGGTGACGTCCCGGACTTCTTCACCATGAACGCCAAGGCGTTCCCCGACACCCAGCCGATGCGGGTTAAGCAGGGCGACGTCATGCGCATTCGCCTGATCGGCGCGGGCGACGAGGTGCATTCGATCCACATCCACGGCCACGTCTTCCAGATATTCGCCAAGGACGGCCATCCGCTGCCGGCGCCGATCGACGCCGACACGATCCTGATCGGGCCCGGCGAGCGCTACGACCTCATCATCAAGGCCGACAACCCCGGCCTGTGGATGGTCCACGACCACGTCGATCGGCACACGGTCAACGGCAACAAGCCGATGGGCGGCATCATGACGGCAATCGAGTACGCCGAGGTGTCGACGGATCATCCCTTCTATCACTGGAGCCACAAGACTTTCGTTCCCGACTTCTTCTACGAGGAGTCGCTCAAGAAGCCGCTCGGCATGCACGAAAACGAAGCCTTCAAGGGCCAACCCGCGCCCTGAGTCCGCCGCCACCCTTCGAGCGAGGAGAACCGATGATGCGCATTGTGCTTACGTCGCTGCTTGGGGCGGGCATGCTCGTGCTTGGGCACGCGGCGGCCGGCGCCGACGGCGCCGACGTCCTGAAATCGCAGTGCAGCGCCTGCCACGCGTTGACGCCGCCGGCGGAAGCGACGCTCGATCGCCTGTGGGAACGCAAGGCGCCCGATCTCTACTACGCCGGCGTCAAATTCAATCGGGACTGGCTGGTCGGGTGGCTGCAGGCACCGACGCGTATCCGTCCGGCGGGCTATCCGTACTTCAAGGACGTCGTTCCCACCGACAAGGGCGACGATGTCGATGCGGCGAAGCTCGGGGACCATCCGCGTTTGTCCGCGAGCGACGCCGGCGCCGCGGCCGACGCGCTGATGGCGCTCAAGCCCGATGGAGTCGTCGAGGCCGGTCTCTACAAGAACGAGGCGCCGAATCTCCGCATGGGCGAAATGGCGTTCGTGAAGCTGCGCGGCTGCTCGGCCTGCCATGCCGGCAAGAACGGCGAGGGCGGCCGCTCAGGCCCCGCGCTGACCGACGCCGGCAAGCGCCTGCAGCCGGATTTCATCGCGAGCTACATCAAGCAGCCGCAGAAGATCGATCCGCACGTGTGGATGCCGGCCTCGAAGGTGACCGACCAGGATATCCAGCGCCTCACCGGCTACATCGTTCAACTCGGTGGGGAGAAGAAGTGATGCGCAACGGCATTCTCGCGCTTGGCGCGATCCTGGCGGGCACGCTCGCGTTCTCCGCACACGCCGACGCCGCCAGCGAGCACACCGTCAAGGTCTACAACACCTACTGCGTGCAGTGTCACGGGGTGAAGCGCAACGGCAGCGGCATCAATGTTCCCGCCCTGTCGGTGAAGCCGCGCGACCACACCGATGCCAAGGGCATGGGCGATCTGCCGGACACCGAGATCTTCAGCGCGATCAAGGAGGGCGGGCTCGCCGTCAACAAGTCGGCCCTGATGCCCGCGTGGGGTGAGGTTCTCAGCGACGCGGACATTACCGACCTTGTTCGATACCTCCGTGAGGTCTGCAAGTGCGGCCCATCCAAGTAGTTCACGTCCAACAGGAGAAGATCATGAGACGACGTCCGACGAGTCCGCGTTCACACACACGCCTGTCGTTCACCGGAGCCCTCGCCGCCGCGGCGCTGGCGCTTGTCTTCGCGGCTAACGCCGAAGCCAAGACGGTGAAGGTGACGCTGACCGCCAAGGAGGTCGATCTCCCGATCGACAACAAGGGCACCATGCACCACAGCTGGACGTACGAAGGCCAGGTGCCGGGGCCGGTGGTGCGCATCACCGAGGGCGATACCGTCGAATTCGCCCTCCACAATCTGAGCGAAAACAAGAACTCGCACTCGATCGACTTCCATGCCGCCCGCGTCGACGCCGCGACCCAGTTTGCGCCCGTCAAGCCGGGCGAGACCAAGGAGTTCGCGTTCAAGGCCGATTATCCGGGCGTGTTTTTCTACCATTGCGGCTCGGATCCGATGATCCAGCACATCGCCCGCGGCATGTTCGGCGTCATCATCGTTGATCCGAAGGATCCCAAGGCGCTTCCGAAGGCGGACCGCGAGTACGTCCTTATCCAGTCGGAGATCTATCCGAACCCGGAGGATGTGAAGGCGATGATGCACAACGATTGGTCGAACGTTGCCTTCAACGGTGTCGCCTTTAAGTATGACCCGATGCACGATCCCAATGCCGAGAAGGTGCTCGAGGCCAAGCCGGGCGAGCGCGTCCGGATCTACTTCGTCAATGCCGGCCCCAACGAATTTTCCGGCTTCCATGCGATCGCCGGGATCTGGGATGCGGTCTACCCGAGCGGCAATCCCAAGAACGTGATGCACGGGATGCAGAACCTCAGTATCGCGCCCGGTGATGCCGCGACATTCGACCTCGTGTCTCCGGTCGAGGGCGCCAACGCCCTGGTGACCCACTCGATGCGCAGCGCGCTCTCCGGCGCGGTGGCGATCCTGATGTTCAACAAGGACGCCGATCCGAATCTCGGGCGCGGCGACCAGATTCTCGTCCGCTAGCGTCGTCTGTACCGGTTGATACTCCTCGCGCATTTCCGCCCCGCGCGCGGAGCGTCGGGAACGGCCTCCTTCGGGAGGCCGTTTTCCTGTCGGCGTGAAGGCAGTGCCCCGGAGGCGGGGCAAGTGCCTCGCCGCACCGCGTCGGCAGCTAACAAATATTCAAAATACATTATTTGACCTGGATCAAATTCCTTGGCTAGGAACGGCGCTAGCATTCCTTCGTTATCTAAGCGATGGAGGATGCGATGCACGACGAAGCGCGTTATTCCAACCTTCCCCGGGTCGCGGCGCTGCACCCGGCGGTCTACAGGGCGCTCACCGGGTCCCTGGTGTGGACGGTCGCGTCCTTCGCGGCGCTGTTCTCGACCGATGGCGAGGCCGCGTTCAACGTCGGGCTGGTGGCGTTCTGCGGCGCGGCCTTCCTCGCGGTGCCGTACTGGCTGAAGCACATCGCGGATGCCGGCCGGATCGCGCCGGAGCCGCGGCCATTGCCGCTCCGCGAATGGCTCGACGCCCGCTTCGAGATCCCGGGCGGCACCGTCGCCGCGCGCGAGGCGGCGATGCTCATCCTGCTCGCGCCGGTGACGCTGGCGGCGGCTCTGACCGCCATCTCGGTGATCCGCTTCGTCGTCGCCCGCGGCGCGTAGCGACCGAAGCCTGAAGGAAAGCCCTCCCCTCCGGTCCGGAGGGGAGGGCTTTCGTTTGTGACACCGGCGCCTAATACGTCATGCACGCGGCGTTGATGATCCCGATGCCGAGCGACGCACTCGCCAGTGTCGCCGCCGCCGCGACATTGCCGTCCTCGATGTGCCGCGATACCTGACGCAGTCCGGCATCGACCGCGAGGAACACCGCGAGCTGCGCGACCAATGCGACCACGCTCCACACCGCGAGATCGAGTAGCGACACGCTGTGGGCGATCACGCTCGCAAGCGGCAGGGTGAATCCCAGCGCCGCGCCGCCGAGGCTGATCGCCGCCGCCACGTTGCCCTGGCGAATCAGCGCGAATTCGTGGTGCGGCGTCACCCGGACGTAGAGCGCCACGAACACCACCTCGAGGACGAGGGCGACGACGAAATAGACGAGGAAGTTGGCAAGCGACGCGAACGTGATCATCGGCTGGCTCCTTGGGAGAACGCGTTGGCCGTCACTCGAAATAGTGTGGAACGAAGCGGCTGGTATCGCGGGTGATCGCGGTCGCGTCCTCGCGGATGCCGATGCCGGCCGCCTGGCTGGCGATCACCCACGATCCGAGCACCGGGTAGACGCCCGTGAACTGCGGCATCGCGACATGCGCCTGATAGACGAAGCCCTCGGCGCCGTAGTCGCCGCCGGTCTCGGCGACCACGCGGTCGCCCTCGACGACCTGCACGTTGGCGCCTTCGCGGCTGTAGATCGGCTTGCGCACGGCGCGGCCGTCGATGCGGCCGGGCTCGAGGAACGCGGGCAGCAGGTTGGGGTGCCCGGGCGCCATCTCCCACAACAGCGCCAGCGCCGCCTTGTTCGACAGCACCATCTTCCAGGCCGGTTCGATCACCTTGGCGACGCCGCTCAGGAGATGCGGGCCGAACTCCTCGCCGACGAGCCATTCCCACGGGTAGAGCTTGAACAACACGTCGATCGGACGTTCTTCGAGATCGAGGAAGCGCGCGCCGTCCCAACCGATGTCTTCGATGGCGAGCCGCGCGGTGGCGAGTCCGGCCTGCACGGCAGTGTCGCGCAGGTACTCGACGGTGCCGTTGTCCTCGCCATGGTCGCGCACGGCGGCGAAATGCACCATGCGGTCGCCGATGCCGAACGCGCCCCACGCCTCGATCAGGCGCTCGTGGATCGAGTTGAACTGGTCGTTGTCGGGGTGGGTCGCCCGCAACCAGTCCCATTGCACCACCGCCGCCTCGAACAGCGCCGTCGGCGTGTCGGCGTTGTATTCGAGCAGCTTGGGCGGGCCGCTGCCGCCGTAGGCGAGATCGAAGCGGCCGTAGAGGTTCTTTTCGCTGGCGTTCCAGCTGCTCTCGATCGCGGCCCACGCCGCCTCGGGAATGCGCAACCGCCGGTAGGCCGAGTCGCCCGCGGTGACGACACGGCCGACCAGCGCGAGCGCCATTTCCTCGAGTTCGTTGGTCGCGTCCTCGAGTGCGTCGATCTCCGCCGCGGTGAAGCGGTAGCACGCACTCTCGTCCCAATAAGGGGCGCCGCCGATGGTGTGGAAGTCGAAACCGAGCTCGTGCTCGACGTGCTCGCGCCAGTCGCGGCGCGGAGCGACCATGCGCCGATCCATCGTCAGCCGCCGCTGGATCCGCTGAACCGCATCGCCGTCGCGCCGAAGCCGCCGCGGCTCACGCGCGAGACCTCGGTCGCGGGGCGGAACACCGGCCGGGCGCCGGCGCTGCTGCCGGAGAAGCCGCCGCCGGCATAGGTGCCGACGCGATAGGCGCCTTTGCCGCCCGCTCCCGACGCAACCGCGTTGTCGTTCCTGTCGCGGTACACCGGCTCGGCGTAGCGCGGACCTCCCAGCATGTTGCCCATCATGTAACCGACCAGCAGCGGCATGACGTAGCTGGAGCCGCCGATCTGCCGCGTCTCGCAGTGACCGACGCCGTACTCGGCCTCGCACTCGTCTTTACGGTAATAGCGCGGGGCCTGCGTCACATGCGCCTGGTCCGCCGCCGCCTTGGCGTCCTGGCACTTCTGGTCGCCGTAGACCGCGCTGCACTCCTGCTGGTTCGCGAAATAGCGGGCGTCCTTCGGCGGCGCGTTGCTGTCGCCGCACGCCGACAACGCGGCACTCGCGGTTCCGAGCAGCACCAGCCGGACGGCCCTGGATCTCTTCATGAGTAGTCCTCCCTACCCCTGTATAGAGGCGGGAGCGTCCGCCCCGCAACGTCGGCGGCGAAGCATGTAACAGAGCGCGTTGTTGCCGTACGTCTTTTCGCGACTTTGCACAGGTTCTCTGCACACAGCGCCAAGAGGGCCCCATTTCTCCACAGCCCCCTACCATCGCGACATCGATGCGTGCATGGTGATTGAACCACGAAAGTGGAGGGGGACTATTTGGCCAGGCTCCCGTCACTCGACATGGTGAAGCCGCGAGAGGCCCCCGACAACTGGGACACCGACGCGGTGGATTGAGTAAGGCAACGGCGCTTCCCCTTCGGGTCGCGACGCACCTTCCTTTTCGGTACCGACATAACCCAGCGTCGCGACTCGCGACCGAGGCAGCATCGGTAGGCTCGGCCACGCTTTCAACGCAGCGTGGCACCCTACTGACCCTCACCGGGGACGACAAAGGCGGCTTCTGCCGGAGCCGCCGACGACGGAGTGCGTCCGCCCGGCAAAGTGGGCGCACTCGGCCCCTCACCAGCCCGCTCCGGCCTCACAACCCGGAGCGGGCCTAGGTGAGTCAGGAGAAGGCGCGCAGACGAAAACGAAAATGATCGCACTCTCAACTCCGCGTCACCCCCGCGCCTCTCTTTTAAAAGCGACCGCGTGCAAGCGGTCGCTAATTGGGGGTCCAGGGCGACCATACGGAGTTCGGCGACTCTGAATTCCCGCCTCTACGGGCGGGTTGCACCCCGCCCGTTTTCAAAAGAGGGGCGCGGGCATGACGAACAATGGGAAGTCCGGCCAGCACATTGCGCATGACGACAAGGCGAGAAGACAACGCTAAGCTTCGGGAAAACAAGGGAGGTTGGAGTGGGGAGCACAAAGCTGCGAGACATCGCGAACATCGACCGCAGGGTGCTGCTGCGCGCGCTGCTGGCGGCACCCCTCGCCCTGTCCGCCCGCGCGGCGTTCGCCGCTGACGCCAAGAACGAAGATTGGAAGGCCGACTGGGACCGCACGCTCGACTCTGCCCGGAAGGAAGGCCAGCTGATCGTCTCCGGGCCCGTCGGACGGCTGTGGAGCGACTTCCTTGTGCCGCGCTTCAACAAGGAATTTCCCGGCATCACCCTCAAGATGACGCCGTTCGCCGCGCGCGATTTCTGGGTGCGGGTGATCAAGGAGCGCGAGGTCGGACAGTACCTGTGGGACCTGCGCCTCGGCGGCACCGACTCGGCGCTGTTCACGCTGATGCGCCAGGGCGCCATCACGCCGACGCGGCCCCTCCTCGTGCTGCCCGAGAACACCGACGACGACAATTGGTGGGGCGGCATCGACGGGCTGTTCGCCGACAGCGCGAAGACGACACTGTTGGCGTTCGGCTTCCAGACCTCGCAGACCAGCTTCTACAACAAGGACGTGATTCCCCAGGACCTCTCGGCCGAGGACCTGATCAAGCCGGAATGGACCGGCAAGATCTCGCTCGACGATCCGCGCGGAGGCTCGGTGTTCAACCAGCTCGCGGTCCTGCTCAAGGTCTACGGCGAGGATTACGTGCGCACACTGCTCCTGAAGCAGAAGGTCGTCATTCCCGGCAGCAAGCGCCAACAGGTCGAGTGGATGGTCTCGGGCCGCTATCCGATCGGCTTCGGTGTCGTCGCCGAGGACATCATCGAGGTCGGGCAGCGCGGCGCACGCGTCGACATGATCGTGCCGATCAAGACGCCGGCCCAGACCTTCAGCCAGGGCTTCGGCGGAATCTCGCTGATCGACAAGGCACCGCACCCGAACGCCGCCAAGGTGTTCATCAACTGGATATTGACCAGGGATATCCAGACCGACCTCGATCAGGCGGTGAAGATCAACAGCCGCCGCAAGGGCGTGCTGCCCGGCGCGCCCCACAACGCCATCGACACCTCGCGCCTCGACCAGTACTTCGGCCACCAGACCGAGGACTTCAATCCGTACCACGAGCGCGTCGCCGCGATCGTCCGCGAGATGCCGCGCTGACGCGTTTTTGAAACGGCCGCACGCGTGACGCGCGAGCTCCTGCGCGCTACGCTCGCGGCCAACAAGATCGGGACAACCCGGCGTCGAACAGGAGGCGTTGATGCTGTCACGCGAGGACAACGAGCGGCTGACCCGGGTCGGCCCCGGCACGCCGATGGGCGAGCTGATGCGGCGCTACTGGATCCCCGCGGGATTCGCGGGCCAGATCGCCGCCCCAGACAGCCCGCCGGTGCGCGTGAGGCTCCTGTGCGAGAGCCTCGTCATGTTCCGCGACACGAGCGGCCGCGTCGGGCTCGTCGACGAGACGTGTCCGCATCGCACCGCCTCCCTCTTCTTCGGCCGCAACGAGGAGAACGGGCTGCGCTGCGTCTATCACGGCCTCAAGTTCGACGTGAACGGCGCCTGCGTCGACATCCCCTGCGTGCCGCAGGCGAGCGCCGCCGAGCACGCCAACATGGCGAAGAAGCTCGCGGTGAAGGCCTATCCGTGCGCCGAGCGCGGCGGCGTGATCTGGACCTACATGGGTCCCGCCGAGCTCAGGCCCGAGTTCCCCGAACTCGAATGGACCCTGGTGCCGGAGAGCCACCGCTACGCCAGCCGGCATATCCAGGAGTGCAACTGGCTGCAGGGTCTCGACGGCGGCTTCGACTCGAGCCACCTGTCGTTCCTCCACAGCGGCGACATGGACATCCGCAAGGGCAACGCCGACAAGGATCGCCGCATCGTGCCGACGCGCTACGACGTCGTCCCGCTCGACTGCGGCTTCGCCTGCGGCTCGGCGCGCGAGCTGCCGAACGGCAATCTGTCGTGGCACGTCGACGTCATGCTGATGCCGTTCCACAAGGTCATTCCCTCGGTGCCGCTGGCGGCCCACGTCTGGGCGCCGATCGACGACGAGAACACGATGCTCTACAGCATCAATTTCAATCCGCATCGGCCGTTCACGCCCGAGGACCTCGCCCGCGAGACGGCGCACCGCGGCATCCACACCGAGAACGCGCCCGGTACCGACCGCGCCATCCAGAATCGCGACAACGACTATCAGGTCGACCGCGAGGCGCAGGCGAGCCGCCGCTCCTACACCGGCCTCAAGGGATTGGGCGTGCAGGACTGCGCGATGCAGGAATCGATGGGCCCGATCGCGGACCGCCGCAGGGAACACCTCCTCGCCAACGATCTCGCCATCATCAAGATCCGGCGACTGTTGCTGAAGCTCTTGGACGACCACGCCGCGGGCAAGCCGCTGCCGGGGATGAAAGCGTCGAGCTACCGCGTGCGCTCCACGCGCTACGAGACACCCGGTAGCGCATCGTTCGCCGACACCGTCGAGCGGCACATCGCCGCCTCCGATACCATGGTCGCTGCGCAGTAGGGTCGCAGCCCAGTAATCAGCGTTCACCGAAGGGGATGACGATGCGAGTTGTGCCGAGCGTTGTCGGTTGCGTTGCCGCTGCGTTGCTCGCGGCTTCTGTCGTGCCGAGCCATGCCGACGATTTCTACAAGGGCAAGACAATCAACGTCGTCGTCAGCACCGGGCCGGGCGGGACCTACGATTCGATCGCGCGGCTGCTGCAGCGCCACATGGGACGCTACATCGTCGGCAATCCGAACTTCGTCGTGCAGAACATGCCCGGCGCCGGCAACGTGCTGGCGACGAACTACATGTACAACATCGCGCCCAAAGACGGCACGACCATCGCCACCGTCAACAACGCGATCCCGCTCAACCAGGTACTCGACGGCCGCGGCGTCCGCTATGACGCGAGCCGCTTCAACTGGATCGGATCGCCCGGCAGCTACAACACCATCGCCATGGTCTGGCACACCGCGGGCGTCAAGACGATCGAGCAGGCGAAGAGCCGCGAGCTCAGCTTCGGCGCCACCGGCGCGGGCTCGAGCAACGTCATCATCCCGACGGCGATGAACAACACACTCGGCACCAAGTTCAAGGTCGTGCTCGGCTACAAGAGCGTGTCGGAGATCTACATCGCCATGGACCGCGGCGAGGTGCAGGGTTTCACGACGAGCTACACCGGCGCGCTGATCGATCGCCCGGCGTGGTTCAAGGAGAGGAAGGTCGACATCCTCGCCCAGGTCGGTGCCGAGCGCGAAAAGGACCTGCCCGACGTGCCCTTGGTCACCGAAATCGCGCCGACCGCCGAGGCGCGCGAGATCCTCAAGCTGATCTCCTCGCCCAACGCGCTGGGCCAGCCGTTCCTGGCGCCGCCCGACGTTCCCGCCGACCGCGTCGCCTTCCTGCGCGCCGCGTTCGCCGAGACGATGCGCGATCAGAACTTCGCCGCCGAGATGGCGAAGCTCCACATCGACATCAACCCGATCAGCGGCATGGAGCTCGCGAAGATCGTCAGCGAGACCATCCACCAGCCCGCCGACATCATCGCCAAGGCCAAAGCGGCGATGGGCCCGCTGGAGTGACGGAGAACGCCGAGTGACTCCAAAGCGGTCTCGAACAAGGAGGCTCCTATAGCTACCCCCGTTACTGACGCCGAGCGGCAATCCTATTTTAAAGCCGTGGCTCCGCTAATTGCGAAAGCAACCGCAGCAAAAGACACGCCGGACATCCTCTGGCATTACACGAGCGGGCATTCA
Source organism: Alphaproteobacteria bacterium (assembly GCA_035493495.1). Taxonomy (GTDB): domain Bacteria; phylum Pseudomonadota; class Alphaproteobacteria; order SMXQ01; family SMXQ01; genus DATJIG01. Next base: position 17,327 of record DATJIG010000289.1, read on the forward strand.
CTGATCCAGATAGTTCAAAGCGGCGAGCTGTGGTCAACGCAAATTTCATGTCTGAATGACCACAGAGAATTTCGTCATGCCTCTACTCTATTTTTGCAGGCACTCGAGGAGTATGCGGATACAAATACTTTAGACGACGATGACAGATTTTTATTCGAAGAGGCGCGAAAAGCACTTCTCGCCGACTCCGCCCCGAAAAACTGGTGGTTCGTGGCGTGCTTCAGCGACAGCAAAGATGATCTTAGTCAGTGGCGCGCGTATAGCGGGGGTGAAGGAGGCTACGCAATTGCCTTTCACGCGAAAGCAATCGCGCTCGTTGGAGCAGCCGATCAAAGCTACCTCGCACCTGTTCAATACGATGAAAATATACAGCGCGACATTGCTCGCGAGGTCGCGGCGGGGACATTTAAATTTTTCCGAGAAGGACTCAAAACAAGAGGCGCGGAACCACGTGAAGAGTGGTTACGATCCTTTTTTGCCGCGTGGAGCGACGCGATTACCTATCTCGCACCCATTGTGAAACACAAAGCGTTTGCCGGTGAGCGAGAATGGCGCTTCGTGCGGAAGCTTAGAGACACAGACTTTCCACGTATGCGCTATGTGCAACGCCAGATGATGATGTCTCGGCACCTTCCACTGACACTTTCAACTGCCACTTCTTCATCCGGAAAAAAGCTTTTGCCCATTGCCGAAGTGATGGTTGGCCCTAGTCGACACAAGCAGGTGTCGCAAATCAGCGTCGGAGATTTACTACGGACCGTGGGATATCCAGATGCGGAAAGAAACGTCACCGTCTCAGACGCGCCATTTCAAACTCTGTGATTCAAATCCCCGTCACGAATTTCGCCATGACGACGATGATGGCGACCTGCATCGCGCCCTGGAAGGCGACGACGTAGACGTAGCGCCGCATGAAGCGGCCGATCCGCGCCGTGTCGGGCACCGGCTTGCGCACCTCGAAGTAGACGATGAGGTTGGTCGGCAGCAGGATGAACAAGCCCTGGATCGTCAGGATGGCGACGATGACGAGCGCCGCGATCACCCACCAGAACTGCGGGTAGTCCATCTCGAGATAGCCGCTCTGCTTGGCGAGGAACCAGCCGGCGGTCGTCGTCAGGGTCGAGACCGTTGGCAGCAGAAACAGCGTCTTCGGCATCAGGCGGGCGATGAACGCGCGCCGCGCCGGGAACGGCATGCCGCGCATGATCGGGCCGACGACGAAGCCCATGAACAGGTCGGTGCCGGTCCACAGCACGCCCGAGACGACGTGGACGAAATTGAGGAACCAGTGCACGCCGCTGAGGATCGCCGCGACCAGCACGGCGGCCGCCAGCGCGCACCACACCAGATTGAACAGCCGGATCGGCGGCGCGCCGGCAATCGGATCGAACGGAACGGCTTCGGCGCTCATCGATGCTCCCGGATTGTCGCTCAGCCCGCGGCGCGGATCGCGCCGTCGACACGGATCGCGTCGTCGTCCCGCGCATCCAACACCGCGGCCGGGATCTGCGCGACTGCGGCGCGCAGCACGTCGGGCCCGGCACCGGGCTTGTGCCCCTGCTCCGCCAGCGTGCGGCGCCACAGGCGGCCGCCGGCTTGGCCTGCGAACAGGCCGTGGATGTGGCGGCCGAGGCGATGGAACGGAACACGCGCTTGAGCGAGCTCCTCGGCGTAGACGATGAGGCCGTCGACGATCTCGCGCCGCGTCGGAACGATTTCGTCGCCGCCGAACACGTCGCGATCGGCGCGGGCGAGGATGTAGGGATCGTCGTAGGCGGCGCGGCCGATCATCACGCCGTCGAGGTGGCGCAGGTGCTTGCGCGCGGCATCGAGCGTCAGCACGCCGCCGTTGATGGCGATCTCGAGGTGCGGAAAGTCCTGCTTGAGGCGATGGACGCGCGGGTAGTCGAGCGGCGGGATCTCGCGATTCTCCTTGGGCGAGAGGCCGCTGAGCCATGCCTTGCGGGCGTGGATCGCGAAGCTCGACACGCCGGCGGCCGAGACCTTGTCGACGAACGCGACAAGCTCCTCGTAGGAGTCCCTGTCGTCGATACCGATGCGGGTCTTGACCGTGACCGGGAGCGGCGTCGCCGCGATCATCGCCGCGCAGCATTCGGCGACCAGCGCCGGCTCGGCCATCAGGCAGGCGCCGAACCGGCCGGTCTGCACCTTGTCCGACGGGCAGCCGACGTTGAGGTTGACCTCGACGTAGCCGAAGCTTTCGGCAAGGCTCGCAGCGTAGGCGAGTTGCTTCGGGTCCGAACTGCCGAGCTGAAGCGCCACCGGCGATTCGCGCGCATCGAACGCCAGGTGCCGCTCGGCGTCGCCGTGGACCACCGCCATCGCGGTGACCATCTCGGTGTAGAGCAGAGTCCGGCGGCTGATCAGGCGCAGGAAAAACCGCGCGTGCCGGTCGGTGCGGTCCATCATCGGCGCAACCGAAAGCCGCCGGGACAGGGATGCGGAAACCATGGCGCAGTGTACCCGCGCCGCTCCGGGGCCGCCACCCGGCACGATCCGGGCCCCCGCGCAGGTCAGTTCTGCACAGGGGTGCTTGCGGATCGATGCCCCGCGCCGCCACAATCGCCTGGCCGGTGCTCCCGGCGGAGCACCCCATGGTCGAAACCCTCCAAATTCTGCTGTCCCTGCTGATTGTCGTCGGTGCCATCGCGGTGCTGGCGAAACGACTCGAGATTCCGCCGCCGATCCTGCTGGTATGTGCCGGCGTCGGTCTCGCGCTCGTACCCGGGCTGCCGACGATCGAACTGGCGCCGGAGTTGGTGCTGCTGGTGGTGCTGCCGCCGCTGATCTACGCGGCGTCGGTCTCGATGAGCTGGCGCGAGTTCCGCTTCAACCTGCGGCCGATCTCGCTGCTCGCGGTCGGCGCGGTCGTCGTCACCACGGTCGCGGTGGCGACCGCCGCTCATTACCTCCTCGGCCTGCCGTGGAATGTCGGCTTCGTGCTCGGCGCCATCGTCTCGCCGCCCGACACCGTCGCGCCGCTGGCGATCGCGCGGCGGCTCCACATCCCGCGCCGCATCGTCACCGTGCTCGAGGGCGAAGGCCTCGCCAACGACGCGACGGCGCTGATCCTCTACCGCTTCGCCGTAGCCGCGGTCAGCATCGGCACGTTCCATCTCGGGACGGCAGTCGGCACCTTCGCCGCAATCGTCGGCGGCGAGTTGGCGTGGGGCGTCGCGGTCGGCTGGGCGATGCTGCGCATCCGTCGCTGGGTCGCCGAGCCGCGGGTCGAGATCCTGCTGTCGATCCTCACCCCCTACGTCGCGTTCTGGCCGCCCGAGACCCTCGGTGGGTCGGGCGTGCTGGCAACGGTCACGGCCGGGCTCTACATCAGTTGGAACGGCCTCCTGCTGATCAGCGCCGCGACCCGACTGCAGGGCATATTCTTCTGGGACTTCCTGATCTACCTGATCGAAGGTCTGGTGTTCGTCATCACCGGCCTGCAGGCGCGGTCGCTCCTCGACAAGATGACCGCCGAGAGCGTGGCCGGCCTGCTCATGGCCGTCGCGGTCGTCAGCGCCGTCGTCATCGTCACGCGTTTCCTGTGGGTGTTCCCGGCGATTTACGTACCACGGTGGACGATTCCGGGACTCGCCAGGCGCGATCCGGCGCCGCCGTGGCAGTGGCCCTTCGCCATCGCCTTCACCGGCATCCGTGGCATCGTCTCGCTGGCGGCGGCGCTGTCGATCCCGCTCACCACCGACAGCGGCGCGCCGTTCCCCTATCGCGACCTGATCCTGCTGCTGACGTTCGCCGTGATCCTGGTGACGCTGGTCGGCCAGGGCCTGATGCTACCGGCGGTGATCCGGGCGTTGGGCCTCGCCCACAGCGGCCGCGCCGAGCGCCACCGGGAGCGGCACGAGGAGCACGTCGCACGCCGAGAGGCGCTGCACGGCGCGCTTGAGCGCATCGACGAAGTGGCGGCGGAGCGCAAGCTGCCGCGCGACGTGATCGAGCCGGTGCGCGAGCGGATCCTGGATCGCATCCATTACCTTGAGAACGTGAGCGACGGCAACGACGCCCACAAGCGGCTGAGCGATCTGCGCGACGACGTCGAGTGCCTGCTGATCGAGACCGAGCGCGAGCACGTCAACCAGCTCTACCGCGCCGGCAAGATCAAGGACGAGGCGCGGCGCCGGGTCGAGCGCGACCTCGACCTGCGCGAGGCGCGACTGCGCAACGAGATCGGCGACGACGAGAACGAGTGACTAGTCGAGCTGGAGCACCAGCGCCTT